>JAAYAR010000067.1 GCA_012719235.1 Clostridiales bacterium
ACCGGGCGGAATTGTGGACAACTGCCATTTCTGATAATTCACGCGCGCATATTTCTCTTAATTGCACGAATTCGACAGGATTCGGATTATCCCGCTTGACGAATGAGAATAACGATAGATATAATGAAGAAAAATTATGGACAGTTTTTAAAGACCGGCACTGAGAGGCCCGCAAAACGTCTGAGGATGCAGATTATTCCTGCAGGTTTTTTGTGTGCCACGCCAGGCGGCGAGGCACACTTATTTTTTAGGGGAATTGCGATGACACTGAAAACATGCCTCATGGATGAGGCAGCCGTCCGGCGGGCGATCGTTCGTATCTCGCACGAGATCCTGGAAAAGAACCGGGGCCCCGGCGGTCTGTGCCTCGTTGGCGTCCAGCGCCGAGGGACGCCGATAGCTCAGATGATCCGCGACAGCATCAGGCAGTTCGACGGGGCCGATATCCCCTGCGGCAACATAGATATCAGTTACTACAGGGACGACCTCTCGCCTGAACACGAGTCGCCGCTCTGGAAGAAAGCCGCTCTGCCTTTCGACGTCGAAGGCAAGACGGTAGTGATCGTGGACGACGTCATCTTCACCGGGCGGACAGCCCGGGCGGCCATGGAAGCCGTCATATCCTGCGGCCGGCCGCGGAAAATACAGCTTGCGGTCCTGGTCGACAGGGGCCACAGGGAACTGCCCATACGGGCCGATTACGTCGGTAAAAACGTTCCGACGTCCCGCAGAGAGCTTATAGAAGTGAATATTCCTCCTTTTGAGAAGGATATGCGCGTCTGTCTGATGGAAATGTAGTTCTGAAAATCAAATTAAAATATTACTTGAAAAGAGGCAGAACAGATGAACAAACAAAGGATCGGTTATTTGCCCGACGAAAGGCCGCCTGCCGGCAAACTCCTGCTGTACGCTCTTCAGCAGGTCATTGTTATGTTCCCCGCAACTATCGCCGTCGCGCTCATCACCGGATTCCAGGTATCCACAACGCTCTTCGCGAGCGGCCTTGCCACTATTTGCTTCACGTTTATCACAGGCAAAAAGCTGCCCCTGTATTACGGCTCCAGCTTCGCCTACCTTTCGGCTATCTCCGGCCTCGTGGCGGCCCAGGGTTTTGCGAAAGTTGACGGTATCCTGCCGACAGAGGCCATCCGCATCGCGCAGTTCGGCATCATCGCCTCGGGCCTGATCTCCATAGCCGCAGGACTGATCGTGAAGTTCGCCGGGCGCGATTTCGTCGAGAAGATCCTCCCCGCCAGCGTAACGGGCCCCGTCGCGATGATAATAGGCCTCACGCTCGCCGGCAACGCTATTATGGACGCAGCCCCCGCGGACGGCCAATCTCAGGTAGTTTGGATGGTTTCACTCGCGACGCTTCTTGCTACCGTGCTTCTTTCCAGGTATCTCAAAGGCTTCCTCGGCCAGCTGCCTCTCCTGATAGGCGCTGCGTTCGGCTGCCTCGTGGCGCTTGTCATCTACCTGATAGGCGGCGACGGTTACAACCTTTTCAGAGCCCTCCCGGACGGGGCGCTCGCGGCCTCCGCCTGGAAGATCGGCGACGGCAGCATCTTCGCACTCCCTGCCTTCTCCTTCCCGAAGGTATCCTGGGCGGCAGTCGCAGCGATAATGCCGATCGCGATAGCAACCATACCCGAGTCCACGGCGCACGTGTACCAGCTTGACATATACGTCAACGACGTGGCGCGCGAAAAGGGCTCGAAGAAAAAATACGATATGGTCGCGCTGCTCGGCCGGAACCTCGTCGGCGACGGTATCTGCGATATGATCTCCGGCGTGATCGGCGGCCCCGCCGGCACGAACTACGGCGAGAATATCAGCACGATGGCCATTACCCGCGTCTTCAGCGTGCACGTTCTCATTGTCGCGTCGGTCATTGCTATGATAATGTCCTGTTTCACGCCTCTCATCAAGATAATATACGGCATTCCCATCGCCGTCATCGGCGGCCTGGAGATCTATCTCTTCGGCGCGATCGCCGCTCAGGGCATAGCCATTCTGATCGATAAAAAGTGCGATATGTTCTCCGCGAAGAACATCGCCGTCATTGCCTGCATCATCACTTTCGGCCTCGGCATCAACTACGCTTTCGGCGGCACGATCAATTTCTTCGGTCTGGGAGTGCCCGCTGTGGCCGGAGCCGCGATCTTCGGTATCGTGCTGAACCTGCTCCTGTCTATCGGAGAAAAGAAGCCCGCAAAATAGCGGATATTTCGGAATCTTTCGGCGCGCCCGCCCGGCGCCGCCTGTTTTTGCCCCCCCCTTGGCCGGGGCTGCAGATCGACTGAGTCTGTGGCCCCGGTTTCTTTTTCTCGGCGGAGACCGGGGTAAATAGCAGCCCGCGCGGTGCTTCGCCGCCCCCTTCCGCATCTTGACAACCGTCGGTGAAAGTTCTATAATAACATTACTAACACTGTTAGTTTTTAAATCCCATTACTGCGAACTACATATTTTGCCGCGCTGCCGGGCCCCACAAGGCGCCGACCGGCAGCTTGTTTATTGCTGTTTGCGGCTATTGCCGCAGCGCGGATCGGGGGCTGCTTATGAAGGGCAAGGGGTTGAGCCCCGAACTTATCGCGGACACCGCTTCCAGGCTGATCTCGGAAAAAGGGCTTGATAATTTCTCTGTCCGCGAACTTGCCGTGAGGCTGAACGTCAAGGCGGCATCGCTCTACAATCATATAAGCGGCGTTGAGGATATCAACCGCGCCGTGGGGCAGCTGGCGGTAAACAGGCTGAACGAAGCGCTCGAAAAGGCCGTTTCCGGCCTTTCGAGAGACGAAGCCGTCCGCGCGCTCTCGCACGCCTATCGCAGGTTCGTGAAGGAGAACCCCGACTTATACCGCACCATAATCGGGCTCCCTCTTCTCGACGACTCGGAAGACCTTCTGGAGATCAGAAAGCTGGGTCTTGAAACAATGCGGAAGGTCGTAGCCATGTACGACCTCCCGGAAAAAATAACTGCGCTTTTTTTTCGCACATTCAGAAGCTCTCTGCACGGTTTCAACGCGCTGGAGACCGCGGGATACTTCTCGCAGGCCGACATCGATATTGAAGACAGTTACAACTTCATGATAGAAGGCTGCATTACCAGGCTTCGTGAGCTTGAAAAAGAATACTGCGCATCAAAAAAGGACTGATCAAAATATGAAACAGGAACTCACCGAACGGGAACGGAAGCTATTCATTCAGATGCCCGCCGTCCGCGCCGTATTGACGCTCTCGGTACCGACGATCATAAGCCAGGTAATAGCGGTCATATATAATCTGGCCGATACATACTACGTCGGACGCACAGGGGATCCGCGTATGGTCGCGGCTATAACGGTATGCATGCCGCTGATGCTGCTGATGGCAGGCATGGCGGGCCTTTTCGGTATAGGGGGCGCCAGTCTGATAGCCCGGTGTCTTGGCGTGAACGACTTTGTCAAGGCACGCAAGGTATCGGCATTTTCGGTCTGGGGCGGCGTCACCGTAGTCATTCTTTATTCGCTGGTTCTTATCATTTTCCGGGAACCCGTGCTCAGACTGCTCGGGGCGATGGACGATATGATCGACTATGCGGCGTCGTACATGTTCTGGGTCTGCGTCATAGGCGGCGTGTTCATGCTGCTCAATCCGCTCCTTGCGAACCTGGTGCGCTCAGAGGGCGCTGCCCGCGAGGCCAGTATAGGCGTGTCGATGGGGGGCCTGCTCAATATGGCCCTTGACCCGCTCTTCATGTTCGTTATTCTTCCCAAGGGGCTTGAGGTGACTGGAGCGGCTGTCGCCACGCTGCTCTCAAACGTCGCGGCCTCCGCTTACTTCGTCATTTATATCATCAGGCGCAGGAAAGTCTCGGTCCTCTCCCTGAACCCTCGCGACGTCGCGTTCACGGGAAGGATACCTCTTGACGTGATAACTATCGGCCTTCCTTCCTTCATTATGACTATGATGGGCAGCGTATCCAGCGCTGTCGCCAACAACCTGATGTCGCCACTGGGTTCGGCCGCCATTTCGGGTATGGGTATAGCCAAGCGCACCAACATGCTCTCTTTCAGGGTTTCGACGGGGATCACACAGGGCACCCTGCCGCTGATTGCGTTCAATCACTCCGCGCAGAACTATAAGCGCATGAAGAGCGCCATAACAGGCGCCGCATCCATCGCCGTCGGTTTTGCGACCCTGTGCATGATCGTCTCGCTCATCTTCGGCCATGTTTTTGTCCGATTCTTTATCGACGACGCGGATACTATCAGGTACGGGAGCCGTTTCATACGCCTGGTCTGTTCGGCAATGCCCCTGGCGTCGATATCTATGACCGCAATGATGCTTTTCCAGGCCGCGGAGAAAAAAGTCGAGGCCATGTTCATGTCCATAATGCGTAAAGGGATACTTGACATCCCTCTGATGGTCCTTTTCAACCATCTGTGGCCCCTGTACGGCGTCGCCGCTTCGACCCCGATCGTGGAAGGATTGTCCGCCGTCGTCGCGGTCATACTGGCCATCGTCTTTTTCAAAAAATTGTTCCGCTCGTCGGGGAACGCGTCCCCCGACCGGGAATCGGAGCAGCCTTCCGTGCCCTCCTGATCAAAACCTCTTCAACTTATATTCCCTCCGGGAACAGTCTGCCGCTGTCGCGACAGGCTGTTCTTTGTAATTCATGCAAAATATGCCGCTTGAAAATATTGCGGATGCGCCGCGGCGCATATTTTCGCCGTTTAGTAAGATAATATTTTTGCGGACGGCGATACGGCCGCCTCTCACGAGCCGGCGGCTGCTCTTCCGGCAGCGGCCGCGAAACAGGAATGACCGGCTTATATAAAAGGAGTTTGACATGAGCAAAAAAGATATCAGCGAAAAGCTCAAAGCGCTGAAAATGGAAGCCGCCGCCGAAATAGGAATGTCACAGTACGTCAAAGAGAACAACGACCACTACAAAGGGGATGTCCCGTCGAAGATCAACGGCCAACAGGGCGGCCCCATAGGCGGGCGCATGGTACAGAAGATGATCGAGGCCGAGGAGCGCAGGCTGGCCGGCGGCGGGAACTTATAGCGGCTATGGCGGAGAGAAAGAAATCCTCCCCAAGGACACCCGAGATAGTCAGGCCTCCCGTACCGCCCGAGGTGACAAAGCCCGGGTCCATGCCCGAGGTCGCGAAACCGGAGAACGGCGTAGTTGAATTCGAGGGAGGCGTGATGCTGACGACTTCCGAGATTCTTGATTTCGCCGAAGGAGCAGATTCCGACTGACCCGGGAAATTTAATCGCAATGTCAAAGAACAAGCGTTCTTTGACACACCGGAGCGTGGAGCGGCTTACAAGCAATGCCGCTTCACGCTTTTTTTGCCCCGAACGGCGGGTTTATCGCGGCGCGAATATTCGCGTCCCATATTGTTAAAGATATCGTTTGGGTTGATAAATCTGCCGGATACATGCGTCGTCACGTCCGTTTTGCACAAGGAGTCGAGAGGCAAGATCAAAGGCAGCGCAAAATACAACGACAACTTCACATGCCCGTGCATACCGGCTGCACACCTTGTCACGGGCACGTGAGGAGATCGGAGCGGCCGTGAGGACCGTCCTCCCCGGAAATACCGCGCGGGGCGCGACATAAAAATCTGCCGATGAGGAGCGCATTCCATGCCGGGTAAGATAACCGTAGACGGAAACCACGCGGCGGCATACGCCGCCTACGCTTTCACCGAGGTGGCGGCGATCTACCCCATAACGCCGTCCACTCCGATGGCGGAACTGACGGACGAGTGGGCATCGCTCGGGAAGAAGAACATCTTCGGCCAGACGGTCAGGGTCGTCGAGATGCAGTCTGAGGCGGGCGCCGCCGGGGCGATGCACGGCTCACTGGCCTCCGGCGCGCTCACGACCACATTTACGGCGGCACAGGGCCTGCTGCTGATGATACCGAACATATACAAGATGGCGGGAGAACTGCTCCCCGGCGTGCTGCACGTCTCGGCGAGAGCTCTGTCGACTCACGCCCTCTCCATCTTCGGAGATCATCAGGATGTGATGGCGTGCAGGCAGACGGGCGCCTGCATGCTGGCTTCGGCAAACCCCCAGGAGGCAATGGACCTGGGCTTTATCGCCCACCTGAGCGCCATATCGGCCCGTCTGCCGTTCATACATTTCTTCGACGGGTTCAGAACATCGCACGAGTACAGGAATATTGAGGAGCTCGGGTACGGAGCGATCGCCTCTATAGCGGACCTGGAGGCAATACAGGAATTCAGGGACCGCTCACTCAGCCCCTCCCGTCCGCAGGTGCGTGGCACGGCGCAAAACCCCGACATTTACTTCCAGGGGCGGGAGGTCCAGAACAGTTTTTATCTCGCCGCTCCCGACATTGTCAGAGGCTATATGCAAAAATACCGGGAGCTCACCGGGCGCGCTTACCGCCCGTTTGATTATTACGGCCCTCCCGACGCGAAGGACGTTATCATAGCTATGGGATCCGTGTGCGGCACGGTCAGGGAGACGATTGAGTATCTTTCGAATCGCGGCGTGAAGGCGGGCCTGCTGGCAGTCAGGCTCTACAGGCCTTTTTCCGGGAAATACTTCTTCGAGGCCCTCCCCCCCGGCGTCGAGCGCATAGCCGTACTTGACAGGACGAAAGAGCCGGGTGCACCCGGAGAGCCGCTGTATCTTGACGTATGCAGTATGTTCTCGGGGCGCTCGGGAGCGCCGCTCATCGTCGGCGGCAGGTACGGCCTCGGCTCGAAAGATACGACGCCGCAGCAGATACTGGCCGTTTACAACAATCTGAGAGCCGCCCGGCCGATAAACGGCTTCACGGTGGGTATAGACGACGACGTGACGAATCTTTCACTTCCCGAGGACCGGTCGTACGCTCCCCCCGAGAACGGCGAGGTCACCTGCCAGTTCTGGGGCCTCGGCTCGGACGGCACTGTGGGCGCGAACAAGACGGCCTGCAGGATCATAGGCGAGAACACGGATCTCAACGTCCAGGCGTATTTCTCCTATGACAGCAAAAAATCAGGCGGCACGACCGTCTCCCACCTTAAATTCGGCAAAAACCCGATTTTGTCTTCATACCTGACGTACAAGGCCGATTATCTCGCGTGCCATAACAAGACTTTTCTCAACAACTACGACCTCAGCGAGTATATCAGGCCGGGCGGGATCTTCGTGCTCAACTGCGACCGCGGCCCCGATGACGTCGGGGACATCCTGCCCGCGCCCCTGAAACGCTGCCTTGCGTCAGGCGGCGTCAGGTTCTATATAATCGACGCCGAGAAGATAGCCTCCGAGATCGGCCTCGGTAACCGCATCAACATGATAATGCAGTCGGCATTTTTCAGCCTGATGCGCGTCGTACCTCCGGAGCTCGCCATGCGGCTTCTGAAAGAGTCCAACGAAAAGTCCTACGGGCGCAAAGGCGGCAATATAGTGCAGATGAACAACGCGGCCGTCGACCGCGGCGCGCAGTCGCTTGTGAAGGTCGACGTGCCGGCCGAGTGGGCCGACGCCCGGGACAACGGCGGGACAGACGACAGCTCGCCCGGCTTTGTCAGGCGCATACAGCGCGTGATGGCGTCAAACAGGGGCGACAGCCTGCCCGTGAGCGCGTTTTCCGGCATGGAGGACGGCTCATACCCCCTCGGGACGACCTCCTATGAAAAGCGCGGCATAGCTCCGTTCATCCCGGAATGGCTGCCCGACAACTGCATCCAGTGCGGCAGGTGTTCCTTCGTCTGCCCGCACGCGACGATACGCATGTTCCTGCTTGACGGCGACGAAAGATCCCGCTCGCCCGCACGATTCGAGGTCAGAAAGGCTGCAGGTAAAGGCCTTGAAGCATATTCCCTGCGCGTGCAGGTGTCGCCGCTCGACTGCACGGGCTGCGGCAACTGCGCGGACATCTGCCCGTCAAAGGAGAAGGCTCTCGTAATGAAAGCCGCAGCGTCTCAGATCGATGCCGAGAGCGATAACTGGGAATTTGCCATGACGCTGACGGAAAAGCCCGACCTTGTCGACCGCTTCACTGTCCGCGGCAGCCAGCTCATGAGGCCTCTTCTCGAGTTCAGCGGGGCATGCCCGGGCTGCGGGGAGACGCCCTACGTGCGGCTTTTAACGCAGCTTTTCGGCGATCGCATGATGATAGCCAACGCGACGGGCTGCTCCTCGATCTGGGCGGCCAGCGCGCCGTCCATCGCGTACAGTACGGGCTCTGACGGCAGGGGCCCCGCCTGGGCCAGCTCCCTGTTTGAAGACAACGCGGAATACGGATACGGCATGTACCTGGGCGTCAGGCAGCTCAGAGAGCGGCTCGAAGACCTTGTGATGCAGGCGCACCCGGACGAGGGTGTCGACCGCGGGCTGCGGCAGCTGTTTCGCGACTGGCTCGAGAAATATGACGACGGGCCCGCTTCGCTCGCGATCTCAAAGGAGATCGTGGGCCTCCTCGAAAAGACCGACCTGTCTCAAAACCCTGTGCTGAGAAAGATATACGAACTGCGCAGCTATCTCGAAAAGCGCTCCGTGTGGATGATAGGCGGCGACGGATGGGCATACGACATCGGCTACGGCGGCTTGGACCACGTCATAGCGTCGGGCGGCGACGTGAACATGCTCGTCCTCGATACCGAGGTGTACTCCAACACCGGCGGCCAGGCCTCTAAGTCCACCCCGGAAGGCGCGGTGGCCAGGTTCGCTTATGGCGGCAAGCGCACGAGAAAGAAGGACCTGGGGATGATGGCCATAAGCTACGGCAGCGTCTATGTAGCCCAGATCGCGATAGGGGCAGACATGAACCAGACGATAAAAGCGATGCGCGAGGCCGAGAGCTTCCCGGGCCCCTCCCTGCTTATAGCATACGCGCCCTGCATAAACCACGGGATAAAAGCGGGCATGTCCAAGAGCATCGCCGAGACAAAAAAAGCTGTGGATTGCGGATACTGGCAGCTGTACAGATACGATCCGAGAGTCGCGGCACAGGGCGGCAGCCCCTTTATCCTCGACTCGAAAGAGCCCTCTATGCCGTACAGAGAATTCCTTGAGGGCGAGGTGCGTTACACGCAGATATACAAGACCTCCCCTTCAAATGCCGGCAAGCTCTTTGAAAAATCGCAGCGGCACGCGAAGCAGAGGTTTGAAGCTTACGCTCAAATGGCTGCCCGGACCTGTCATCCCCCGGGCGGCGGGACAGTCAGTTCCCCGGAGCAGCGCCTATAACAAAGGAAGGAGGCCGAAATGGAGATCAAGAAGGACCCGAAAAGACCCTCGGAAAATCAAAAGACCGCGGCATGGGCGAATGCGCAGAGTACTTCAGGCGTTTCCGGCGAGGCGCATCCGAGCCTTGAGCAGGTCATAAACGCAAAAGAGTACACGGAAGAGAACCAGAAATAACCAGCCGCCGGAGCGTGTTAAAAACAGTTGCTCTTTGAAACGCTCCGGGGAAGGCGGGCGGCGAAGGCCCATCAGGATGATGTGAGATCTCAACGCCGCCTTATCCGCCTCGCTTTGCTCGGCACCTTCTCCTCCAGGAGAAGGCTTAGGTGCGGCGGCTGCGAAAGGCCGGCGGGTTCGATTCTATCTCCCCCGCCCCGGCCCTTTGTAATCCAGAACTTCAACGCATTTCACGGCGCTAAGCTCCACAATAAAAAGGTCCCGCGTCATACACGGCTGCAGACCGATGAAATTCATCCCCGCTGCCGCGAGGATCCCCCTTTTTTCGCAAACGCCGCCGCCCAAATCGAATTTCACCCTGACCGCTCTTCCCACGTGGCTTTGCAGGTAGTCGGACATACTGTACGGCCAGGGTCTTATGTTTTCCGGGAAATCGCCGCTTTGCGCTACGGCTCCCCCTCCTGCCATTGCCTCGTCCGGGCTTAAAAATTTCCGGCTTCCGCTCATATCAGCCTCCAATACCGGGAGAGCGCACCGGGTGGGACCCCGGCCCGGAGGGACTGCGCGCGGTCACGCACGCTCAGTATCCTGCCCCGCGGTCCTTTCCGTACTTGTTCATCGGCGATGTGCCGCCCTGCGCTCTCAGATCCCTGTACTTGCCCATATTGCCTTCCGAGCCCCGGACCGTCATATCTTTGAACTTGGAGCCCGCGCCGCCTGCCGCCACCCCCATGTCCTTTTTCTCGTTTGCCGCGCCGCCGCGGGCGTTCATCTCGTTGTTTTTGGGCATGACTTCCCCTGCGCTCCGGGTCTTCATATCGTTGTATCCGGGCTTGACTGCCCCCGCACCGCCTGTCATATCCCTGAATTTCGACTCGGCGCGTTCCTCCGACACTATGCCGCGGTCTGTGTTCGCACTGTTTCCCGCAGATCCGGCCGACCCCATATTGGTTGACATAACATTGCTTTTATAATTCGGGACCTTGAATTGTTTTTTCGATTCCAGATACTCCTCAACGATACGCAGCGCCTCGCCGAAGCGCTGAAAATGTACGATCTCGCGCTCTCGCAGGAACTTCAGAGGCCCTATCACGTCCGGATCGTCGGCCATATTGATAAGGTACTCATATGTTGAGCGGGCCTTTTGCTCAGCGGCCATATTCTCGTACAGATCTGTCCTGGGGTCGCCTTTTGACTGCAGATAGGCGGCCGTAAACGGTACGCCGGCCGCGTTTGCGGGGTATACGGCGACTCCGTGGTCCACATAGTAGGGCGCGAGCGTCGCGGCGTCGATGCCGGCGATCGTGGCGCCTTCCGTCAGCTGCCTCACCATTGTCCCCACCATCTCGAGGTGGGCCAGCTCCTCTGTACCTGCAAAGGGTGCAAAATGCACCCTTCTTAAGCTTTGGACCGAACAGGACCCCGGTGATGCAAATCCGGCGCCCCGGGCTGCATGCAGCTGCGCAATGAGGGGGACAGGCAAATAATGCGGATGGGCAGCATATTCATCGAGTGGGGGTGAGGATGTGGCTTATGCCGTCAGACTGCGCGGGGTTTACAATGAGCAGCAGCCGACAGACAGGACGCAGCCTGGGTTCCTGCGCGAATACAAGACGGCCGTTCTGCTTGAGCTGGCGCAGAGCGGATATCTCACACAGGAGGAGTGCCTCCGCTGCATCGGTAAGCTGAACGGCAGGAACTCGCTGAAAAGTACCGATACCGTATGATGAGGGGCGCAGCCCCGCTCACAGAGCAGCCCGCGCAGACGGCCTTTCTGCGGCCCTCGGATTGCACACCGGGTCTGAGGGCTTTTCTGCATGCATTCGGGGTATGACAAAAAGGGGGTGCAGCCATGCTGCGAGTTGCGGCCTACTGCCGGGTCTCCACTGACAGCACGGATCAGGCCAATTCCTTGGAAAGTCAGAAGACGTTCTTTGAACAATACATAAGCCTCAGGCCGGACTGGGAGCTCTACGCCATTTACGCCGATGAGGGCGTCACCGGGACATCCAGAAAGAAAAGGCCGGAATTCAACCGCATGATGAACGACGCCCGCATGAACCGCTTTGACCTCGTTCTCACCAAGGAGGTCAGCCGGTTTTCGCGCAATATTCTCGACACCATCTCCTGTACCCGCGAGCTCAAGCGGTGGGGAGTCGGGGTATATTTTATGAGTGACGGATTCAACTCCCTCGAGCCCGATGCCGAACTTCGGCTCTCGATCATGGGCAGCTTCGCCCAGGAGGAGAGCCGTAAGACCTCCCTGCGCGTCAAATGGGGGCAGGAGCGGCAGATGGAGAAGGGAGTTGTCTTCGGACACTCGCTGCTCGGATATGACGTATCGGGCGGGCAAATACGTATAAACCCCGAGGGTGCGCGGATCGTGAAGCTGATATTTCACAAATACGGTGTTGAGAAAAAGGGGACCTCCGTCATTGCGCGGGAGCTGCGGGAGAGCGGCTTCAGGACATTGACAGGCGAGGGCAGGTGGTCTCCGGGATATATACTCAAGATCCTGAAAAATGAGAAATATGTCGGGGATCTGGTGCAAAAAAAGACATATACGCCGGACTATCTTACCCACGCAAAAAAGCCCAACCGGGGAATGGAGACCGCGATCTCAATCAGAGCTCATCACGAGCCGATAATTGAGCGGGAGCTCTGGGAGGCCGTGCAGCGCCGGATCGCAAGCCGCAATCGCCACGCCAATCCCGGGGCCGGTCACTCCGACCGATACATTTTCTCCGGAAAAATCAGGTGCGGGGAGTGCGGTTCAGTCTTTGTGTCCCGCAGCAGGAGGCTCACTGACGGCACGTTGCGCAGGTACTGGCGCTGCTCCGGGGCTGTGTATAAAGGTTCCGCCCGGACAGCGCAGAGCCCGTCCGGCTGTTCCATAGGCAGGAGGCTTCGGGACGATATCGCTCTTGAAATGCTGCGCCGGAGCCTGCGCGAACTGAAGATCGATAAGGCCCGGCTCGTTGAGGACATAACGCGCATGGCAATGGAGGAGATAACCAAAAGGGAAAACGCTCAGCCGCAAACGCGCGGTTATGAGCGGGAGATCGAGCTGCTCAAAAAGAAGAAAGAGCGCGTTCTCGACGCTTTTTTCTCGGGGAATATCTCAAAAGAGGAGATGCGGATGATGAGCCGGAAATATGATGCTCTGACAGAGACCGCAGTGCAAAAACTGAATTCGGTTGTGCGGGGATCGCCGCCGCGAGGCGCCGCGATTTCCGAAGAGGAGGTTCGGGCCGAAGCTGCGGCGATTGCGGAAGGCGGAAAGGCCGGCGATATTTTCCTTAGAAGGATGATCGGATCGATTGTCGTATTCAAAGACGGCAGCTGCGAGCTGCGATTAAATTCGCTTGAACAGACCTGGGACTATCTTATCGGACCGGCCAAAAAAAGCGGAGGAGTGATATGATCCGGAGGCGTCTCGGCTCGTATGATACTCCCCGTATATTGATCTGCCCCTGGCATTGGATAATCTGTACAAATTAGCTGCAATATAATAACAGCAATTAACAGTATTTTTGGCGTTATTGAGTTGATTATTAAGAATAATGTAGTATAATTGTACAAAAAGAAAAGCGGAGGGGATGCCAAATGAGCACCTCTGGCAGCAGTGACCTGTCATTGCTGGACGGCGTAATGTCAGAATATTCTCAAGCACCGGAAAACCTGATCACTATACTTCAAAAAGCACAGGACATATACGGGTACCTGCCTGTTGACGTGATCTATTACATAGCCCAAAGAACCGGCGTGAAACCCGCGAAGATCATGGGTGTCGCCACATTCTATTCGCAGTTTCGTTTGGAGCCTGTCGGAAAGTACCTGATCCTGCTCTGCAACGGCACTGCTTGTCATGTCAACGGTTCGGAAGAGATAGAGCGCCTGATCGGTGAGAAGCTGTTCATACAAAACGGCGACACGACAGCGGACGGTTTGTTCTCCCTGAGAAAAGTCTCCTGTCTCGGGTGCTGCAGCCTGTCTCCGGTCATGATGATAAATGATGAGGCATACGGTTCACTCACGCCGGAAAAGGTCATAGACATTCTTGACGAACTGGCCCGCAACGCAAGACAGGAGGAAGGGCTATGAAAATTGTCATCGGTGAGGGCAGCTGCGGCATAGCCGCAGGAGCGGGAAAGGTACATTCGGCTCTTGAATCAGCTCTGGGGGGAACGCAGGGAGTTGATCTCGGACTGACCGGCTGTATAGGTATGTGTTTTCTTGAACCGATCGTCGAGCTGCGTGACGGGGAGACCCTTGTCAGGCGGCTTGTTCGCGTCAGCGAGAAAGATGCGGATGTCATCGCCGCTGCCGCGGTTTCGGGCGATCTGTCCATGCTGGACAGGCTGTGCATACAGCCTGAGGATGAGGAATTCCTCGATAAACAGACACGGATCGCCCTTCGCCACTGCGGGATCATCGATCCGACCGGTATTGACGAGTACATCGCCTGCGGCGGTTATGAAGCGCTGAAAAAAGCCCTTCTGAACATGACACAGGATCAGGTGATCGAGGTTATCAAAACCTCCGGCCTTTCCGGCCGCGGCGGGGCAGGTTTTCCCACATGGTTCAAATGGAACGCGACCCGGCAGTCCCCGGGAAAGAAATATCTCATATGCAATGCCGATGAGGGCGACCCCGGCGCGTTTATGGATCGCGCGCTCATTGAGAGTGATCCCCACAACCTTATTGAGGGAATGCTCATCGCCGCCTATGCGATCGGCTCTTCGGAGGCTTTCGTATATGTCAGGGCGGAATATCCGCTTGCGATAGTGCGTCTTGAGGAAGCCATAAGCCAGGCGAAGTCGCGCGGGCTGTTGGGCGAGAACATCCTCGGTACGGATTTTTCCTGTGATATTACGATCAAAGCCGGAGCGGGCGCCTTCGTGTGCGGTGAGGAAACCGCTCTGATCGAATCTCTCGAGGGCAAGCGCGGTATGCCGAGACTCAAACCGCCCTTCCCCGCGCAAAAAGGCTATAAGAATATGCCGACCAATATAAATAACGTTGAGACCTTTGCAAATGTCCCCTGGATCATCCTGAACGGCGGCGAGGCTTTTGCGGCAATGGGAAATCAAAAGAGCAAGGGGACAAAGGTCTTTGCGCTCACGGGGAAAATAAAACGCGGAGGGCTGGTGGAAGTACCGATGGGCAAAACGCTGCGCGATGTCATTTTTGAGATCGGCGGCGGTATGATCGGAAAATCGGCCTTCAAGGCAGTACAGCTGGGCGGCCCATCGGGAGGCTGTATCCCCGCGGACCTGATAGATACCGTCATCGATTACAGCGCAATCTCCGCAACGGGGGCAATCATGGGCTCCGGCGGCATGGTCGTTCTGGATGAGACGACCTGCATGGTCGGGGTTGCCCGCTTTTTCCTTGAGTTTACGACAAACGAGAGCTGCGGCAAATGCGTCCACTGCCGCATCGGCACGAAGCGGATGAAAGAGATACTCGAGAGGATCGTCAAGGGTGAGGGAAAAGAAGGGGACATTGAGCTTCTTGAGGAGCTGTGTCTTGCCATTAAGGACGGCTCGCTTTGCGGTCTCGGACAGAGCGCCCCGAACCCGGTATTGACAACAATTAAGTATTTCCGCAATGAATACGAGGAACACATCAGGAGCAAACACTGTCCCGCAAAACAGTGCAGGAACCTGTTGCGCTATGTCATAGACCCTGAAGTGTGTACAGGCTGTACGGCCTGCGCCAGGCATTGCCCCACAAGCTGCATATCCGGCCGGTTAAAACAGCCCCACAGTATCGACTCAGATAAGTGTATCCGGTGCGGTATGTGTGTCAGCCGTTGTAAATTCGGCGCGATAAGCGCGGAATAAAGGGGGTGCGGAGTTTGGATACCATTAATCTTACTGTAAACGGAATAAGCCTGAGCGGTCACGAGGGAGAGACTATACTTCAAACAGCTCAGCGCGCAGGCATAGAGATACCGACACTTTGCAATGATGAGTCTGTCGAGCACTACGGCGGCTGCGGACTCTGTGTCGTTGAGCTTGAAGGGACCGCGAAACTGCTAAGAGCCTGCTCCACCCTCGTTTCGGACGGAATGGTGGTCCACACAGACTCTCCGAGGATCAGGCAGTCCAGAAAGATCGCTCTTGAATTATTGATGAGCGACCACGAGGGCGACTGCCGCGGACCATGCACGCTCAAATGTCCGGCCGGTACAGACTGTATGGGCTATGTACAGGCTATAGGCCGCGGTGACTGCCGGGAGGCTGTCAGGATAATCAAAGACACGCTGCCGATGCCGGCAACAATAGGCCGCATCTGTCCGCACCCCTGCGAGGAGGCCTGCAGACGCCGGCTTGTTGAGGAGCCGATCTCCATTGCAAGGCTCAAGTCCTATGCGGCAGATGTGGTCCTTCGGAGCCCGGACCCGTGGAAACCCACGGTCTCCCCCCCAAGCGGAAAGACCGTAGGCATTATCGGCGGCGGCCCCGCAGGTCTGTCGGCCGCGTATTATCTGGCTCTGAAAGGCCACAAGGTAACGATCGCCGACGCCATGCCTCAGATGGGAGGCATGCTGCGTTACGGCATCCCCGGGTACCGCCTTCCCAAGCAGATCCTCGACCGGGAGATCTCCGATATTGCCGAGCTGGGGGTCGAATTTATCAACAATTACAGGATCGGCAAAGACGAGACCTTTGCCGGGTTCCGTGCCAGGTATGACGCTGTTATTATCGCGATCGGAGCATGGACAGGCACCCGCATCGACTGCGCCGGTCAGGAACTGCGCGGCGTGTTCGGCGGGATCGATTTTCTGCGGGAGGTGAACCTTGGGCACAGGCCCGACATCGGGGAAAGGGTCGCGGTCGTCGGAGGCGGAAACACCGCGATGGATGCCTGCCGCACGGCCATACGTCTCGGCGCCGAAGACGTCCGTGTTATTTACCGCCGCACGCGCTCGGAGATGCCGGCCCAGGATGAGGAGATAAACGAGGCCGCCGAAGAGGGCGTAAAATTTGAGTTTCTTTCGGCACCGGAAGAGATCATCGGAAGAAACGGGGCGGTGAGTTCCCTGAGGATCCGGAAGATGGAGCTCGGCGAGCCCGATGCCGGCGGCCGCCGTGCCCCCAGACCGATACCGGGCGCAACCGAAGAGCTTGATGTGGACAGCGTGATCCTGGCCCTGGGGCAGACAACGAACGTGAGCGGCTTTGAAGATATCGTGCTGAGCCGAAAGGGCACTATCGCTGCGGACGAGCACACCTTTTCCACGAATATGGTGGGTGTTTTTGCCATCGGCGACGCGACCAACGGCGGGGCGGATATCGCCGTCGCTGCCTGCGGAGAGGGGCACAGGGCGGCAGGCGTTATTGATGCGTGGCTGCGCGGCATTGATCTGCCATACCGCAAGCCGTACGTCTCCGAGCGCGAGGTAACCGCGAAAATGTACTCGGACAAAGAGGTCATTCCGCGGGCGAGCATGGCCAAAAGAGACCCTGGCGAGCGCAGGCATGACTTCAGACAGATCGAGCTCGGGCTTACAACCGAACAGGCAGAGCGGGAGGGCAGGCGCTGCCTGAACTGCGGCTGCCACGACTATGAGCAGTGCCGCCTCATCCGGTATGCAAACACGATGCGGATCGAGCCCGAGCGGATAAAAGGGGACAAACACCCCGGCTATACGGAACGAAAGCTTGAAGCGATCGAAAGGGATCAGGGAAAATGCATCCTGTGCGGCCTGTGTATGCGGGTTTGCGAAGAGGTGGCCGGGGAAGGTATTCTGGGGCTTGTAGGCCGCGGGTTCAGCACCGTTATCAAGCCTGAGTTCAATGATCCCCGGGCGATCGCCGTCTGCAGGGATTGCCTGAAGTGCGTAAAAGCCTGTCCCACGGGAGCTCTCCGGGCTCTGTAAGGCCATAGATCGGGCTCAGCATCCGCCCGGGTGACGACAGCCCCGGAAGCGGAAAGGTCCATTTTGCACCCTCTGTACCTATATCGTTCAGTGTCCCCTTCGCCTGAGGCGTGACCATGGAAAACCTCTGGCTCAGATAGCGCAATGAAGCGGCCAGTTCCCCGTCGGGACCGCCGTACTGCGTGATTATCAGCTTTGCCATCCTGGGATCGGGGTTCTTGATTTTCACGGGATATTCAAGTTTTTTATCGTAAAGCCACATTTAACCCATGTCCTCCCCTAGGTTGAAATTGAAAGCTCTCTGCCAGGGCCACGGGTCGTCGATCCATTGCCAGGGCTGCCTGCTCTCCGTGTTGTTGGCGAGCAGCATACCGAATCTCTGCGTATACTCCTCCCGCAACTCTTTAACTTTCCTGACCGAGGCGTTGTACAGTTCCAGCGCCTGCCCGTCGTTAGGGTGCGTGTTCAGATACAGATGCAGATCGATGATGTAAAAATCAAGCGCAGTTATCTGCTGCAGCAATTCGTCCCTATTCACCTGCCGTGTCCCCCTTATCCTTCGGTCTCCAGCCGTAGACGTTTACAAGCGGAGGAAAAGCCGTACCTTTCATCAGCGCTCCCTCCGGAGTAAAAGTATCGCAGAGTTTCTGAAACGGCACGTAAGCGTGCGCCAGTTTCACTCCCTCAATAGTCGTTTCCTGAGGTACGCATCCCGCTGCGGTCACTTCAGGATCATAAATATTCATGCACAGAACTCCTTTTATGAAATTAAGCCACGCACTACATGATATGTTCCGGGCAATACATTGTGCCATGACTGCCCTTCCGGAGCCCCCGCCCGCTCCGCTTGCGCGGACAGTAAAAAAGCCGTGTCCCCACGACACGGCGCAAAAAGTGAAATTGACTGATTCTCGTTCTTTCAGCTGCGAATAATTGGTTATTTTGATTGATTTGCACAAATTCACACCGACGATATCTACGCTTTCACGTCTTGACAACGGCGCACACAGCCTATATATTTAAGTCAGACTCCAGGGATTTCCGAAACAGGCAAAGACTCAGATATAAGGCCGCCACTTTACAGTGGAAAGTGAAAGTGTGATCGCGGCGATACGAAGTGTGACGGAACACGAAAGTGGGACGGCAATCGTAGAGCGGAACACTGGTTTAACAAGTGGATAAAGGGTGCGATCAAGGAAAGATATAAGGTTATTCGCCGAGTATCGTTCAGAGAGAACAGCCGGAGTGCATGCGTTAGATTAAAAAGCTTTTACAAATAAAAAGGGTCGATATCGGTGTAAGAGCGTGTCAGGGTTCTCTGGAGTCATTATATTACAGGGGATGCGGATCAATTTCGCATCCCCTTGATTTCTGCTATATACGGGAGGTTTCTCCCTTTTTCGCCGACGTCCAATCCGTATCCAATCAGCCGCTGGCTCTTTGATACCTCGAAACCGACGTAATCCACGGAAATATTGAGCAGCAGCTCCGCCGGGGAGAACAACAGTGTGCAGAGCCTGACGTCGGCCGCGCCCCTTGTGCCGAGGTTCTGGAGCAGATACCCGAGCGTCAGCCCCGAGCGGATGATGTCCTCGACAACGAGGATGTGTTTTCCCGTGATATCGTAATCCAGATCTTTCGTGATCCTCACAACGCCCGTCTTCCCTGTGGAGTTCATTACTCCGACAGACATAAGGTCTATCTGGAGCGGCAGATCTATCTCCCTGGACAGGTCGGACAGGAAATACAGCGACCCTTTCATGACCCCTATCAGTATGAGCTCTTTGCCCCGGTAGTCCTGCGTTATCTTCTTTCCAAGCTGCGCAGTCCTGTCGCGCAGCGCCTCACGGGTGAAAACGACACGTTTAAATTCAGAGGGATACATCCCGGTCCTCCCTGCCTATATGTAGTCTTTCCGCAAGCGCATTGAAATCGTTTTTGAACACGACTTTTATATTGACACCGGGGTAGAGCTCCCTGAGCTTCTTTGCCTTCTTATTTTTTTGCGCCGCGTATTTCTGGTTCATCGTAGTCAATTCGATGTACGTGTCGAATTTCCTCAGGTAGAAGTCCGGGCTGAAAGCGAGGGTCACGTTGCCCTCCGAATCCCATTCTATCGGGAAGGTTTTCGGCTCGTAATCCCATTCTATGCGGTACATATCGAGGAGCCGCGCAAACTCCGCCTCGGATTTTGTTTTGAAGACCGGTGCCTCGGAAAGGCGGCTCGTGACACCGGGGGCATCCTCCCGCGACAGGAGCCTGCGGCTCTCGCGGGCGCTGTTCAGCGCCATCACGGCAGCGACAGCCTCGTCCGCGCTGAGGTTCCCGGTGTTCAGCATAAAGTGATAGAGCGAAGGCTCCGAAATGTCAGCGCCGAAGACCGTCGACACGAAGCGCCTTTGCCGCCGTTCTGCGGATTCGAGCATCGTCTTCGCTTCCTCCGGGGTAACTCTGAACTGCTTCACAGCCCGCGCTATCCGCGTCTCCGCCGGAGCGAATATCCGGATGTTCAAAGCGTCCTCCCTGCCCGAGAAGATGATCTGCGAACCGAAACCCACAAGGACAGCGGGATGGTCTTCCACATAGCGCAGAAGGTTTTTTGTTATGACCTCAAGAAAGGTCCCGCCTTCCCTGCTCGGGTTTTTCAGATATTTTGCGCTCTCCGAGAGCATTCGCAGGTCGTAAGCGGTGGCTGACTCCCCCGGAAAGCGGCTGAGCAGGCTCTTTCTGGTGATCAGCTCCCAACCGAGCTTGCTCGACAGGCCCTCGGCTATCTCGTCTCCCAAACTGCACATCTGCCTGGATATCGTTATGACGGGCAAAGATTCGACCCCCCTCTGTCGGTCCTTCAGGCCGCTGCTCCGATTATAGCAGATTTCAAGGGGAGAATAAACCACCTGTTTGATAAACCGGCCGACATGGATCGACGCACTCCGGCAGATTTATTGCCTTTTTAAGCGCGTCAAAGAACAGGTATTTTTTTATACGGACCGGGGGAAAGACATCGCCGCGGCGACCCGAGTTGACGAAAAAGCGGGGGAACATCCCCCGCTTTTTCGCATATATTTAAAAAAGAATGCCTTCTTGCGAGGGCTGTTCTTTTATTCGTTCGGCGCTGCCGCCGGATCAGGCAGCGTTCTCGGTGTCTGAATTCTCCTCGGGAACTCTGGTGAACACGTAACGGAGATACATTCTGTCCTCGTTAGCGTATTCCTTGCGGAACGACTCAAAATCTGATACTCTGGTCAGAGAGGAAAACAAATCTTCAAACATGTTTGGCGCTCCTTTCATAAATTTTGTACTGTTTAACATCTATATACATTATACAGCATATACCTGATTTGTAAATAGTCCGGATATACGAATTATACAACGTACAAAGTTATTATTTATGCATGTTGCACATTGTATTCTCTCTGTTCGACAATTGACGCCGTCTTGGCTTGTATATTACAACGACGTTTTCGTAATCAACAAATATGTATATGCCGGCGGGGCACGCCGCCGCATTATCCTTTTCCGGAGCAAAACCGAACACCCCCGGGAAAAGCAAGCACAAAAACTGAACCCCACTCGCCTTCCGGGACGAATACGCCGTATTGGATTGACTTCAACACTTCTTTTACTTCGCGGATGAGGGCAAGTATCACGTTCACCTGGAAAAGGGCGAAGAATACAGTATTTTCGAAGCCTATCCGGACAAAGGTGAATACGGTTGGGAATACCCCGGTATTGAAACGACACGGCAGATGTTCAGAGGCGCCTTCGGAACGGTGGAAAAGGAGTTTTTCTTTGCGCCGTTTGAACACATGGAGCGGGAACTCCGGGAGCGCTTCGGCATGACCATTGACGAAATATGCGCGTTGCCCCTGGGGGAATAACTACCCGCCCGGATATGATCCGACAAAAAGGCCCGGCATTTTGTTTACCGGGTTTTTGTTCGTGTCAATGAATTTGTGTTCTTTATCGCCTGCCGGCAAATTGGCCCCGCCGCAGCCGGGTTCCGTCAAGCCCGCAGCAGCCTGTTTAGAGAACAGACGAAAATCCTTATAAACCCCTTTACTTGTAATGAAAAAACATTATAATTAATTAAATCAATGTGTACTTAAATATACCTTGTAACTCTGCTGAAGTTGATGATCTGCGTGAACCGTATCGGGAAATGTCCGACGATCAACTAAAAGCGTGATATCCGACCGTGAAAGGGTTTTTTATATGTTCTCTAAATTCAAGCTGCTTAAGGATGAATCCGGCCAAGCACTAGTAATGATCGCGTTATTGTTTGTCGTTTTATTGGGATTTGCGGCAATTGCGATAGATATAGGCAGAGTTACGGTCGCAAAATCGCATCTGCAGAATGCCGCCGATGCCGCCGCACTGGCGGGTGTACGGGACCTGCCGGACACAACCATTGCAAAAAACACGGCTGTCAGTTTTGCCGGGAAAAACGGCGTCCGGGCTTCAGATGTAACGGTAACTTATCCCGACTCAACTAAAATCGAGGTCATATGCACCAGAAATGTAGAATATACATTTGCCAGAGTTCTGGGGTTTACGGATACAGATGTATCCGCGCGAGCGGTTGCTCAGATATCAAATCCCGGAGGAGTCATTTTTGATTTCGCTGTGTTCGCAGGGGCCGGCACAGTATCGATCAACGGAAATGGTATTATTGTTGGCGGTGATGTATACGGTCGTGACGGCGTTTCTATACCGGGAAAAAACAATGTTGAAGTTACCGGAAACGCCTACAGTACCGAAAGCGGAAGAGATATAAACAATGTATTTAATAAATCTGTCATTATTCTTGATAAACCTTTGGACATGCCGGATTTTTCGGACCTCATAAAATCGCAGGGTATAGTATTAAGCCAAAGTGATATAGATGACATAGTAGCTAACGGCAAAACAGTTGACGGACCGATCTATGTGGAAGGTGATATTACAATCAACGGCCGTATTCCGGGAACAGGCATTATTTGTGCCAGCGGAAAAATAGATTTTTCAAACGATGTTCAACAGGAAATGTCAGATAACATCTTGTTTTATTCTGCAACAGGAAACATTGAATTCAACGGAGGCTCCGGCAAATGTGTGGGAATTTTTTATGCTCCTAACGGATACGTAACAATAAACGGCAATGAATCTACCATATACGGAAGGATCATCGCCAGAGAATTCAGGAAGAACGGCGGAAATATCACCATAATTTCAAATACGACAAATCTGGAAAGCGTGAATACGATAACCACATACAGACTTGCTGATTGACTGTATATCAACGGAAGACAAGCTCCGGACCTGCCGTTTTCACGCACGCATCGAATAAACTCAGGCGAGCACCTGACAATAAAGTGTCCCCGGTCAGCCTGTTGAGCTTTGACGTGTATCCGGTCGACGGTAAAGGAACCGAACGCTGTTAAGGGGCTGCGGCAAAACGTAGAACTGCCGCAGCCCCTTATATATTCCGGGGATATGCTATGATCAGTCTGTGTTCAGCTGCCTGACGGGCCTCGCTTCGATATAACCCCTGTAGCCCATCGGGGCGAGCTGGAACCTCGGCCCGTCCTCGTCGGCCCACTCGAAACCGTAGATCGTCGGGTCATAGGCTTTCATCGCCTCCCACAGCTCCCCTATCGCCTCGCCGAACTTCTCGACCTCATAGGGCGCCCCCTGGAAGACCATCATCTTGCAGGGCGGAAGGTCGATGATCTCATAGCCCTCGGGGACCTCCCCGTCGAAATCGACCGGGACCTCGACCCCCTGCGCGTATGAAGATGTGCCCGGCTTTATCAGGTTTTCGGGCAGCCACATACCTATCGGTTCGTAGAGCGCCCCTTTGATGCGGGACAGCTCATCCCACACATCGCACCCAACTTCCTCGCAGTACTCAAAATAGTGCGAAGCTTTTATTCCCCGCTTCAGGATAAGCTTTCTCGCGGGCCTGTCGACGACCTGGACAAAAACGGTGCCCGCGCCTGAGTTATCCGCCATAATATTCACTCCTTTTTGCATCGATACGTAATGATCGCGTACGTTCTCCGGTATGAAAAACTTGATAAGAGGAGAGTTCTTTTTGTAATACTGCGGCGTCATGCCGAAATGCCTGGTAAAAGCCCTCGTAAAGCTCTCGTGGGAACCGAATACGAAATCAAAGGCGACGTCCGTTACCCTGGCGCCCTCGCTCCGCAGCCTGGCGGCCGCCCGGGACAGCCGGACAGCCCGGATGTACTCAAAGGGCGATAGCCCCGTCACCTCCTTGAAGATCCTCGCTGCGTGCCACGGCGAGTATTCGGCCGCACCTGCAAGCATCCGCAGGGTGATCTTTTCCGTTATATGCTCCTCGATATACTCCTTCATACGCCTGACGGCGCAGGCGCGCTCCCCGCAGTCCACGGTCTCACCTCCCATACAGAGGATATCACAAACAGGCAGCACTCCGCTTGACTTTTATTGCTCATTTCACGAAAACTCCGGGGACGCGGCAGCGCGCCTTAAAATATAGCCGCTCCGCCCCGATGAATCGAAACGGGCGGCGGTGAAATACTATTTGAGATAAAGAACGAAAGAGAGGTGACGCCGGCATGGGAGCGGCAAAACAGGCAAACAAACTGATATACGAGAGTTCCCCGTACCTGAAGCAGCACGCCTATAATCCGGTCAACTGGTACCCCTGGGGTGATGAAGCCTTCGAAAAAGCCGGGTCGGAGGATAAGCCGGTCTTCCTCAGCATCGGTTACAGCACCTGCCACTGGTGCCACGTGATGGCTCACGAGAGCTTTGAGGACGAGGAGGCCGCCCGGATACTGAACGAGCACTTCGTGCCTATAAAGGTCGACCGTGAAGAGCGCCCCGACATCGACAACATCTATATGAGGGCCTGCCAGGCGTTCACGGGCGGCGGTGGCTGGCCCATGAGCATATTCCTGACGTCGGACAGGAAGCCCTTCTTCGCGGGGACGTATTTCCCGAAAGACCGCTTCATCGCCCTGCTCGAGGCCATCCGCGGCGGCTGGCCCGAAATAAAGGCCGAGGCGCTGAGAAGGGGCGACGAGCTCATAGCGTCGCTGGCAGGCGGAGAGCGCGGGGGGCCGGAATCCGACGCGCCGGTCGAGAGCGCGGTCAACGCTTTCAGGCAGACACACGACAGCGTGTACGGCGGCTTCGGCCGGGCTCCGAAATTCCCGTCGCCGCACAACCTGATGCTGCTTATATATACCGCTCCGGAGCTCGCCGAAAAAACGCTGACGCAGATGTACAGGGGCGGCATTTTCGACCATATCGGCTTCGGTTTTTCCAGATACTCGACGGACAACAGGTGGCTCGTGCCGCATTTTGAGAAGATGCTCTACGACAACGCGCTGCTCGCCATAGCGTACCTGATCGCGCACGAGGTGACGGGCGGCGAGCTCTACCGCACAGTCGCGGAGAAGATTCTTCTCTATCTCAGCCGGGACATGAGCGCGCCCGGGGGAGGCTTCTACTCCGCCCAGGACGCCGACAGCGACGGAGTCGAAGGTAAGTTCTACGTCTTCACTCCGAACGAGATAATAAGGCTGCTCGGCGAAAAAGACGGCCGCCGCTTCAACGAATACTTCAATATAACGGAAAAAGGCAATTTCGAGGGCCGGAGCATACCGAACCTGCTCGCCACGGCGGGATACGACCCGGGGATAGACGAGCTGATACCCGTTGTCTACGAGTACAGGAAAAAAAGGACTGCTCTGGGCACGGACAGGAAGATCCTCACGGCCTGGAACTCGATGGCTGTCGCCGCTTTCGCGGACGCTTTCAGGATTCTCGGAGAGCGGTCATACCTCGACACGGCGCTCAAAACGATTGAGTTCCTGGAGTCCGCCGCTGCGGAGGGAGACACTCTCTACACCGGCGTAACGGACGGGCGCCGCGGGAGCA
The DNA here is from genome assembly GCA_012719235.1 of Clostridiales bacterium. GTDB lineage: Bacteria > Bacillota > Clostridia > Oscillospirales > Oscillospiraceae > JAAYAR01. The sequence goes on from JAAYAR010000067.1 coordinate 25,187, forward strand.
TAGGCTTTATCGACGACTACGCCTACTTCGTCTTCGCCCTGCTGCGCCTGCACCAGGCCACGCAGGACGACAGGTTCCTTAAGAGGGCCTCGGAACTCACGGACAAGGCCGTATCGGAGTACCGGGATCCCGGCGGCGGATTTTTCTTTTCGGGCCGCCATAACGAAAAGCTGATATTCAATCCGAAAGAGACGTTTGACGGCGCCGTCCCCTCGGGCAACTCCGTGATGGCATATAACCTCTCGAGACTTTCCGCGCTGACGGGCTCCATGCACTTTTATGACCTCTTGAAAAAGCAGCGCTCTTTCATGAACGCCGAGGCCTCCGCGTACCCGCAGGGTTACGGGTTCTACCTCTATTCCGTCCTGCCCGCCAAAGAGGTGGTCTGCGCGCTTGAAAGGCCGGGCGACCTCGACGGGATCAAAATCAGGACAAACTGGATCTTCAGGATCGCGGAAGGCGATCGCTACCCCTTGATAAACGGCAGGAACACGTTCTACGTCTGCGAGGGCAGCGTCTGCGGCCCTCCGACAAACGAGCCGCCGGAATAGTCCGGACGCAGAGTAGATATTCACGATTATTTTCGCCCGTTCGTGCAAATAATACCCGCAGTTACTTTGAACGCGGAAGTGTGGCTATGAAAAACAACAAGTACAGGTTAAAAGACCGGCCGAAGAGCAATCCGGAGCTAAGAAAAATAGCTCCGAAAGAGAACGCCGACGCGGGGATCATAGACGGCAGGAAGACCGGGGTCCACGACGGGCGGCACGAAAAGTCGGGGGGCGGGAAATGAACTCTATCGTATGCAGCGTGGCCGGAGTGCAGAACGCCGCCGGCAAGACCCAACTCAAAAACGCCCTCGATAAACTGGAGGGCGTGTGCAAGGTCGGTGTGAACGTGGCGGAGGGCACCGTGGAGATAAAATACAAAGCCCCCGCGAGCTGCGAACAGCTGAAAAGCTGCATAGAGAGCGCGGGATTCAAAATCCTTGACACCTGACAAGCGAGGCGTGTATGGGCAGTGACAACAAGATGAAAAGCACGAAAAACAACAAGAAGGCCGACAAAAAGTTCCGCTCGAAGCATATCGACCACTCGCCGGAAGCGGAGAGCGCGAGGGCCGTTTTCGGCCCCGAAGACCGTTACAGCGGCGGCCGGACGGAGGGATGATGGCTAAAGCGGGCATGAGGAGGCCGGACCCGGAGGAGCCGCACGGGACCGAGAGCAACAAGAAAAACAGATTTCCGAAAAACGACGTTAAACCCGTGCCGCAGATCCAGGGGAAAGCAAAAAGCGCAAAAGATAAGGCAGGCCCCATTCTCTACAAATGACCCGGAGCGGAGGCGGAAGTATGTCAATATCCAGCGCGTATTTTACTATCGGCAACCTCGAAAACAGGCACGATGTCAAAGCGCTCAAGCGCGAGCTTGACAAGCTGGCGGGGGTCATCTCCGTGAGCGCGAGCACACGCGCGGTCGCCGTGGACTATGACCCGACCGGCGTCGGCAGGGAGCGCATACAAAAACAGATAGAGAGAATGGGGTTCGTCGTTTCAAACGAAAGACGCGAATAGAGCGCCACGTAAAGCTGCGCAGCAAAGAAAGCCGCCCGCTCATTGCTACATGATGAGCGGGCGGCGGTTTTTCATATCAGAGGCGATGAAGCCGGTATTTATTCCCTTGTCTTCATCTCGAGCGAGCTTATCCTGGCGTTCGCTTCGTCCACCTTTCTCGTCAGAGCAACGATCTCCGCCTTGAGGAGCGACTTCTCCTTAATAAGCGAGATGTACTTCTTGTTCTCCTCCTCGAGCTGCAGCTCGAGGGCCTGGTTCGCTGCGAGGCAGCTGTCGAGCCTTGCGAGGAGCTGTTCCTTCTCCTTCTTCAGGTTCCCGATATCCGCCGAACGGGCCTCCAGCTCGCCCTCGAGGAACTCTATCCTCCTCGACTTGCCGCCTATCTCGGCGTTGTACGCGGCAAGCATATCGGCCTGGGAAGAAATCTGTACCATCAGGTCGTTCACTTTCTGGTTCAGCTCGGCAAGATGGCTTCCTGTGATGACCGTATTCAGGTGGGCGATCTCCTCTTCCTTCCGGGTGAGCTCGCCTTTGAGCTCCGCTATCTCCACGCCCAGATCCCTCTCTTTTTGGGCCTGGGCCGCCAGAAGTTCACGCAGCATGCGCTTTTCCTGTTCGGACTGCTCCAGTTTGTGCATAGCCTCTTCGGCGGACTCCCTGTCATGTTCCGCAGCCTTTGCAAGGCGGGCATTTTCAAGGGAGCTGTCGCCAAGCTGCCGCTCAAGCTCCGAGATCCTGTTCTTAAGAGCGACGACGTAAGAGACGGAGATCTCCTCCCCCTCAAACCTGCTCATCTTTATCGAATCGGCAAGCTCCTGATACTCGGCCTCGTTCTTCTCGAGAAGGGCCTTGAGGCTCTCGACGTTTTTGCTCAGGCTCTCCTTTTCTTCACGAAGCTGCTGGTAGTTATGGGCGAACGTGTCGGCCATCTGCTGCTGCTGCCTGCGGATGTTTGCGATATATTCCATCACCGAAGAGCGGCTATACCCTCCGAGCCTTTTTTTCAGGTACTGTTTTATGTCCGACTCCTTCAGATTTGCGCGCAGATCCTCAACGACGTCTTTTTCTGTTCCGGGACTAGTATTCATTTTGACCTCCTACCGTGCTTCTTCGCTCTTTCTGAACTCCAGCGGATCTCCGGTTTTCACGCGCGCGCTCCCCGCCGCCATCTCGAGGATGTGCGCCGTGCCTTTATAGTGTTTCGCGATGCGCCACGGCCTGAGTACCTCCACCCCGAGCACGGTCCAGTCGGACGAGATACTGACGACGTCGATGGGTATTTTCATAAAAAAACTGTGTACGGAAGGGCAGTTCTTTATCAGGAGGCTCTCCCCGTCGACGAGGCTCTTTCTGCCCATCAGCCCTTTAAACCGCTTAAAAACGCTGTCCGCCACGACGACGTTTGCGGATATCACAAAATTGCCGCTCAGCGCAACCATGTTCTTCTCCTACAGTGTTTCGATAACTTTCACTATCGCGGGTCCCAGCAGAGATATGAGCAGCACCGGAAAGATGAAGAATATCATCGGGAACAGTATTTTGACCTGGACCTTCTGCGCCTTCTCCTGGACCTTGGTGCGCCTGCTCTCCCTCATGGCCAAAGCCTGCGTGCGGAGGACGTTTTTCATCGATATGCCCAGCTTTTCGGCCTGGACTATGGAGGATGCGAACACAGTTATCTCCTCGATATCGCACCGCTCGGCAAACAACATCATGGCGTCCCGCCTGGGCCTGCCCATCGTGATCTCCCTGTAAGTCACCATCAGCTCGTCGATGAGCGGGCCTTCAAACTGTTTAATGACCTGCAGCATCGCCTGCTCGAACCCGAGCCCCGCCTCGACGTTAAGGCTCAGCATGTCGAGCACGTCGGGCATCTGCCGCTCCATCGGCCCCTTTCTGTTCTTCGTTCTGAAGCTGATGTTCAGCCTGAGTCCCATGAAGCCGATGTACGCGCCCAGCACTGCGCCCAGCAGCGACATGATCCCGAGCCTGAGCAGCAGGGATATAAGGCCGAAAAGCAGAGCTGTGCCCAGGATGACAAAAAGGCTTATCAGGCTGTACTCCTCGGGGTTGATGATCATCCCCGCCCTGCGCAGCCTCTTTCTGAGCTTCTCCCTGCGCTCTCTGGCGCTCTCGGACTCCCTGCCCCTC
>JAAYAR010000068.1 GCA_012719235.1 Clostridiales bacterium
AAACCTTGAAGAAAGGGAAGAGTATGAGCGATCAGGAACTGACTTTTGCGCAGACGATCAAACGTATCGAGGAGATCGTCGCGCTCCTTGAGCGCGGAGACGCGCAGCTTGAACAGTCGCTGGCTCTCTTTGAGGAGGGTACGGCATTGATACGTTCTGCCGGTCGGATGCTGGATAACGCGGAACAGAAGGTCGTCAGACTTGTAAAAAGCGAAGACGGAACGCCGGCAGAGGCCGACTTTTTGGAAGAGAGCGTGTAGTTTTGAGTTTTGATGAACACTTGGCGCGCCGGCTGGAATTGATACAATCCGCCCTGGACAGTGCCATCCCGGAACCCTGTCCGCAGGACGATATACTTATCAGATCCATGCGCTACAGCCTGCTTTCGGGGGGCAAACGAATCAGGCCTGTACTCACTCTTGAGTTTTGCAGTGTTTGCGGCGGTGACGAACAGCAGGCTCTGCCTCTGGCATGCGCTGTGGAGATGGTCCACGCGTACTCTTTGATACATGACGATCTGCCATGCATGGACAACAGCGACATGCGGCGGTCGATGCCCACAAACCATATGGTCTTCGGAGAATCGATCGCGCTCCTTGCCGGAGACGCGCTGCTGACGGCTGCTTTCGAAACGGCGGCGAACACCCGGAAGTCCCTTGGTGCGGAAAAGGCGGCGCTTGCCGTGATGACGCTCGCCCGGGCAGCCGGGTACAGAGGTATGGTCTCGGGCCAGGTTCTTGACCTTCTGGGGGAAAAGCGCCACCTGAGCGCGCGAGAACTTGAGCTTATGCACGCAAAAAAGACCGGCGCTCTGATCGAGGCGGCCTGTGTGCTCGGTGTCATCGCGGCGGGAGGAACTCAAAAAGAGCATAGGCTCGCTCGGGAATACGCCCGCTCGCTCGGACTGGCGTTTCAGATCAGAGACGATATGCTCGACGAGGAAGGATCATCTTCCGTGCTCGGAAAACCCGCGGGCTCCGACGCCGAAAACAGCAAAAGCACCTTCGCTTCACTTCTGGGACTTCGGGAATGCGCCCGCCTCGTAGCCGAATATTCGGAAGCCGCGATCTCGACTGCCGGTCAGCTTGAACACGGAGAGTTTCTCGCCTGGCTTGCCGGCGAACTTTCTTCCAGAGCGAAATAGTCGCAAATGAGGGTTGGCTTTGAGTATCTTAAGTCGTATCAACTGCCCGGATGACGTCAGGGATCTGTCCGCGGAGGAACTGACCGCGCTCTGCGCGGAGCTCCGAAGCTTTCTGATCGAAAACGTGGCCGTTACGGGCGGACACCTTGCATCAAACCTCGGCGTAGTAGAACTGACGGTGGCGCTGCACAGGGTCTTCGACACATCGCGTGACCGCCTCGTATTTGACGTCGGGCATCAGTCTTATATTCACAAACTGCTTACCGGTAGGCGCGGAGATTTCCCGAATCTCAGGTGTTACGGCGGTCTGTCCGGTTATCCGAAACCGTGCGAGAGCGTTCACGACGCCTTCACGGCGGGACATGCTTCATCTGCGATCTCAGTAGCGCTGGGTATGGCCAGAGCTCGTTCTCTTCTCAATGAAGATTACTCCGTGATCGCGCTTGTGGGTGACGGCGCTCTCACCGGCGGCCTTGCGTACGAGGGTCTGAACGACGCCGGACAGTCAGGCGTGCCGATCATTGTGGTATTGAATGACAACGGCATGTCCATACGTAAGAATGTGGGCGGCCTGTCACGGTATCTTGCGCGCCTTCGTGTTAAACCAAGCTATTTTCGTTTCAAGAAGATCACACGCTCATTCTCTCAGAGATTTCCGGGCGGCAGACAGATCTACGGGATAGTAAAAAAACTTAAAGACAGAATAAAAGCTTCGCTCCTTGCCAGCCGGATCTTTGAAGATATGGGCTTTTACTATATAGGCCCTGTGGACGGATATGATATTCCGAAACTGGAATACCTGTTCAGAACCGCCAGGGAGATGGCTACGCCTGTTCTGATCCACGTCATAACGCAAAAGGGGAAAGGATACCCGCCATCAGAGCTCCATCCCGAGCTATATCACGGTGTATCGGGGCTTGACAGCCGTACGGGTACGGCTCTGCACAGCGAAAAAAAGAGCTTTTCCGACGTCTTCGGCGAGACAATGTGCGAGATCGCTCAAACAGACGACAGCTTGTGCGCCATCTCGGCCGCAATGATACCGGGCACGGGCCTCGAGAATTTTGCATCGCGCTTTCCCGATCGCTGTTTTGATGTCGGTATCGCCGAAGAGCACGCCGTTTCGATGGCAGGCGGTATGGCGAAACAGGGATTGAGACCTGTCGTGGCTATATACTCCACGTTTTTGCAGCGCTGCTATGATGAGATAATGATGGACGTGGCGCTGCTCGGTCTTCACGTCGTTTTCGCCATAGACAGAGCGGGCCTTGTGGGCGAGGACGGGGAGACTCACCAGGGTGTGTATGACGTCGGTTTCCTGTCTCACTTTCCGGGTATGACGATATTTGCTCCGTCAAACAACACCGAGCTGCGTTCAATGCTGAAGAGAGCAGTTTTCGAGACAGACGGCCCGGTCGCAGTCCGATACCCAAGGGGTTCCCAAGGGCGCTTTTTGCCCGATACATCAGAACATGATTGTTATTGCGCGCGTGAAGGCAAAGATATGACTATCCTGACATACGGCCGCCTGATAGACGAGGCGATGGAGGCCGCCCGGATCCTTGAGGGATACGGTATAGATGCCGAAGTCCTCAAGCTCAACAAAATATTCCCTTTTGAGCCGGACTCTGTTTTTTCTTCCCTCGATAAAACCGGAAGGCTACTTGTTGCCGAAGAGAGCTCGGAGGAGGGCTCGGTCGGGTCGAGGATCGCAGCATGCGCCGCACTGCGCCTATGCCGGTACCGGATACGCACGCTAAACGCGGGACAGAGGTTTATTCCTCACGGCTCGGTTAAGGAGCAGCTTGCTCTCGTCGGGCTTGACGCCGCCTCGATAGCAAGGACTATTATGGAGGAGTTCGGTCTTGGGAGGAAATAAGGAAAGACTCGACGTCGCCCTCGCTTCAAGAGGGCTGGCAGAGAGCCGGGAAAAGGCAAAATCCCTTATTATGAGCGGCGAGGTCTTTGTAGACGGGATCAAATACGACAAACCGGGCTCGACAGTCAGCGAAGACGCTCTGATCGAGGTGAAGAGCAAGCGGTCGAAATACGTCAGCCGAGGCGGCTACAAGCTGGAGAAAGCCCTCGACTTTTTCGGCATCGACCCGGAAGGGCTTACCGTGCTGGACGCGGGCGCTTCCACCGGAGGATTTACGGATTGCCTCCTCCGGCGCGGGGCGGCAAAAGTTTACGCAGCCGACGTAGGTTACGGACAGCTCGCATGGAGTCTTCGCACTGACGAGAGAGTCGTCACCCTCGAGCGCACGAACGCGCGCTATATTACATTGGATATGCTTGGCCGGCCTGTGGACATGGCCGTAATGGATCTGTCGTTTATCTCGTTAAGACTGGTGCTCCCGGCTGTAAATACCGTTTTGCGTGAGGACGGACAGGTTGTCTGCCTGATCAAACCGCAGTTCGAAGCAGGAAAAGAGAAAGTGGGCAAAAGGGGAGTTGTCCGGGACCCTTCCACTCATATTGACGTTCTCAGACAATTTACGGAAGAACTGGACGGACTCGGTTTTTCACTGCTGGGCCTTACGTTTTCACCGATCAAAGGGCCCGAGGGCAACATCGAATACCTGGGATACCTGAAAAAAGGGCGGGGCGGGAGCGTCTGCATCGATATACCCTCCCTTGTGCGGGCTTCGCACGAGGAACTTGCTTCTCCCGGCGAGTCCACTTAAACTGCGGGAATTCCCGCTGGCGGAGGTCTTATATGGCAGAAATAGTAGTAGTCGCGAACCCGCTGCGTGACGAGTGCTTTACCGTCACGCGGGAGGTGTGGAATATCCTTGTCAGGCAGGGGCACAGCGTCACTGTCGCGATGCCCGAAGGGCTGGAAGACCATTTTGCCGGGCTGCGCGGCCAGGAATGCAAACCGATCTCAAAATGCGCAGTTGGCGCGGACCTGATAATCTGTCTGGGCGGTGACGGCACGATTTTGCATACCGCGCATTTTGCCGCAAGAAACAACACGCCGATCCTCGGGCTCAATATGGGTTCAAAGGGCTTTATGACAGGGCTCGAGCGGAACGAGCTCGGGCTGCTCGAGAATCTGTCCCTTGATGATCTTGTCCGCGAAAAGAGGCTCATGCTTGACGTCGAGCTTGAAAGAAAAGGGCAGCCTGTAGTATCCTCACTCGCCCTGAACGACGCGGTCGTTATAAAAGGCAGCGTTTCAAAAATGATAAACCTATGCGTAACGAGCGACGGCTGCGAGGTCATGCGTTTTGCGGGTGACGGAGTGATAGTGAGCACGCCGACCGGTTCCACAGCCTACTCCATGTCGGCCGGAGGGCCTATCGTGGACTGTGAGTCCGCGAATATTATCCTCACTCCAATATGCGCGCATACCCTGCACGTGCAGCCGCGCGTTCTTTCCGACAAGCGGGAGATATGCATCGTGTTCGAGCCTTCGGGGAGAGACCGCTCATCATATCTCACCGTGGACGGTGGCGACGCGGTGGAACTTACGGCAGACGATGTGATACGCGTCAGGAAGTCCGAATACTACACCGTTCTTGTCAGGTTGAACGGAGCCAGCTTTTTCGACAAAATCGACAGAAAACTCAACATAAAAAATGAAACGGTACCAGGAACACGCACGTAAACTTTTCCAGTAAAATATGTGCATCGATAAGGGGGAGCAAGATGAAAGCACAGAGGCAAAAGCTTATTATGAGCATCATCGGTTCAGAGGACATTGAAACACAGGAGCAGCTCATCGCCCGCCTCAATGAGAACGGCTTTCGGGCTACGCAGGCGACAATTTCGAGGGATATCAAGGACCTCAGGCTCACGAAAGAACTGACCCCCGGAGGGAAGTACCGCTATACCGTCTTTGAAAAGGTGCTCGACAGCAATTCAGCCGGGAAATTGTCTGCTATCTTTAAAGAGGCGGTACAGAGCGTCGACTGCTCCGGAAATATCGTCGTTATCAAGACGCTGCCAGGTCTGGCACAGGCCGCTTCATCCGCTATGGACAGTATGCATATGGCGTCCATCGTAGGCTGCGTGGGAGGGGACGATACTGCTTTTGTTCTCATGCGCACAGAAAGAGACGCTATGGAACTGAAAAACGAGCTTGAGGGTATGTTCTGAAATGCTCGAGCGGCTGCACATTGAAAACGTCGCCGTGATAGAACAAGCGGATATTGACTTCGGCGCCGGTCTCAACGTATTGACGGGGGAGACGGGCGCAGGGAAGTCCATGGTGATCGATTCTATTCTTGCAATTCTCGGGGAAAGGACATACAGAGACATCATCCGCACAGGCGAAAAAAAGGCGGTAGTTTCAGCTCTCTTCAGCGGGGCGGGCGATATTGCGGCCGAGATAGGGATCGATGCCGGTGAGAGCGGTGAGCTCCTTATCTCGCGGGAGATACACTCGGACGGCAGAAATGTCTGCAGGATCAATTCCGTGATATCGTCCCTTCCTGTTCTCCGCGCCGTCGGGTCGAGGCTCCTGAGCGTTCACGGCCAGCACGAAGGCCAGAAACTGCTTGCCGAAGAGTACCATCTGCGTTTTCTTGACAGCTTCGCGAACTATGACAGCCTGGCGGGCAAGTATGCGCGCGCTTACGGGTCCTGGTGCGACAAAAAGAGTCAGCTTGAGAGCATGCTGACCGATGACAGGGAGAAAAACCGCCTCAGGGATATGCTGCAGTTTCAGATCGATGAGATCGACGCTGCGCATTTGAAACCCGGGGAGGATGTACGCCTTGAAAACCGAAGAAAGCTGCTGCAAAGTGCCCAGAAGATCACATCCGCGCTTGAGCGCGCTTTGATCGCGCTTGACGGCGATGAGGAGAACTCGGGCGCCTTGCGCCTTATAGGCCGCGCACAGGCAGCTTTTGAATCGATATCCTCGATAGGCGAAGAGATATCCGAGATCGACGGAAAACTGACCGACCTGCGCTGTCTTGCCGAGGACGTTTGCGAATATGTCAGGGATATGCACCGCTCAATGGATTTCTCTCCGGACGAGCTCGAAGAGCTCGAAAACCGTTATGATGTCATATACAGGCTGAAAAGGAAATACGGCGGCACCGTAGAAGACATACTGGCGTACAGAGAGAAATGTTCGGGTGAGCTGGACTCGATAATATTCTCGGAGCAGAAGTCCGAAAAACTCAGAGTCGAGTGTGACCGGCTGTATGAGGAGACCCTTGGCCTGGGACGGGAATTGACAAAAGCGAGGCTTGCTGCAGCAGCGGAACTTGAAGAGCGCGTCACAAATGAACTCACGGGGATGGACATGACTGGCGTACGTTTTCGCGTGGAGATAAAGAGCGGCAACGAACCGGGCCCTAACGGCTGCGACACGGTGCGCTTTTTGCTGTCCGCAAACGTCGGAGAGGAACTCAGACCTCTTGCGCGTATCGCTTCGGGTGGAGAACTTTCAAGGATAATGCTCGCTCTGCAGAAGGTTCTGACGGAAGACATCGACGTTCAGACATTGATTTTCGACGAGGTCGACTCGGGGATAAGCGGTCGGGCCGCACACGCCGTTGGGCAGAAACTCGCTTCGCTTGCAAAGAATCGCCAGGTCATATGTGTAACGCACCTGCCCGGGATAGCAAGATTCGGCAGCGAACACTTTCTTATCGAGAAGGGCGTTCGGGGAGGCAGGACGTATACGGATGTCAAAAAGCTCGACAGGAGCGGAAGAATCAGAGAGATCGCGCGCATGACCGGAGGGCCGGAGATAACGAAAGCAGCTCTGGATAACGCCGCGGAAATGCTCGAAACGGCATCGGAATAGATATTCCGGAAAACAATTATGGAGGAAGAAAAGTGGAGATTTTCGATGAACTCAAGGCAAGGGGCCTCATTGCTCAGATAACCGATGAAGAAGAGGTAAAAGATCTGATCAACAATGGAAAAGCGGTCTTCTATATTGGTTTTGACGCGACGGCCGACAGTCTTCATGTGGGCCATTTCATGGCGCTGAATCTTATGAGGAGGCTGCAGCTTGCCGGAAACACCCCTATAGCTCTGCTCGGCGGCGGTACCAGCATGATCGGGGATCCGTCGGGGCGCACGGATATGCGCTTGATGCTGACGGAAGAACAGATCGCGTACAACGCGGACAGATTTAAAGTCCAGATGGAAAAATTTATCGATTTTTCCGGAGGCAAAGCTATCATGCTCAATAACGCCGAGTGGCTAAAGCCTTTAAAATACATTGATCTTCTCCGCGATATAGGCGCACATTTTTCGGTGAATCAGATGCTTACGGCAGAGTGTTATAAAAACCGTATGGAGCGCGGCCTGTCTTTTCTGGAGTTCAACTATATGATTATGCAGGCCTACGATTTCTACTATATGAACGAAAAGTACGGCTGCAATCTGCAGTGCGGCGGTGACGACCAGTGGTCCAACATCCTGGCCGGAACAAGGCTGATACGAAAAAAGACCGGACGGGACGCTTACGGACTGACTATCAACCTTCTGTTGACCTCGGAAGGGAAGAAGATGGGCAAGACCAGTTCCGGGGCGGTATGGCTCGACCCCGAAAAGACGAGCCCGTACGATTTTTACCAGTACTGGAGGAACGTTGATGACGCCGACGTTCTGAACTGCCTGCGGATGCTCACGTTCCTGCCTCTCGAAGATATAAACGCCATGAACGATCTCCAGGGCGCGCAGCTTAATGGAGCGAAGGATATTCTTGCATACGAGCTGACAAAACTTGTCCACAACGAAGAAGAAGCCGAAAAGGCGCGCAGTATATCCTGGGAACTCTTCTCTGCGCACGGGAAAACAGATGATATGCCCGCAGCCCGCATCGACAGCACCGAATTGACAGACGGCGCCATACGCATCACCGAACTGCTTGTTCTTTCGGGCCTTGCGTCTTCTCGCGCGGAGGCGCGGCGTCTTATCGACCAGAAGGGTATAGAGGTCGACGGCAGGAAGGTGCTCTCGATAGACGCAGTCTGGAACGAACAGGCTCTGAAAGGAGCCGGAATTATTATTAAAAAGGGAAAAAAGGTGTACCGCAGGGTCTATATGGAATGTTAAAATAGGCAACTGAACTATGTCATTTTTATGACAAAGTGACAGAATCCAACCGGAGTCCGGGACAATATCCGTCAATACGCTGCAATACATCGATAATAATTGTTAATTACGACAATAAGATTCGCCAATGTTTTTGAGCACGCTTATATATCCGGTTTCAAAGTACAAAATATAAAAAATAATTACTATATTTTCAGAGTATACAGAGATACCATACATTTATTAAGGGTACAAGTATGTTTAAATACAGAAAGTAAAGCACTCGTGCCCGAAGTTGATTGAAGGGAGCCTTGGAATGAAGAGAGTATTGATCATAGGCGGAGGCTTAGCCGCCTGTACTGTCGCCAGGGACCTTACATATGCCGGTATTGAGGCTTGCATTGTAGAACGCAACAGCTCAATTGGCGGCAAGGTTCGTAATTATGGCTGTAAGGCGACAGGCGACTGCCTCAATTGCGGACTCTGCACTGCGGCCACATTGTGGGACTGCGTTGAAAAAAACGAAAAAATCCAAAAGATCTGCAATGCTACCGTTACCGACATTGTCAGGAAAGACGGTCTTTTTCTAGCTGATATTCTCAGCGGCGGGATCAGCGAAACTCATATGTTTTCCGATATCGTCCTGGCCTCCGGTTTTCGCGATATATACGGCAGCACGGTTTTTCAGCCGGGAGTTATCGGCGGCATAGCTATGGAAAGACTGCTCAAGGACAGGCGCGAGGGCGAACTGTTCGACAGTGCGCCGTCAAGCGTTGCTCTGCTGCTGTGCAGCGGATCCAGAACAATTAAGGATCAGGCTCCGTGGTGCTCACGCTTCTGCTGCGGCTTTTCCGGCAGGACCGCACGCGTCATAAAGCACGTCTACCCCGAATGTAAGGTGGATCTGTACTATACGGACTACCAGGAGACACACCCCGAATATTGCATGGAAAAGCTCAGAGAGCAGGGAATTAACCTTGTCAAATGCAGGGCCCGCTGCGAAGGATCGGAGGACGGCCGCCCTGTCGTGACCTGGGACGAGGCCGACGGCTGCAAAAGCGCCGTATACGACAGAGTCGTGCTTATAAACGGTATCGTACCGGGCGAGAATAACCGCGCGTTTGCAGAACTTACCGATCTCAAGCAAAACAGCGACGGCTTCCTCGAGTACGTCAAAGAGCCCGAGATCACCGGCGTATATCTTGCGGGAACCGTCAAAGGTCCTATGGGTGTAAACGAAACCTACCGCGACGCCGCTTACACAGCCGTAAGGATCATTGAAGCATATAAAAAGGAGGCCTCAAATTGAAACTTGTGATCGTTGGAGAGGGGCCAAAGCTTCCTCTGGTCAAAGAGAAGCTCTCTGCGGCAGGGATCGACTATTTCAGCGCGGCCAACGCCCAGGAACTGAGGGAACTTGTCCCGACTCTGCCTGTTCTCGTTTATGTTCCTTGTGATCTGCCTAAGTTCGTACTTGAGCCGGACTATCAAAAGAGAGCTGTCAGCGCTCTTCATGCTAATGACGAGATAGTTTTTCTAATGGATGCGGCCAAAGAGAATACGCCGTACGAGTTTTCACTCGTATTTGACGCTGCCATCAGGGCGGCAAGGATGATGAGACCCGTGACCGTGCTGTCCCGTACGGTCCGCGGCAGTTTCCCGGGTGCCGAGCACAAATACACGCAGGCTCGGGATGCGGGCGTACGCTTTATCAGGTACGACGATATCGAGGTTGAGCGCTCCGTTGAAGGCGTCTACACAGTGAGCGTTACGGAGGGCACAGATACCCTGGTCATCGAAACACCGTGCCTGGTCGACTGTTCTCCGGGCAGCGGCCCGGAGTTGCTCGAGATCGCGAAAGAGCTCAGACTGAAAGTCTACAAGAAAAGGTACATAACAAACAGCCGCTGGTTTGACCACAACAAGAACACTTCCCGCAGAAATGTCTACGTTCTGTTCGATTCGGATATAGGGGAAGACGGCGATGTCGGCACCCTGGTGACGAATCTTCTTTCGACACAGAACAGGGCGAACCGCCGCGTTGCTATGGTAGACAAAACCAAATGCGCTTTTTGCTACACCTGCTACAGGATATGCCCCCACAGCGCCCCCGTGCCCGATCTGACTGCCCGCGCCATGCTGATACCCGAGGAACTCTGCGACAGCTGCGGCGCCTGTGTTGCGGCATGTCCGGCCAACGCCATAGCGTGGGATGAACCGCTCCCGAATTTGCCTGACATGAAGCCCGTACTGATGCTCTGCTGCGAAAACTCCGCTTACGTCGCGGCTTCCGCCGCTCTCGACGGGTTGAACGTTGAGATCTCCTCGATGCCTTGCGGAGGCGTAATATCCACTATGGAGATGGCCAAGGCCATGGGCAGCCACTCGGGGATCCTTGTCGCCGTGTGCATCAACGGTGCCTGTAAGCACTACGACGGAAATCTCCGCGCCATCGCCACCGTCGGGCGGATAAAGAAAGAGATCGCTGAGCTGGGGCTGGATTCCGGCAGGATCGAGGTCCTTCAGGTATCGGGTCCGATGGAGAACGTTATCCGCGATGCGGTCGAACGCTTTGAAGGGAGGATAAACGAATGATTGTCGCTGAGCGAAAGCCGATACAGGAGATAGCGGACAGTGTCAGGAAATACGAAAAACTGCTCATCGTCGGCTGCGGCACCTGTGTAACGGTGAGCCTGTCGGGCGGTGAGAACGAGGCGTTCACCGTAGCGAACCTGTTGTCTCTTGTGAGCGATGCCAAATTCGACGTAACGTACGTAGAGCGGCAGTGCGAACCTGAGTTTCTTGAGAAACTCGATGAAGCGGTCTCAAAAGCAGACGCCGTACTGTCACTTGCCTGCGGAGTCGGCGTACAGTTCATGGCGGAGCGCTATCCGGACAAACCCGTGCTGCCCGCTCTGAATACAACCTTTATGGGTGTTAACCGCGACGTCGGTTACCTCACGGAGATGTGCCAGGGCTGCGGAAACTGTATACTTGAGAAAACAGGCGGCGTCTGCCCCGTAGCCCGCTGCTCCAAGAGCCATTTCAACGGGCCCTGCGGCGGCAGCCAGAACGGGAAATGCGAAATAAGCAATGAAACCGACTGCGCCTGGCAGCTGATCTATGAGCGCTTGAAACGGCTTGATCAACTTGATCGCCTCTGCGAAATCATCCCTCCGCGCGACTGGAGAACCAGCCGGGACGGCGGGCCCAGAAAAGTGGACCGCAGAGACCTTCGACCGGAGGTGGAATAATGTCCGAAAAGAGCAGGCTTCAGAAACTTTTTGAAGCGGGAAAATTCGTTGTCACCACGGAGATAGGCCCTCCGATGAGCGCCGACGCCGAAAACGTCCGCGTAAAGGCCAGAGAGATCTCCGGCAAAGTCGACGCAGCGAACGTTACCGATTGCCAGACATCCATCGTGCGTATGTCATCGATAGCCGCCGCGGTTATCGCCCAGAGCGAAGGTGTCGAAACAATAATGCAGATGACGTGCAGGGACAGGAACAGGATCGCAATACAGAGCGATATCCTGGGAGCCTACGCTCTGGGCCTTAAGAACATTCTTTGCCTCTCCGGCGATCACCAGAGCTTCGGCAACGATCCCCAATCCAAAAACGTCTATGATATCGATTCCATACAACTTACTCAGGCTGTCGCCTCCATGGCTAACGAGGGCAAATTCATAAACGGTAAAAGCTGCAAAACGCCGGCAGAGTTTTTTGTCGGAGCAACTGTGAATCCTTTTGCCGACCCTGAAGACATTCAGATCCTGAGGCTGCAAAAGAAGATAAACGCCGGTGCGCGCTTTATTCAGACGCAGGCGGTCTATGATGTGGACCGGTTTGAAGCCTTTATGGAAAAGGTTCGCAGGAAGGGTCTGCACGAGAAAGCGTATATCCAGGCCGGGATACTCGTGAACAAATCACTGCGCTCCATCGAGATGACGGCGCAGGTACCCGGGATGGCAATACCCGAGGAACTGATAGCCCGTATGCGCGATGCTGATGATAAGCAGGCCGAAGGGCTAAAAATAGCGCTCGAACTCATCGCAAAACTGAAAACAATACCCGGAATAAGCGGCATACACATCATGGCTGTTGGTTGGGAATCCATAGTCCCCGAGCTTGTCGGGCAGGCCGGATTCCTGCCGAGACCCGAAATTTAGCATTGAGGTGGATAAGATGATTAAGAAAGAAATCGCTAAGACACCGGATGGCGAAAATATCATGAATTGCTTCCTGTGCGGCACCTGTACGGCCGGATGCCCGGTCAGCAAGATCGATCCGGCATTCAGCCCCCGCACGATAATGCGTATGGCTCTTTACGGCATGGAGAAGGAACTGCTTTCCTCACCCGAGATCTGGAAATGCGTGCAGTGCCACGTCTGCGTAGCGCACTGCCCACAGAACGCACGCCCCGCGGACGTAATAAAAGCCGTCCGTCAGATTTCCGTCGCACGCGGCTTCTTCCCTGAAAAGCTCCTGGAGGATGTCGAAAAACTGGACGAAGAGACACAGAAGCAGCGCCTTGAGAAAGTTGGCGCACTACTTAATAAAGAGGTTTAAGATATGGCCGACATGGTTAAAAAACCGGTGCTTGTCATCGGCGGCGGTATCGGTGGCATTCAGGCCTCGCATGACCTCGCCGAGATGGGTATCCCTGTTTTTCTGGTTGAAAAAACACCTTCAATCGGAGGCAGGATGGCGCAGCTTGACAAAACGTTTCCGACAAACGACTGTTCAGCCTGCATTCTTGCCCCGAAAGTTACAGACACATACAGCCATCCTTTGATCAACACGATGACTTTGAGCGAGGTCGTGAAGATAAAGGGTGAGGCTCCCAACTTTAAAGTTGTGATCCGCAGAAAAGCGCGATACATCAAACCCGAGAAGTGTAAAGGCTGCAGCGACTGCGTGCCGGTTTGCCCCATATCAGTCAAGAGCGAGTTCGATATGGAGGTCGGCAACAGAAAAGCGATATACAAACCGTTCGCGCAGGCAGTTCCCAACATTGTCTCTATCACGAAAAAAGGAACTTCTCCGTGCAAGTTCCGCTGCCCCGCGCACATGGACGCCCACGGCTATATAGCTCTTGCGGGCCAGGGCCGCTGGGAAGAAGCTCTCGAAGTTGTACGCCGCACCACACCGTTTGCGGGTGTGCTCGGACGCATATGTTTCCACCCCTGCGAGGAAAACTGCTCCCGCAGACTCGTGGATGATCCTCTCAACATTCCGGGTATCAAGCGCTTTGCAGCCGACTACGCCGCTCAAAACAACATAGACCCGCCGGTCGAGATCGAGGGAACGCCCAAAGACACCAAGGTCGCCGTCATCGGAGCCGGTCCCGCAGGCGTAAACTGCGCATATTCACTCGCAAAACAGGGATATAAAGTCACAGTTTTCGAACGCAACCCCGAAGGCGGCGGAATGCTCAAATACGGCATACCCGATTACCGTCTGAATAAAGACGTCGTAAAATATGAAGTCGGCGTCGCCGAAAAGATGGGCGTAGAGTTCCGGTACGGTGTCGAGATCGGTCCCGACCTGACCCTTGACGATCTGCGCGGAATGGGCTACAAAGCCGTATTTCTCGCGATCGGCGCTCAAAAAGACGTCCGCACGGGAATACCCGGCGAGGATGCCGAGGGCGTTATCGCCAGTATAAACTTCCTTCGCAGACTTAACATGGGTGAACGCCCGGCCCTCGGAAAGAAAGTTGTCGTTCTCGGCGGCGGAAACGTTGCCATGGACGCCTGCAGAAGCGCGGTACGCCTCGGCTGCGACGTGACTGTCGTCTACCGCCGTACCGAAAACGAGATGCCGGCGAGCCCCGAAGAGTACCACGCCGCACTCGAAGAGGGCGTCAAATTCTCATTCCTGACCACACAAAAAGAAGTCGTCGTAAAAGACGGTAAAGTTGCGGGCCTCAAGTGCGAGCGCAACGAACTGGGCGAGCCTGACGCATCCGGAAGAAGATCCCCCGTAAGGATTCCCGATTCGGACTTTGTCATCGAGTGCGACAACATTATAGTAGCAGTCGGACAGCGCGTCGACACGTCAATAAAAGACGCCGGTTTTGACGTCTTTGACGAGAACGGGCGCGTCGTAAGTACTGACTGCGCGACGTCTATTCCCGACGTCTTCCTCGGCGGCGACATCACCGGCCCTTCAATAGCTATCGAAGCGGTAGCCGCGGGCAACAAGGCTGCCAAAGCGATAATCAACTATCTTGAAGGGATAAACCTCTCGCTTGATATCTGTATGCTCCCCGAGACCCAGGCGGAGGATATCGACTTTTCACATGTAACCTCGACAAAGCGCACTTCGGGCCGCCTTATCAGTCTTGACCGGCGCCTGAGCTCCTTTGACGAGGTCGATCTCGGATACGACGAGCAGACAGCCAGAGACGAAGCGCTCCGCTGCGTCGACTGCTCCGTGTGCAGCGAATGCCGGGCCTGCGTAAAGGCCTGTGCCGCCGGCGCGATCTGCCATGACGACCATGACACCGAGATCGAGATCGACGTGAGCTCCATTATCATGTGTCCCGGCTATGACATGGCTGAGAATATCCCGCCGGAACTCGGATACGGCAAATACGAAGACGTTGTCTCGGGCCTTCAGTTCGAGCGCATCCTGTCAGCCTCGGGTCCCTGCACCGGACACGTCCAGCGCCCCAGCGACGGCATGCCGCCCGAGCGCATCGCTTTCATACAGTGCGTCAGCTCAAGAGACTGCAACTGCAGCGCCGACTACTGCTCAAGCGTGTGTTGTATGTACGCCGTCAAGGAAGCGCAGATCACAAAAGAGCATCTGCCGACCGTCAAGGATATCCACATATACTATATGGATATGCGCGCTTACGGCAAGGACTTTGACCGTTACGTCGAAAGCGCAAAGAACAAGTACGGCATCGAGTTCATCCGCAGCCGCGTAGGCAAAGTCATTCGCAACGATGACGGCACGTTCACGCTCTACAGCTGCGCACCGGACGGAACATTTATGACGCAGACATACGACATGGTCGTGCTGTCGACCGGCATGGTCGCAAACGCCGATACCGTGAAGCTCTGCAAGGAATCCGGTATCAAAACCGACAAGTACGGTTTCATATACTGCGATGATTTCCAGGCTCCTTCCACCTCGGTCGAGGGCATATACGCCTGCGGCGCCGCCAGCGGCCCGAAGGACATCCCCGAGACAGTGACCGAGGCCTCCGCTGCCGCCGCCTGCGCCGCAAAGACCGCCGCGCTTGCGGAAGTGGATTTCGACGATTATTCCGATTACTTCAAAAGAGAAGAGGCCGTTCCTCTTCGCGACATATCTAAAGAACCCATACGTATGGGCGTGTTTGTCTGCCACTGCGGCATCAATATCGGGGGTTACGTAGACGTTCCCGACGTATGCGAATACATAAAGACACTCCCGTTTGTCGCGCACGTCGAGAACAACCTCTATACCTGTTCCGTCGACGCCCAGCAGCACATGATGGAGGTAATCAAGGAACACAATCTCAACCGTGTCGTTGTGGCCTCCTGTACTCCCAGAACACACGAGCCCCTCTTCAGGGAAGTGTTGAGAAAGACCGGCCTCAACCCGTATCTGTTCAACATGGCCAACATTCGAGACCAATGTTCCTGGGTGCATATGGACGACAAGCTCTCCGCGACGGAGAAAGCCAAGGAACTTATCCGCATGGCCATTGGAAAAGGCATCTACGCAAACGAGCTTACAACAAAGAGTATCCCGGTAGAGCACTCCGTGCTCGTGATAGGCGGCGGAATGGCCGGAGTAAGCGCCGCGCTCGCCGTTGCCGACATGGGCTACAAAGCCTATATCGTTGAAAAAACGGAGCGGCTCGGCGGAAAAGCGTTTGACCTTGCCGACACGTTTACCGGGCGCCATATCGCCGGGCGCGTCCGCAGCGAATTCGAGCGCGCCGAGCAGAACGGAAACATCGAAGTCTTCACGAATGCCGATGTGCTTAATATCGGCGGCTACGTTGGCAACTTCGAGACAGATATCTGCACGCCCGCCGGCGACAGGAAGATCGTTCACGGCGCCATAATCGTCGCAAACGGAGCAAACGAGGGTACTCCCGACGGGTACCTCTACGGTTCCGACAAGAGAGTCATCACCCAGCTTGAGCTCGATAAGCTCCTGAATAAAAACGACAAAAGGCTGCGCGACATCAAGAGGGTCGTCATGATCCAGTGCGTCAACTCAAGAGAAGACTACAGGATGTACTGCAGCAAAGTGTGCTGCAACCAGGCTCTTCGCAATGCGGCGGCTCTGAAACGCATGCATCCCGATATCGACATCACGATCCTTTACAGAGAGATGCGCTCTTACGGCCTGAATGAGGATAACTACAAAGACGCCCGCAGGAGCGGCGTAACGTTCATTCACTTCCCGGACGACCGCAAGCCTCTCGTAGCGGGAGGGGACGATCTTGTCGTCACCGTCACATCCGATGACGGCGCGGTGCGCATGATCCAGACGGACCTGCTCGTTCTGGCGGAGGCTATAGTTCCGGATGTCGCCGAGAACCAGCGCCTTGCACAGCTCCTCAAGGTCCCCACAAATCAGGACGGTTTCTTCCTCGAGGCCCACGTAAAACTCCGCCCCGTCGACTTCGCGACCGAGGGTGTGTATCTGTGCGGCCTGGCCCACTCTCCGAAGAATCTTCGCGAATCTATCATCCAGGGCAAAGCCGCCGCCGGAAGGGCAGCTACCGTGATCTCGAAAGCTGCGCTCGAGACGGTCGGCACGATCGCAAAAGTTGACCAGTCGCTCTGCACGGCCTGCCGTACATGCGAAGAAGTGTGCCCATACGGCGCGATCACAGTGCAGGAGGTCACAATACGCGGCTGCTCGGCAATGAAAGCCGTAGTGAACGACGTTCTTTGCAAAGGCTGCGGCACCTGCTGCGCAAACTGCCGCTGCGGCGCGGTCGATCTCGGCGGGTTCACCGATCAGCAGATCGTGTCTGAGATCGAATATCTTTTAAGAAAGTAGGTGAGTGGGATGAGCGAGAATGTAAACACTGAGTGGACACCGCGCATCGTAACTTTCCTTTGTAACTGGTGCAGCTACGCAGGGGCGGATCTCGCCGGTACGAGCCGACTTCAGTATCCGCCCAGCATCCGGGTTATCCGTGTGCCGTGCTCCGGCAGGATCAACCCGCAGTATATTATCAAGGCGATCGCCGACGGCGCCGACGGAGTACTTGTATCTGGCTGCCATCCCGGAGACTGCCACTACCTCGCCGGAAATATGTACGCCCGCAGGCGGTTCGCGGTCCTGAAAAGACTGCTCACCCTTGCAGGCATCAACTCCGATCGCGTGCATTTCACCTGGGTTTCCGCTTCGGAAGCAGAGTCTTTCGTGCGCGCGGTAAAAGAAGTCACCGAGAAGGTCCGGGCGCTCGGCCCCAACGATCTGGGAGGGATGGAATAATGGACTATACGGCTCAGACAAACGCGCTTCGGGCCGCTGCCGACAAACTACTGAGCGAGGGAACGGTCGATTGCGTGATCGGCCTTACTCCCAACGAGGCAGTCGGCTTCCCAACGCCCATAGTGATCCGAAACCCGGAGGACGCCGGCAAGCTTGTATGGGACGAAAACTGCTTTACAAACATTGCCGTGTATCTGCTGCGTACGACAGGCCGCCGCGCCATTGCCGCCAAAGCCTGCGACGTGCGCTCGATCATAAACCTTCTTGCGGAAAATCAACTTAAGCGCGATGAGATCTATATCATCGGCATGCAGTGCCCCGGAATGATAAAGGACGGGGAACCGGCTCCCGGCTGCGACCAGTGCCCCTCATCCGTACCGGGGATATCGGATCTCACTATCGGTTCTGACGGCTCAGACACATATCAGGATGAAAAAATGGAGCCCCACGGCGAGAATGTCACCGAATGGATGGAGAACTCCACCGACGCGGAGAAGAAAGAGCGCTTCCTCAAAGAGATAGACAAATGCATCTTATGCTTTACGTGCCGGCAAGCCTGCCCCGCGTGCTACTGCACGGCCTGCTTCATCGACAGGAAGGCAGACCCCTGGCGGCAGATCGACGCTGACCGCGCCACAAAGATCGCGTTCCATCTGACCCGCGCAATGCACCTGGCCGGCCGCTGCACTGATTGCTGCGCATGCGAGAAGGTCTGTGCGTCAGGAGTAAATCTGCGATATCTCTACCGCGGTATAATCGAATTCGTAAGTGATACCTATGGCTTCACCACCGGCGTAGATCCCGATGCCCGCCCTGTAATGAACAGTTTCACGTCTGAAGACAGTGAGACAGGATTCCTTGGGAGGTGACGCGATGAAAAGAATAAAAACGACAAAAGAGGCATTCAATAAAGACCTTGCAGCCCTTTTGGATAAATTCGATGTTTTTGCCCCTTCGACAAAACAGGGAAAGCTGGATTACCTTAACATTACCGATCCTGAGGATATAACCTGGACTGACGATCTTCCGTACAAGTCGCCAAAGGAGACCGTTTTTCCTCGCGTAGAAGAGATCATGCGCTTTACAAAGGACGACGTCGTCCCCACCGCAAACGTAAAACCCGTCCTGCTGCTTGGCGCCAAGCCCTGCGATATCGAATCGTTCGATGTGTTTGACGGCGTGTTCACCTCTGAAAAAGGCCTGTATATCGACCCGTTTTACAAGGAGCGGCGCGATAAGATGCTGATCATCGGTTCAGGCTGCGCCGCCAAAAAGCCCGGGTGTTTCTGTGATGAGCGCGGTTATGACATGACGTTTTCCGACAAGTGCGACGCTTTCGTTGCGCTCGACGGCGACGACATGTACATAGATCTCATAACTGACCGCGCTGAAGGCCTGTTTTCCGGCTCCGACTGCCCGCCGCGCGAGGTAAATAAAGCTCCAGAGACTACCTTGAAGATCGACGCTCATGAAAATGATATCTTCACTACCATGCCGTGGGAAGACTGGGCGATGAGCTGCATCGGCTGCGGGACCTGCACCTACGTATGTCCCACCTGCCACTGTTTCGACATTCGCGACGCGGACGATAAAGGAGAAGTCACGCGCTGCCGTTTGTGGGACAGCTGTATGTATTCGAATTTTACGCTCCACGCCGGCGGCACGAACCCCCGCACGACACAGGCTGCCAGATACCGCCAGCGGGTAATGCACAAGTATGTGTACCTGAGGGACAATATCGGGATAACCGCTTGCACGGGCTGCGGCCGCTGCATCCGCTTGTGCCCCGGAGGGATCAATATTCACGACACAGTTAAAGACATTATGGGGAGGACGGGAAAGAAATGAGTATGAATCCCTATCTGCCGATCCCGGCCCGTATCGAAGAGATCATTCAGGAGACAACATCGGACTCCCAGGACGTCAAAACATACAGGCTCAAACCCAAGACCGTCATTGATTTCATGCCCGGACAGTTTGTCGAGTGTTCGGTCCCGGGGGTAGGCGAGTCCACGTTCGGCTTCGCTTCAAACCCGCTCGTAAAAGACGGCATCGAGCTGACCATCAAGAGGACCGGCCGCGTTACGCAGGCGATACATATGCTCAGCGCCGGCGACACTCTCTGGATCAGAGGCCCGTTCGGCAACGGTTTCCCGGTTGATTTCTTTGAAGGACACGACCTGTTCTTCGTTGTGGGCGGGCTCGGCCTGGCCCCGCTTCGCCCGCTGATCGAGTATGTTCTTGACAAGAACAACAGGGACAAATACGGGAAGATAAACATGATGATCGCCGCACGCACGCCGAAAGACTTTATTTTCACTTACGACTACGATCGGTGGGCCTCCTGCCGGGACGTGCACATCTACCAGACGATCGACGCCGCCGTACCCGGTTGGGACAAGTTCGTCGGCTTTCCGAATAACCTGATCAAGGACATCGAGTTTGACGGTCAGAACACAATCGGTCTGATCTGCGGTCCTCCGATCATGATAAAACTGAATGCTGCCGCGTTCAAATCGCTGGGTATCGCCACAGATCGCATTTATACGACGCTTGAGATGAGGATGACCTGCGGCCTCGGCAAGTGCGGAAAGTGTAATATCGGGCATCGCTACGTGTGTCTCGACGGTCCCGTCTTCAGCATGAAGGAACTTGACGAGATGCCCGGAGAGTATTAATAAAAAAGGAATTAGGAATGGAAAGAATACCGTTTGACAGGGATACCGAACTGAAGGTAACAGGCGAATACGCCGTCGCCGGTTTCAACAGCAGACCCGGCACCCCCATCCCGAAGATAAATACGCCCATGACGCCCAAAGAGCACTATCTGCGTTTGATGCGCGGAGAGAAACCTCTTTGGCTGCCGACCGGCTACGATTTTGTCAACATTTCGCCCAGCTGTATTCCGGATAACGTTGCGCGCGCATTTATCATGGAACTGACACCTTTCCCCATCGAGAAGGTCGGCGGGCCCGATTTCTTCGGAGTCGAATGGGAGTACGTACCGAAAGCCGGCGGCTCAATGGTGCGTGCCGGTAAGCCCAAGGTGCCGGACATCTGCAGCTGGGAGGAGTATATCACTTTCCCGGACCTCAAAAAGATCGACTGGGCGCAAAGCGCAAAGCAGAACTCGGCTCTTATCGACGGAGAGCGCGTCGTATGCATGACGATCCTCAACGGTCTTTTCGAGCGTTTGATATCGTTCATGGATTTTTCCGAAGCGGCTGTCGCACTCATCGACGATGAGCAAAAAGACGCGGTCCACAGGCTGTTCTCGCGGCTCTGTGACTTCTACGAAGAGGAGATCGCGATTTTCAAGAAGTATTACAACATCGACCAGTTTTGCCTCCACGACGACTGGGGCAGCCAGCGGGCACCGTTCTTCTCTCCGGATACAGTGCGAGAGATGCTTTTGCCCTACGTGAAACGGCTTGTCGACTTCACCCACAGTCAGGGCCTGATCTTCGAACTCCACTCCTGCGGAAAAAACGAGATCCTCACGCCCGTAATGATCGAGGCCGGGGTCGACGTATGGAAGCCGCAGCCGATGAACGACATCAAGTATCTTTGTAAAGAATACGGCGACAAGATCCGTATAGGCATCTCGCCTGACGGCCTTGACCCTTACAACATGCCCACCGAACCCGCGCAATTCATTGCGATTGCCGAAGCGTACGTCGAAAAATGCAGAGGATATGTCGGCGTCGGCTGCTCGAGCTATATCGGCAGGGAATTCTTCGAAACCGTATATACACTCACCCGCGAGGAATACTGCAATCTGTAGCGCTTAAAGCAAGATTCCGGACTAAGGACCGCAACTTCCAGAATGCCTGATTGTACAAGCAGACACGAAAATAACCAAAAGAAAAGGAGTATCATTATGATCATTATCGGCGAAAAAATTAACGGATCGATCCCTTCTGTCGGAAAGGCGATCGCGGAACGCGACGAGGCTTTTATTAAAGATCTGGCGATCCGCCAGTCGGAAGCCAACGCCAATTACATCGACGTGTGCGCCTCAGTTGAAGGTGCCCAGGAGATGGAGACTATGGAGTGGCTTATCGGTCTTGTTCAGAGCGTCACCGACACCCCGATCTGCATCGACAGCCCCAATTCACAGGTCTGCGTTGACTGCATTAAGTTCTGCAATAAACCCGGCCTTATTAACTCGGTATCCATGGAAGGGAAGAAGGTAGACATCGTCTTCCCGGTCATCGCCGACACCGATTGGGGTGTAATAGCCCTTCTGTGCGACGACTCCGGAATCCCCAGCAACGTTGCAAAGCGCCTCCAGGTTGCCGACCGCATTATGGCCCTGGCAAAAGAATACGGAATCGCGAATAACCGCGTCTACATCGACCCCCTGGTCACAGCCCTCTCCACGAACGAGGAGAGCCTGAGCCTCTTCGTAGAATGCACCAAAGAGCTGCTTGAAAAGTACCCCGGCCTTCACATCACGAGCGGCCTTTCAAACATATCGTTCGGGCTGCCCGCAAGAAAACTCATCAACATTGCGTTTATGACGCTCGCTATGAACGCCGGTATGGATTCCGCGATTGTAGACCCCACTAACCGTGATATGCTCGGCAACATCTACGCCACCGAAGCCCTTTTGCAGATAGATGAGTTCTGCCTCGAGTATATAAACGCCTTCAGAGACGGACTTATCGGACCCGTCAAGAAGTAGTTACAGATATCACCGCTTATTCTGGTTAAAGAAAGGATTATCAGAGAATGGGATACAAGTCGGATATTGAAATTGCCCAGGAGACTAAACTTCAGCACATTTCCGAGGTTGCCAGGACAGCCGGCATCGATGAGAAATATCTCGAGTATTACGGAAACAATAAAGCGAAAGTCAGCCTTGATCTCATGAAGGATATGCAGGATAAGCCGAACGGAAAGCTCATCCTTGTAACGGCCATCACCCCGACACCGGCCGGAGAAGGCAAGACGACAACGACCGTCGGCCTCGGCGACGCCCTTCGCCACATCGGCAAAAAGTCCATGATAGCGCTCCGCGAGCCTTCTCTCGGCCCCGTTTTCGGCGTAAAAGGCGGAGCCGCCGGCGGCGGTTATGCCCAGGTCGTGCCGATGGAGGACATAAACCTGCATTTCACGGGGGACCTTCACGCTATCGGCGCCGCGAACAACCTTCTTGCGGCAATGCTTGACAACCATATCTATCAGGGCAATAAGCTCAACATCGACCCGCGCAGGATCACGTGGCACAGAGCCGTCGACATGAACGACAGGCAGCTGCGCTTCATGGTGAACGGTATAAACGGCAGGACAAACGGCGTTCCCCGCGAGGATAGTTTTGATATAACGGTCGCCTCCGAGATCATGGCCGTTCTCTGCCTCTCCTCCGGCATTACCGACCTCAAAGAGCGTATTGCCCGCATAGTCGTCGGCTATACGTATGATGAAAAGCCTGTCACCGCCGGTGATCTGAAAGCACAGGGCGCTCTTACGGCTCTGCTTAAAGACGCTCTTAAGCCGAACCTGGTTCAGACCCTCGAGCACACTCCTGCTTTCGTGCACGGCGGACCTTTCGCGAACATCGCACACGGATGCAACTCCGTTCTCGCCACGAAATGCGCTCTGAAACTCTCCGATTACCTCGTAACGGAAGCCGGATTCGGAGCGGACCTCGGCGCGGAGAAATTCTTCGATATCAAATGCCGCATAGCGGGCCTCAAACCGGACGCAACAGTTATCGTCGCTTCCGTTCGTGCGCTCAAGCACCACGGCGGCGTCGCAAAAGCGAATCTGGGTACCGAAAATCTCGAGGCTCTCGAAAAGGGTCTTCCGAACCTTCTTCAGCATATTTCGAATGTCACGACCGTTTTCAAAGTTCCCGCAGTCGTCGCAATAAACCGCTTCCCGACGGATACAGAAGCGGAACTCAAGCTTATTGAGGATAAATGTAAGGAGCTCGGCGTAAACGTCGCGCTTTCCGAAGTCTGGGGAAAAGGCGGAGCCGGCGGAGTTGAACTGGCCAAAGAGGTAGTAAGGCTTTGCGAACAACCGAACGATTTCTCCTTTGCGTATGACGTCAACACCAGCATTATGGAAAAACTGGAAGCCATCAGCAAGAAGATTTATCACGCCGACTCGGTAGAGCTCGTCGGCACCGCTCCGAAGCAGCTTCAGCAGCTTGAGGATTACGGTTTCGGCAATCTCCCGATCTGCATGGCCAAGACGCAGTACAGCTTCTCCGACAATGCTGCCCTGCTCGGAACACCGAAGAATTTCAAGATCACTGTCCGCAATCTGAAAGTCTCCGCCGGTGCCGGCTTTATAGTCGCACTCACCGGTGAAGTCATGACAATGCCCGGTCTGCCGAAAGTTCCTGCCGCCGAATCCATTGACGTGGACGAGAACGGCAAGATATCCGGCCTGTTTTAATCACTATGAGTTTTCGGGAAAAAAGGATCGAGGAGTTCTTGGACGCGCTTGCGTCCAAGGCTCCTGTCCCCGGCGGCGGAGGAGCTTCGGCACTCCTGAGCGCCATCGGCGCCGCTCTGGGGCAAATGGTGTGCAATCTGACTGTCGGCAAGAAAAAATACGCGGCTGTCGAGCCCGATATTCTTGCACTGCGCGAAAAGCTCGAAGTTATGATGCACGAGTTTGAGCAAATGATGGATGAGGACGCAGTAGCTTTCGAGCCGCTCTCAAAAGCCTACGGTCTGCCCAGGGACACGCAGGAACAGATCGAAGAGCGCGCAAAGATAATGGAAGCTGCGCTGAAGACCGCCTGCAGTGTACCGCTCAAAATTATGGAGAGGACTTCCGAAGCACTTGATCTGCTCGCGGAGCTGGCCGAAAAGGGGAGCGCTCTCGCTATAAGTGACGTCGGTGTCGCTGCCGTGGCGGCCAAAGCTGCTCTTCAGGGAGCAAGTTTGAACGTGTATATCAACACCGATCTCATGGCTGACAAAGCTGCCGCAGCAGCCTATGAGTCTGCCGCGGACTCAATGATGGCGAAGTATAACAAAGTTGCCGATGATATCTTTACGCTCGTGATTAATCGGGTCAGAAAGGTTGATTAGAGATGGCTGAATTGCTCAAGGGCGCGCCTGTCACTGCCGCACTTAACGAGAAACTGCAGGGAGAAGTTGCGGAGCTGGGCAAACTTGGCGTCCTGCCCGGACTCGCGATACTTCGTGTCGGCGAAAGGGAAGATGACCTTGCATATGAGCGCGGAGCACTCAAGCGCTGCAACACCATAGGGATCGCTGTCAAGCAGGTCGTTTTGCCGGCCGATGTGGCCCAGGACGAATTGCTCAAAGTTGTTAATGACCTCAACGAGGACAAATCCGTTCACGGTGTCCTGATTTTCCAGCCGCTGCCCAAACACCTGGACGCGGAAGCCGTCAGGGCTGCTTTAAAGCCTGAAAAGGATGTGGACGGCATCACGGACGGTTCTATGGCCGGCGTCTTTTCGGGCCGCCCGATCGGATATCCTCCCTGTACGGCAAAAGCCTGTATGGAAATACTTGATTTCTATGGTATTGACCTCACAGGCAAACGGGTCACTGTTATCGGAAGAAGTCTTGTCATCGGGAAACCGGTCGCAATGATGCTTCTGCAGAAAAACGCGACGGTCACGATGTGCCACACCAAAACCGCGGATCTTCCCGGAGAGTGCGCGAAGGCTGAAGTGCTCGTTGTAGCGGCAGGAAAAGCGGGAGTGGTAAACGCCTCATACGTGCGCGAGGGCCAGGTCGTGATCGACGTGGGAATAAACGTTGACAATGACGGAAAACTGTGCGGCGACGTGGATTTCGCAAGCGTGGAACCGATCGTCAAAGCCATAACGCCCGTACCTGCCGGTGTGGGCACGGTGACGACGTCCGTTCTTGCGCAGCATGTTATCGAAGCTGCCCGGCGCAGCCTGAAAGCCCGGAACAGCTGACTTGGAGGAGATCTTATGAATCTGTTCACTCCTGCGGAGATCGTATCAAACTACATAGGCACCGGTGAGTCGAAAGTAAACAACAAAGTATCAAAGATGTTTGTTCTTGCGATTCTGTCCGGATTGTTTATCGGATTCGGTGCCGCAGCATCCTCTACGGCCGCACACAATATCGCTAACGTGGGTCTTGCCAGACTCATATCCGGCGCCGTTTTCCCCGTCGGGCTCATTATGGTAGTGTTGCTGGGCGCCGAGCTTTTTACCGGCAATATGCTCATTTCGATATCGGTTTGCTGCAGACGCATCAAACTGATCAGGATGATCCGCTGCCTGGCGATCGTCTATGTCGGAAATTTCGTAGGTTCGGTCGTGCTCGCTCTTATCGTAGCCTATTCCGGACAGCTTAACTACTCGGCAAACGGCCTGGCTGTCTACGCCATGTCTATAGCTAACACAAAATGCTCGCTTTCTTTTGTTTCGGCCTTGCTTTCCGGCATCGCATGCAATATACTTGTCTGCGGAGCTGTCTTGATGTGTATAGCCTCAAAAGATGTCGTAGGCAAAGTGTTCGCAGCGTTTTTCCCGATCATGGCGTTTATCACCTCGGGGTTTGAGCACAGTGTAGCCAATATGTACTATATAACGCTGGGGCTCTTTGCAAAGACTATCCCGCAATATGCCGACGCTGCCGCCGCCGCCGGAAAAGACCTGTCTGCTCTGACGTTCGGCAATATGCTTTTGAAGAACCTTCTGCCTGTGACGATCGGCAATATTATCGGCGGGCTGATCATCGCGCTGCTGCTCTGGTACGGGTTTTCAAAAAAAGCAGAAAAGGCCGCAGCTAATTGTAAAAGCTGATAGATCGTATCCTTAAAAAAATCTGAGTAGAAACTGCGCATTAAGTGCTGACGGATGGGAAGTCGCCGTCAGACGAAAAGCTCCGGCTTGTGATGCAGTTTCGCTTCCGCTGAGATATTGGAGCAGGTTCGACGCCTCCTTCCGTGTTTATGCGGAGGGGGGCGTCTGTCCATATTTGAGTGGGAATCTTCAATTCGGCATTCAGCCGTTTCTTGTTAGGTGATAGACATATGACATTCGAGGAAGCCGTTTCTTATCTTGACGGCACACAAAAGTTCGGGTGGAAGCCCGGTCTTGAAACGATCACGCTCCTTATGCGTGAACTGGGCGACCCGCAGAACCGGCTTCAGTACGTCCACGTTGCCGGAACGAACGGAAAAGGCTCGACCTCCGCCTTCATCAGCTCGATACTGCGCCGCGCCGGGTATAAGACCGGACTATATATATCTCCGCATATACAGCGCTTTAATGAACGAATCAGCTGCTGCGGGGAGGAGATAACTAATGATGAGGTCGCACAGTATACGGACACCGTAAAAAGAGCTGCCGAGGCGATCGTTAAAAAAGGCGCGCAGCACCCGACGGAATTCGAACTCATCACAGCGATCGGCTTCTTGTTTTTTGCAAACAAGGGATGCGACATCGTGGTGCTGGAAGTCGGTCTCGGAGGCAGGCTCGACGCGACCAACGTTATTAAGGCTCCCCTGGCCGCGGTAATAACGAACATCGGACTGGATCATACCGATTATCTGGGAGACACTCTGGAGAAGATCGCCTTTGAGAAGGCGGGCATTATCAAACGGGGCTGCGACGTAATTCTCTATCACCAGAATGAAGCGGTCGAGCGTATTATCGCGGCTGTCTGCGAAGAGAGGCAGGCGTCATTCACTGTCGCGGACGCGTCGGGGGCGGTGGTAGTTTCGGCCGGAGCCAGCGGGACAATATTCGATTACGGTAACCTCAAAGGGTTGAAGCTTTCTCTCGCCGGCCTTTTCCAGATACAAAACGCAGTTACCGCTCTTACAGCGGCGGAAAAGCTTCGGGAACGCGGCTTCGTAATTCCGGAGAGCGCCTGCCGCGAAGGATTGGCCGGAGCAGTCAATATCGGAAGATTTGAGCTGATGCGAAGCGAACCTGCCGTGATCATCGACGGCGCTCATAACCCCCAGGGTGTGGCCGCACTAGCGGGAACTCTAAGAGAGATATTCCCTTCAAAGAAATTTCGGTTTATTATCGGTATGCTCTCTGATAAGGATTACCGCACGTCGCTCCTGGAGGTCGCGCCGCTGGCCAAACATTTTGCTGCGATCGCACCGCCGGGCAGCAGAGCGCTGTCATCTGAAAAACTTGCCGGGGAGATCAGGGCTCTGACCGGGATCGAAGTCGTGTCATACGGATCGCCGGCAGATGCTGTCGCCGGGGAGATCTCGGTCGCGGACCCGGACGACGTCATATGTGTTTTCGGATCGCTGTATCAGATCGGTGAAATAAGAGAGTTTTTCGGTAAATAAAGAAGTGGGTGAATTATGAAGACAGAACGCACAAAAATGATAATAAGCATCGCGATCATGGTGGCGTGCCAGGTCGTGCTGGAACGGGTCCTTGCTATCAACACAATGGTCGTGAAGATCGGATTCGGTTTTGTCCCCCTGGTCATCGTCGCTATACTGTACGGCCCCTGGTGGGCGGCTGTCGCCGGAGCGCTTGCCGATATTATCGGCACGTTTGCCGTACCCATCGGCCCGTATTTCCCCGGTTTTACCGTCACCGCGTTCCTGGCGGGCATGATCTACGGACTGTATTTAAAAAACCTTGATAAGATCGATATGAAAAAGGCAATAATACGAAGCATCCTGGCGGCTGTCACAGTCTCTGTCGTAATTTCTCTCGTTCTCAATACTGCGATGATCGCCATAGTATTCAATTACGGTGTTATGGTGCTCCTCCCGTCCCGCGCGATCCAGGCCGGCGAAATGATAGTGGTGCAGTCCATTCTGATCCCGCTGTTTTGCCGCAATATATGCCGTATGTTAAGAACAAAAGGCGGCAAAAAAAGAAATGTTTTTCACAGCCATACGTAAAAAACATCTTGTGCCGGTTCTCCTTGCAGCGGTTTTTGTTTCGGCATTTTCGGGTTGCTCGGCCTCTGAAAATGACGGAAGCGTTCGGCCTCCTCCTTCGCAGGTCTCGAGCGCTCAACCGACGCCGGAGATCCCGCCGGAGACATCTGTTTCTCCGAGCCCTCCCGCAGAGTCCTCTCCCGTCGAATCCGAGCCTGCGGCAACGCCCGAGGCAACAATGCCGCCCGAACTCACTCTTGAGGAGAAGATCCTGTCTGAAATGACGCTTGAAGATAAAGTCGGCCAGATGATCCTTGCGGACTGTCCCTCTTATGATGCGGAAGAAATCGTGCGGGAATACGCTCCGGGCGGTTATTTGATGTTCGCAACGTTTTTTCGCGATCTGTCGCCCGATGAGGCTAAAAAAAAGATAGCCGACATTCAGTCGGCGTCCGCGATCCCCATGTTCATAGCAGTGGATGAGGAGGGGGGCACGGTCAATCGCGTCAGCTTGTTTCCTCAGTATCGCGCAGCCGCGTTCCAGTCACCCAGAACCCTTTTTTCTACGGGCGGCTTTGAGCTCATCGAGAGCGACGCCGTGGAAAAATCGCGCCTTCTCCTGTCCCTGGGGATCAATCTGAATCTGTCCCCCGTATGCGACATCTCCGGCGAAGCAAACGATTTCATTTATAAAAGGGCCATGAGCGGCGATCCCGACGAGGTCGCGTCGTTTGCGGAACTTGTCGTGACAGTGATGCGCGAACAGGGCATCGGCAGCGCGCTCAAGCATTTTCCCGGGTACGGCAACAACGGCGACACTCATACTCAGACGGTACATGACAAAAGAGAATACGGCACTTTTCTGGAAAGAGATTTTCTGCCGTTCATTGCGGGTATAAACGCCGGTGCGAACTGCGTCTTGGTCAGCCATAATATCGTTGAATGTATGGATCCCGAATACCCTGCCTCGCTTTCGACAAAAGTCAATCGGATCCTTCGCGACTACATCGGCTTTGACGGTGTGGTGATGACAGATTCTCTTTCTATGGATGCCGTTGCGCCGTATTCTGAGGATACCCATGTCGCTGTTCTTGCTATCGAAGCAGGGAACGACCTCATCTGCTGCTCGGATATCACAGATGTGATCCCGGCAGTACTTGACGCGGTAATGAGCGGACGCATCCCGGAGGACCGGATAGACGCCTCTGTTTTGCGCATTCTGAGAATGAAGATGGAACTGGGACTCATTGACAATATCGAGTCCTAAATACCGGTATATAAACGTGCCCGACATGATTTGAGACATGTCGGGCACGTGTTTATCTCCGTGATCCGCTATATGGAACTGAGCAGATGCTTCATGGAATAGAGCCCGCACTCTTTGCGTGAGGCGATGAACTTTACTGCTTTGATCGCTCCCGCCGCGAATATTTCCCGGGAAGCCGCGTGGTGATGAAGCTCCAGCACCTCATCGGCACCTGCAAATATGACCTCGTGGTCACCAATAATACTTCCGCCGCGGACCGATGAAATACCGATCTCCGAGCGCTTGCGCGCCTGAGCGGCGCTGTGTCTGTCATATACGTACTCACCTATATCGCTTCGCGAATCCGACGCCGCTTTTGCGAGCATCAGAGCGGTTCCGCTCGGCGCGTCTGTTTTCTTGTTGTGGTGCCGCTCAACGATCTCAATATCAAAGCCCGACCCAAGAACGGCCGCCGCCCTGCGCACCAGCTCCACAAGAAGATTTACCCCCAGCGACAGGTTTCCGGTCTGGAAAACCGGGATCTTTTCTGAGGCCCGCTCGACCTGATACTGCTGCCCGGCGTTATAACCCGTTGTAGCAAGAACCAGCGGGATCCCGCGTCGGACGGCGTACGGCAAAAGAGAATCGAGAGCAGCGGGGGATGAAAAATCAATGATAGCGTCAGCTGCGCCCTGATACTCCATCGGATCTGCGTAAACAGGGAAGTAAGAATACTTTACAGCGTTTATGTCAAACCCTGCCGCTATCTCGAGGTCCGGGTCGTCCTGCGTCATTGCCGTGACCGCGCGGCCCATCCGGCCATTGCATCCGGAGATCACTATCTTCAGCATGGGAGCCCTCCCTATTTCAAAAGGCCGTATTCCCGCAGGACCGCAGTGAGCGTCTCAAGATTCTTTTCGCTCATTTCGCAGAGCGGCATCCGGAGTTCCCCAACGTCGAAGCCCATAAGGTTCATTGCCGTTTTGATAGGGATAGGGTTGACCTCGATAAACAGCGCTTTGATCAATTTCATCAAACCGATCTGCATTTTCGCGGCAGCGGGGAAATCGTTGTTCAGAGCCAGGGCGCACATCTTTGCGGACTCGGCAGGCAGGATATTCGCTACAACGGAGATGACCCCTTTTCCGCCCAGAGACATTATTGCCACGGTATCTTCGTCGTTTCCCGACCAGAAATTGAACTCGTCTCCGCACAACGAAAGTGTCTCGGCGACAAGGCCGATATTTCCCGACGCCTCTTTCGTCCCGTTGATCAAAGGATGTTTTGAAAGCTCCGCATACGTCTCGGCCGTTATGGCGAGACCTGTACGAGAAGGCACGTTATAAAGGATAATAGGAATATCCACCCGGTCTGCTACGTGCAGGTAGTGCTTTATCAGGCCGCGCTGTGTCGTTTTGTTATAATAAGGCGTAACCATTAAAAGCCCGTCCGCACCCATAGACTGAGCGGTCCTGCACATGTGCACTGCATGAACAGTGTCGTTGCTGCCGGTGCCTGCGATGATTTTGATGCGTCCCGCCGCTTTGGAAACACAGAAACCGACGGCCTCAAGGTGTTCTTCTGTCGTTTGCGTGGGCGATTCGCCCGTCGTAGCGCAGACTACGATGGCGTCAGAGCCGTTTTTGATGTGGTACTCGATCAACTCGCCAAACTTTTCATAATCGATCTTGTAGTTACGGAACGGTGTGACCAGCGCCACCGCTGAGCCGGTAAAAACAGGTTCTTTCAATTCAATCCCTCTTAACGATAAAATTCTCGGCACAAAGAAGCTCAGCCAGTTCGACTCCGCCGCCGGCCGCACCCCGCAGCGTGTTGTGCGACAGGCAGACAAATTTGTAATCGTACTGGGAGTCCTCGCGCAAACGCCCGATCGAAATTGTCATCCCTTTTCCGAGATCCCTGTCAAGCCTGGTTTGAGGCCTGTCGGGTTCTGTAAAATACTTCAGAAACATGGCGGGAGCGGAAGGCAGCCCGAGCTTTCGGGGAACGCCGACAAAGCTGTTCCAGCGATCGATGATCTCTTCCTTTGAAGGTTTGTTCCTGAAAGTGACAAAAGCCGCGGCCATATGTCCGTCAGACACGGGGACCCTGATGCATTGGGAGGTGATCGAAATATTCGCGGCGTTTACGATCCTGTCTCCTTCGACCTTGCCCCATAGCTTCAGCGGTTCGATCTCTGATTTTTCCTCTTCGCCGCCGATGTACGGTATTACGTTATCGACCATTTCGGGCCAGGTTGCGAACGTTTTTCCCGCTCCGGAGATCGCCTGATATGTACATACAAGGAGCTTCTGAGGTCCGAAATCCATCAAAGGATGGATAGCCGGAACGTAACTCTGAAGTGAACAGTTTGATTTGACGGCGATGAATCCCCTTGCCGTACCCAGACGTTTTCGCTGGGCCGGGATGATCTGCGCGTGCTCGGGATTCAGTTCGGGAACGATCATGGGTACGTCGGCCGTCATGCGGTGCGCGCTGTTGTTGGATATCACGGGGCACTCCAGTTTCGCATACCGCTCCTCCAGAGCCCTGATCTCCTCTTTTTTCATATCGACCGCCGAAAAAACAAAATCAACGCTCTCCGCGATCTTCCCGGCGTCCTCCTGCGCGTCCATAACAGTGAGATCCTTCACCTTGTCAGGTATCGCCGAAGGCATGACCCAGCGGTTTCCGACCGCCTCTCCGTAGGTCTTTCCCGCGGAACGCGAACTCGCGGCAACGACAGCAAGTTCAAACCACGGGTGGTCCGCAATAATGCTTACAAATCGCTGACCGACCATCCCCGTAGCCCCGATAACTCCCGCGCGATATTTTTCTGACACTTAAAACACCCTCTTGTAGTCGATTCGCACGCCCGCGGCAGGCGCACAATTTGTAATTTGACTTGCTATATTGTTGGTTTCTGGTATAATATCGATGCATTATGTAATCTTAGGGTTCAAACTCAGACGAAAATTGTTTATTTCGGTATCTTAACATATCTCCCTTTTGTAGTCAACAAGTATGCGCAGGCTTATAAAACGAAAGGAAACATATGAAAAAACATATCTTGCACAGGCTCCTTTGCTACATTATATCGGCCGTTGTTATCATTATATGCATCCCGCCGCAAACGTCGCACGCGGTATCCAACCCTCTGCTGCGCGTCGGCCTGTATTACGGAACAAGCGCTTTGCCTACCGCCAACCTCGCCAACGAAAAGGGCAGCGGATTTTCGTACGGTTTTTTTGACTCGGCCGATAACTTTATCGAGGTCGGCAACACATGGCGGGAAAAGATCACGATCGCCAAGGACAAGACACTTTTTCTCGCGGACGGGGTTTACTGTGACACCAAGCCTTCTACATACCAGTCCCAGATAGGGGCTTACCATATCCAGCTGCCTAACAGATATTCAAGCTTCAGCGAAGCTCTCTCGGTCGCCTCGTCATACGACGAGTCGGGCGGCGTACCTTTCGCTTTCCCGGCCTATGTCAACGGAAGTTATTGCGTGCGTCTTGACCACTTCTCAAGCGCGCAGAACGCGAGCGCGGCGCTGTCGTCCTATCCCGTCGGATCCTCGGTCGTGGGTGAGAGCACATCCTGCTACAGCGTCATTGCTACCGGCTCAGGGAAGATCGTGTTTGAGTTTGACGCGGGGCAGTCAACTTTTCTCGCCGTCAAACCGATAACGATGCCCGGCGAGAAAGCCTCGACCTGGTTTAAGGGGTACCAGTATCCGGGCGCTTTCGAGTACAAAAGGCTGTACGGCAATGACATAACCGTAATAAATGCCGTCTATGCAGACGACTACGTGGCGGGGGTGGTCCCCTATGAAATGAGCGCTTCCTGGCCGATCGAAGCTCTTAAAGCACAGGCGATCTGCGCGAGGACATACGCGATATCCAACCTGCGCAAACACAGTGCTTCAGGCTTCGATATATGTAATTCAACGGACTGCCAGGTGTATTACGGAGTATATACCGGAGAGTACGCGAGCAGGGTAGAGGAGGCATGCTCTGCCACTGCCGGATTGTGCGTCTACTATAACGGTGAGATCGCGAGCACATTTTATTGCTCCAGCGACGGCGGCTCTACGGAATCGGCAAAAAACGTATGGGGCAAAGAGGTACCATATCTGCAGGCGGTTCCGGACCCGTATGAAGAACTGACCTATGCAAATAAAGGCATCTGGTCTGTTACATACACCTGCAGCGAACTGACCTGGCTGCTTCAGAACAAAGGCTACACCTGCTCCGATATCGTCGACTGCTATGTGAAAACGCGCACACCGGCCGGAAACGTGTATGAGGTCGTTATGGTCGATAAAAACGGCAGGGAATTCTCCTTTACGGGTGAGAAAGCGCGGTCGATTTTTTACAGCGCCACACTAGGCAAGTCTGCCAACAGTATCCGCTACGAGATAACAAGCGACGGTGCTGGGGCCCGGACTACCGAGATCTACATACAGGACAGCGCCGGTTCTCAAAAAGGCGAGAGCAAGTTCTACGTTATCGGCTCGGGAGGCGCGGTATCTGCATATGAAGGCGGCAGCGTAAACGTAATAACCTCTTCAGGAACACACTCAATAACCGGAGCGGGCGGCTCATCATCAGGGACCGGGACAAAAGCGACGTACTTCACGTTAAACGGCACCGGTTGGGGGCATAATGTGGGCATGAGCCAGCGGGGGGCAAAAGGTATGGCTGAGAGGGGTTTTTCATACTCTGAGATCATCGGGTATTACTTTACCGGAGTGTATATCGCTTGAAGACTAAAGATTTTTCATACGATCTGCCGTATGACCTTATAGCTCAGTCTCCGCTCGACCGCAGGGATGCATCAAGGCTCATGCTTCTTGACCGGAAGACAGGCGCCGTATCACACCGAATTTTTACGGACTTACCCGGCTTTTTAAAGCCGGGTGACGCTATAGTGCTGAATGATTCCCGCGTTCTTCCGGCGAGACTGCTCGGAAGGAGAACCGATACTGGCGGCGCGGTTGAGGTCCTGCTTCTCAGGGACCTCGGGGGCGGGGAGTGGGAGTGTCTTACCCGTCCCGGCAAAAAGACGCTCCCCGGCGCAAATCTTGAATTCGGAGCCGGAGAACTGCACGCCGTCGTTCTTCGTGAGCAGGATGGCGGGAACAGGATCATACGTTTCGAATACGCCGGCATCTTTCTTGAAGTAATCGAGCGTCTCGGCCGCATGCCTGTTCCTCCGTATATTAAGGCCGAGCTTCAGGATCCCGAGCGTTACCAGACAGTGTATTCACGGGAGACAGGCTCTGTTGCCGCACCTACGGCAGGGCTGCATTTTACAAAAGAGCTTCTTTCGATTATAGAAGAGAGGGGCGTTCATATCTGTCCCATAACTCTTCACGTGGGACTCGGAACGTTCCGGCCCGTAAAGACAGAAGATGTGACAGATCACAAAATGCACTCGGAATACTGCCGGATCACGGAAAGCACGGCTGAGACACTGAATTCAGTGCGGCGCAGCGGAGGGCGCATAATCGCTGTCGGAACGACCTCCTGCAGAACACTCGAGTCCTATGCAGGGCAAGACGGCTTCTTCCGGCCGGCTTCGGGCTTTGTCGATATTTTTATATACCCCGGATACCGTTTCAAGGCAATAGACGGGCTGCTAACAAATTTCCATTTGCCTGAAAGCACCCTGATAATGCTTGTCTCCGCTTTAGCAGGGCGTGAAAACGTTCTCAGGGCATACGCCGAAGCGGTCAAGGAGCGCTACCGCTTCTTCAGCTTCGGGGATGCGATGCTGATCTTATAGAATGAAACGAACGTTTTTCGCTGCAGTATCTGTTTGCGCCGCGTGTATTATCTTTTTTTCATCCTGCGCACCGCACGAAATGTATGAGGGCAGAACATTCACCGCCAGGCGAGAAGGTTATGTGACCACCCTTACAGCATTCGCAATGGACACGTATATGACCGTTTCTGTCAGGGGAATAGACTCTTTTGAAGCAGCCAAGGCAGCGGGTGAACTGATAGAGGAATATGACAGCCTCTTTTCTGTCAGCGGTTCAGGCAGCGATATTGCTGCGATTAACTCCGCGGCAGGGGAGCCCGTCAATATTTCAAGCGAGACTCTGCGGCAGATAACGGCTTCCATCGAAGTCTCCGGCAGGAGCGGCGGAGCTTTTGATATAACTGTCGAACCGCTGGCGGATGCGTGGGGATTCTCCGGTGGCTCCGAGTATCGTATACCTTCGGATCTTGAGATCTCTCAGCTCCTGGATAAAGTGGATTACAGCAGGATACAGATTTCCGGGAACACTCTGAGCATACCCGATGATATGAAGATATCCCTCGGCGCCACCGCAAAAGGATACACCTCAGACGCCCTTGTCGCTCTGTTTGGTTCCTATCGTGTTGACGGCGCAGTCATCTCCCTCGGAGGAAACGTTCAGACATTCGGAACAAAGAAGGACGGGTCTGAGTGGATCATTGCTATTCAGGACCCCAATGATCCCGAGAGATATACCGGTACGGTATCCGTCTCCGAAACGGCTGTCGTCACCTCGGGCAACTATCAACGGTATTTTGAAAGCGGCGGGAAGCGCTACGGCCATATTATCGACCCCGCCACCGGGTATCCGGTGCAAAACGGTCTGCTCTCAGCGACTGTCATCTGCCACAGCGGTCTGCTGAGTGATTGTCTGTCAACGGCCCTTTTCGTCCTGGGTGAGGAGGGGGCTAAATCGTATTACGAGACTTACGGCGGTTTTGATATGATACTGATAACGTCGGACGGCAGGATAATCGTAACGAGCGGAATTGCAGGCAGCTACACTCAGGAAAAAAATAGCCCCTATATTCTGGAAGTGTTTTAAAAATGAAGCTGAAGACAACCACGCTCATTTTGGTTTTCTCGCTGTTGCTCGTTTTCAGTACCGCTGCTCTGATCCTGATACGTTTTTCGGGCAAGGCCGGAGAAACAGCACAGATATACTCAGAAGGCGAACTTCTCTATGAGATAGACCTGAGCGCAGTCACTCAGCCTTATACGATCGATCTGGGCGGCAACACGGTTCTTGTCGAACCCGGTCAGATATCCATGCTCGGCGCGAACTGCCCCGACAAACTCTGCGTGCGGACAGGCGCGATCAGAAACGGATCATATCCGATCGTCTGTTTACCGAATAAGGTGCGGATCATTATCGTGAATTCCGCCAAAGACGACATAGACGCCATATCGGGCTGAATTTGTCAATGAGGTGGCATTATGCCCGGGAGAGGAATAAGAAAACTTACTGCGATGTCGATACTGTCGGCGGCTGCGCTGATACTGTTTGTTGTAGAGTCGCAGATCCCCCCTGT
Source organism: Clostridiales bacterium (assembly GCA_012719235.1). Classification (GTDB taxonomy): domain Bacteria; phylum Bacillota; class Clostridia; order Oscillospirales; family Oscillospiraceae; genus JAAYAR01. Next base: position 37,039 of record JAAYAR010000068.1, read on the forward strand.
GGTCGCGCTCCCGGGGATCAAACTCGGACTTGCAAATATCGTGACCCTGATTGCTGTCTATTATCTCGGACGTAAAGAAGCAGGCGCCGTCCTGCTCGTTCGCGTTCTTCTTGGCGGCATATTTACCGGGCAGGCACTCGCCCTGCTGTACAGCGCGACCGGGGCCGTCCTGTGCTGGGCTGCAATGTCTCTGCTGTCCGTATTCGTCCCGGTAATACAGATGTGGGCCGTCAGCATAGTCGGTGCGATAGTCCACAACCTCGGACAGCTGACAGCGGCCATGCTCGTAATGCGCACTGCGAGCGTGCTGTGGTACGCTCCGGCTCTTATGATAGCCGCAATTTTATCGGGGGCTTTTACAGGTATCGCAGCTCAGTTCACTTTTAAGGCGCTCAGCAGAAACATCAGGGAAAAATAGCAAAACCCGCGGATATTCCGACAGCGGAGAGCTGTGCGTGTCTCTTCGCTTGTTTTTATGTAAAACATCGGTATCCCCTTTATTACAATATATAACGAATAGTTAAAAAGCGACAAATTCTCAGATTACCAGGAACAAAATCAAAGCAGAGGCGTCAATATAGATGAACGTTTTTCGTGTCTTGAAACGGCGCGAAGAAAGGAACAGACAATTTTATGGCCGGTATTATCCTCAAGAACCTGACAAAAATTTACCCCGGCGGCAATAAAGCCGTAGACGATATAAGTCTCGAGATAGCCAACGGAGAATTCGTTGTTTTTGTAGGGCCCTCAGGCTGCGGAAAATCCACGACGCTGCGCATGATCGCCGGTCTCGAGGAGTGTACTTCAGGCGATATCTTCATAGGCGGAGAGCATATGAACGGGGTCGAACCTAAGGATCGCGATGTCGCGCTAGTGTTTCAGAGTTACGCTCTCTACCGCCATATGACTGTATACGATAACCTGGCATTCACTTTGAGAATGAAAAAAGTAAACAAAAAGGAAATTGACAGCCGTGTCAGACAGATTGCTGAAATGCTTGAGATCGACCACCTGCTTTCGAGAAAACCCTCGGCCCTCTCCGGCGGTGAAAGCCAGCGCGTCGCGCTCGGACGCGCCCTGGTGCGAAAGCGCAAGGTCTATCTTTTCGACGAGCCCCTGTCAAATCTCGACGCAAAACTGCGCTCTTCGATGCGCGCAAAGCTGATCCGACTCCATGAAGAACTCGGAGCGACTTTCGTCTATGTGACGCACGACCAGACGGAAGCCATGACTATGGGCGACAGGATCGTAGTTATGAACAAGGGCCGCATTATGCAGTGCGACCCGCCCCAGAAGATATACAGTCACCCGGAAAACATGTTTACGGCAGGCTTCATCGGCACCCCTCAGATCAACTTCATCGACGGCACAATACCGCCCGACGACAGACCCGTCAAACTGGCAGTCAGACCGGAAAGCCTTCTCCTGAACTGTGAAAGTGAAGACTGTATTTACCTCGGCTCCGGCAAAGTTGAGCTTGTCGAGCTTCTTGGAGCCAATATGAACGTACATATCGATCTCGGTAAAACGAGCGTCGTACTCATCACGGAGGCAGACCCCGGAATCGCCCGCGGTGAAGTATTTCACGTCTCCGTACGGCCGGAAGACGTTCTCGTATTTGACTCGCAGACAGGGCTCGTGATGGAGGCACGTTCATATGCGGCAGTATAGACTCATTCCGCGCCGCAGTGAGGAGCGGCGGGCCAGGTATCGCTCCGCGTTGTTTCTGGCGCCGAGTGTGATCGGCGTGCTCGTATTTTTTGTCATCCCTTTCTGCGTCGTGATTTTCTACTCTTTTGTCGACAACCCTATCAACAAGGAATTCGTAGGCTTCGAGAATTTTGTCCGTCTGCTGAAAAACGCGGCGTTTAAAAAAGCGGCTATGAACACGCTTTCATTCTCCGGCACGGCGGTTCCTCTTTCGGTCATCCTGTCGTTGATGCTCGCTATGGTCCTTGAATCAAAAATACCCGGAAAGAGCAAGTTTCGCACGTTCTTTTTGAGCCCTATGATGGTTCCCGTGGCATCGATCGTCTTGATCTGGCAGGTCATTTTTCACTTTAACGGGGCCCTCAACGACTGGTTATCCGTTTTCGGCGTCGAAAAGATCGACTGGCTCAAATCAAACTACAGCCAGTACGTCATCGTTATGCTTTTCCTCTGGAAAAACCTCGGCTACAACATGATCCTGTTCATGGCGGCGCTGTCCTCCATCCCCAGGGATCAGCTGGAAGCTGCCCAGATCGACGGTGCTTCAAAAGCAACCGTTTTCTGGAGGATCAAACTGCGCTATCTGTCACCGACATTACTTTTCGTGACGATCTTTTCTCTGATAAATTCTTTTAAGGTATTCAGGGAGACCTATTTGCTTACCGGAGACTATCCTTATGAGACGCTGTATCTGCTGCAGCATTTTATGAACAACACCTTCATGTCTCTCGACTATCAAAAACTGTCTTCAGCGGCTATGATCATGTTTGTATTCATGGTGATAATCATTGGAGCGCTTTTCTTCGTTGAGTCGAAGTTCGGAAGGGATGTGGAAGAATGAGCGCCCCGACACTTGCGGCGCGCGCGGCCGGTAAAAAGCGCAGGGCAGTTATAAAGATCGCACTGTTGACAATATGGGCAGCCGTGTTCTCGGTAATCTTCCTGCTGCCGACAATCCTGACAATTACGAATTCATTTATGTCTCCCGGTGAGATCGCATCCAACTACGGTGCAATATTCGCAAAAGGAGAGGCCGGAGGGAAGGTTTTCATATCCGAGCGCGTCAATCTGAAATTCATTCCGGATATGGTGACACTCAGGCAATACATAACGGTCCTGTTCAAAAGCCCCGAGTATCTGTTTAAGTTCTGGAACTCAGTCATCCTGGTAGCCCCTATCGTACTTTTTCAGGTGGGGATCGCGGCAGTCGCGTCTTACGGTTTTTCGCGTTATCGGACAAAAACGAGGAACCTGTTGTTTTTCGCATATATCGTTTTAATGCTCATGCCATACCAGGTGACGCTTGTCCCCAACTATCTTGTCTCTCAGTTCCTGAAAACGCTGAATACAAGATGGGCGATAATCTTGCCGGGCATATTCTCCCCGTTCGCGGTGTTCATCCTGACTAAAGCAATGAGGCGCGTCCCGAAAAGCATTATTGAAGCCGCGCGGCTGGACGGCGCGAGCGAGTGGCGTGTATTCACAAGGATTTGTCTGCCCGAGTGTAAAAGCGCCATCTATTCCGTCATCATTCTGGTCTTCATCGATTATTGGAATATGGTCGAGCAGGTCCTGATTCTGATGAACGTTCCGGAAAAACAGCCGCTGTCCGTTTTTCTTTCGAAAATCAACGCGGGGGAGATCAGTCTTGCGTTCGCTGTGGCCACTATTTATATGATACCCGCGATACTGCTGTTTCTCCACGGTGAGGATTATCTGGTCGAAGGAATCACATATTCAGGCAGACTGAAAGGTTAGGTATTCGTATATGGCTGAATCAACAACGGTCGAAGTAAAGAAGAAAAGGCGAGGCTGGGTAAAGGACGCGGCTATAATATTTCTGGCTGTTATGCTCGTTCTCACATTTTTATCCAATACGATAATGAACTGGTCGCTGCCCGAGGTATCGGGGCAGTACGCCGGGTACGGCACGATATCCACCGCGATAAGAGGGACGGGCAGCGTAACCGCCAATCTTGCATACAGCGTGCAGATATCGGAGACACGCCAGATAAAGAGCGTTCTTGTCAAAGTCGGCGACATGGTGCAGGCAGGGCAGGTACTTTTTGAACTTGAAGACGCGGAGAGCGACGAGCTGCAGGCACTGATAGCAGAGCTTGAGACAATGAAGATCAATTATCAGATCAAGATCCTGCAAAACATGCCGGACGACTACGTCGACGCCATCAACGACATCAACGACATGAAAAATGACCTTGCGAAACTGAAATCAGACCGAAGCAAAGCCGTCGCCTACCAGGCGGAGTATGACAGGGCAAAAGCTTCAGAGGCGATGGCCCGGGCTCAGGTCGACGGTCTGAGCAGTCAGATCGATGACATACAAAATCAGATCGACGATATCGAGCTGGGCGTCGCCTCCCGGAATCCCACAATCTCCGCACTCGCCGCGCAGCTTAACTCGGCAAAGGCCGCTCTTGCGTCGGCGCAGAGCGAGTTGTCATACTGGCAATCCGAAGAAGCAAGGATCAGGCAGCTGATCGGAGCATTGGAGGATCCCGAATCCGATCCTGCATTAAACGACCAGCTATACATAGCGACTATGAATATCAATCAGTATCAGCAGATGGTGAACGACTATACGCTTGAAGTGAGCCGGCTGCAAAGCAGCTTTGATCAGCAGAAATCGAGTTTGACCACTTCTCTTATCGGGTATCTGAACTCTCTTAAAACAAGCAAATCCCAAGCCGACAAAGCTCTGCTCGAAGCCCAGAAAGCAGTCGAAGAAGCTTCCAGGAACCTGACCACTACCGTTGAGCAGTATGACGAGCAAATAAAGAACCTGGAGCGGCAGATCGCAAAGGCACAGACAGCCCTCGCCGAACAGCAAAAGGACGCGAGTATTCAGCAGCAAATAATACAGCTCGGCCTTGAGCAGGACAAAAAGGCGATCGAGGACAAAGAAGCGGAGATAGAACGTCTTCGGGGTCAAGGTATCGGTTCCCAGGTCACCGCCAGATACGCGGGAACCATATCCAGCGTCAACGTCGTTGCCGGCGATACGGCTTCCCCCGGCATCACTCTTGCGGGAATAGACGTGGAGGGGAAGGGCTACACGCTGAGCTTTTCCGTGACGAACGAACAGGCTAAGCAGGTCCATGTCGGCGACAAAGCTTCCGTTATTGACTATTGGTGGGGAAATGTTGACGTAACTCTCACGGCCATCAAGACTGACCGCGAAAACCCCGGGAGCAACAAAATACTCGAGTTTTCCATAACCGGTGACGTGGTGGAGGGCCAGACCCTCAATCTCGCCGTAGGCGAACGCCAGACTGCATATGATATCGTCGTGCCCAACAGCGCGATCCGTGAGGACTCTAACGGGACATTCATTCTGATCGCGAAAGCCAAGAGCACACCGCTGGGCAATCGCTATATAGCCACACGTGTCGACGTTTCCGTAATCGCAAAAGACGCTTACAACACAGCTATCGAGGCGAATTCCGAGTATGGCTACGAATACGTGATCACTACCTCCACGAAACCTCTGGAAGGGGGCATGCAGGTCAGGCTGGTGGACGCCACATGATCATTCGTAAAAAACGCGCAGTCCCGCTCATCTGCGCAATTATCTGCCTTATCATCATGGGAGGGTCGATGATCGCTGTCGCGGTGCTTTCGGGATCGCTTGAAAGCCAACGCGTTGCGCAGAGATGGAGAAACGGCGAAATGCGATATTCGCAGGTATCCGTCTTTCTCCCGGATGAAGCAGGCTTGTCCCACACAGCGACAGCGCAGTTACGGCAGAGTGTTGACAATTATCTCGCGGCGGAGTCAATCAAAGCGCCGAATCAAAATGCCCGTATCTGGATATACGCTTTCAGCGGGGAGACAACGGTATCCGTATCCAAGAACACGGAAGCCGTTCAGGCCCGCGCAATATGCACCGGCGGCGATTTCTTCACTTTTCACCCCGTCGATATGGCCAGCGGATGGTATTATTCCGACAAGGATATAATGGATGACGGCGTTATAATCGACAGGGCGCTTGCATGGAGATTATACGGCGGTTATGACCTGACCGGCTTGTCTGTACGAATAGGGGGGTACCCGTGTAAGATCGCGGGTGTATCGAATACCCCTGAAAGAAGATCGGAAAACGACTCATACGGAACCGAACCGACAGTTTACGTGCCTTTTTCTCTGATGCAAAAGATAGGGCAAGCCCCCAACGTTACCTGCTATGAAGCGGTCTTACCGGACCCGGTGGGCGGTTTTGCTCTCAAGACCATAGAAAGCGCCATCCCTTATAACGATGGCGATTTTGAGATCATCGAGAACTCCCGCCGTTTCAGCCCGAAAAGCAACTTTGCGAACATCGGCGCATACGCACGAAGGACTCAGCGTACAAACAGCGTTTTTTACCCCTGGTGGGAAAACTCCGCACGCTATCTGGAAAACTTTGCGGCATTATTTACCCTTCTTGCGGTGATAAGCGCGATATATCCCGCCGCTTTGTTAATAACACTGATTCTCAGGTTGTTCAGGCGCAGGAAAACGATTTTCAGGGCTCTGGCAAGGATGATGTCGCAATTGCTCGTCAGCAGACGGCTTAATGAAAAATAGTATAGTATTGTAAAGGGGATACATTCTGATGAAGATATTGAATTACAAAAAACTTGTCGCTTTATTGCTGGCTGCGGCAATTACGTTTTCGCTTGGCGCCTGTGTAAAACGCAGCCCCGGCGGCGACCCGGGCGGAGAGGAGAATCCCTCCACGACGGGTAATTCTCCCCCTTCGGGAGGCATTCCGGGAGCTCAGAAAGTAAAGCTTGAACACGTATACATAGCCGAGTATCTCGATTTTGAACTGCCGCAAAACGAGTATATCAACGCAATGTCCACAAGCGGCGACCTTGTGTACCTGAGCACCTATTACTATAATGAGTCTACCGACGCAGACGGCAATTACACTTATGAGTCCGGTACAAATCTCTATTCCATGAGCTTTGACGGCTCCGATTTTACCCTGATAAAGAACTTCCCTCAGACAAACGAGCAGGGTGAGAACGGACAGAGCTATAGATATTCATATATCAGCAATATAACTCCTGCTCCGGACGGGACCATCTGGTATTACCTTCAGGAGACTTACGAGGATTATTCGGATCCCGACAACTATGTCTATGAGAGCACCGGCAACCTCGTGAGGATCGATGCGCAGGGGAATGAGATGTCCAGATATGACGTTTCTTCAATGTCAGATTCGGAGTATTTTTACATCAGCCAGTTCCTGATCAAGCCAAGCGGTGAACTCGTGCTTTTCTATGATTCCGGGGTGCTCGTACTGGACAAAGACGGAGCTTTATCCTTCAAAATTAATACGGGTACCAACGGCTGGTTCGGCGGGGTCGCAATGACAGGAAACGGCGACGTCATAGGAAACTACACTTCATATGATGAGACCGCCGATATGGTGGGCATCAGCAGTTCAAAGTTTGTGCGCATCAACTTCGCAACACAGTCCCTCGACGAACTTCCAAAACCCGAAATGACCGCCTACAACTTCAGAAACGGGCCGGGCAACACGATACTTTTCTACAACAACATGGCCTTGTTCTCATACGACATAATGACGCATGAGACGAAAGAGGAACTCAACTGGATAAACTCCGATATGATCGCATACAGGATCAACAATGTAACCGCTCTTGGCGAAGGAAGATTCCTCTCCTGCGAATATACGAAATCATATGACAAGATGCGCTTCGCGATCCTTAAAAAGGCTTCCGACACAGATATCACTGAAAAATATCTGATCACTCTTGCCGCGGTCTATCCCAATGAAGATATACTCGACCTGATAGTGGCATACAATAAACAGAACCCCGATTATCGCATACAGCTCAACGACTATTCCGTTTACAACACAGAAGAGAACTGGGAAGCCGGAATGGAGCAGCTCAACATCGATATGGTTTCCGGTAAGATCCCCGATATACTTATGCTTGAAGGCCTCCCTTACAACAACTACGCGACAAAGGGCCTTCTTGCGGACCTTGGCAAGCTGATGGACGCGGACCCGGACTTCAACAGAGCGGACTATCTTGAAAACATCCTCGAGGCCACGAAAGTCAACGGAAAGATCTACAGTCTGATCCCGTCTTTCAATATAAGTACGATCTCGGCAAAAACCGAAAACGTAGGTACCGAGCCCGGTTGGACACTCACGGATCTTCAGGCACTCATGAAACGGTTCCCTGGCGCGAAGGCCTTTTCAATGATGACGCGCTCTGAGGTGCTCAATCATCTCAGCAATATGACGATGGACAGTTACGTGAACATATCCACAGGTGAGTGCAGGTTCAATACACCTGACTTCGTCGGAATGCTGGAGTTTATCAACACTTTCCCCGAAACGATAGACTGGGACTCATACTACAGCAACCTGCCCGACGATTACTGGGAGCAGGAACAGTGGCAATACAGGGACAACAGGACCCTGCTGCGTATGGAATACGTGAGCAACTTCAGCTCAATCAAAGAAGCTGAATACACATTCGGGGGAGAAGTCACTTACATCGGCTTCCCCTGCCCGGAAGGTGTGGGCTCTTCGATCATGCCTGTTTTCGAGATCGCAATATCTTCAAAGACAAAGTTCACGCCGGCGTGCTGGGAGTTCTTGAAGAGCGTGATATCGGAAGAAGCTCAAAATGAGCTCAACTACAGTTTCCCCTTAAGAGTCGATGCTCTCGAAAAGATGAAGGAGCTTGCGATGACGCAGCAGGATAACAGCGGCGGCCCCATCATATATGAAAAGGCGATAGCCATTGATGAACCCTACCCGGGCGGCGGGGACTGGTATTCAAAACCTGTCACTCAGCAGCAGGCAGATAAAGTGATGAAACTGATCATGTCTGTGGACAGCGTGATGCGCGACAACGAGGAGATCCTCAAAATCATTGAGGAGGACGCCGCGGCCTTCTTCGCGGGCCAGAAAACAGCGCAGGCAGTTGCTGACACTATTCAGAGCCGCGCTTGGATCTATGTGAGCGAAAACAGTTAAATACGGCTGAATCCGGCAACGGGGCGGCGCGGGAGAAATTGATCTCCCGCGCCGCCGGTATTATTTGCCCAAACGATCCTGCGTCTGAATCGGCTGCAACGTAAAGCTGCCGCCCGTCGTGAGATCCGTACACACAGAAGGGAAGGAGAGAGTATCCGCCTTAACGCTTTCCCGGCGGCAATGCCTCATCTGCGGCGTCAGAGTGGATTCGAACCTTTGCCTCCGTTTCGGAAGACCTCGTTGCAAATATCCGAGGACCGATACTGCCCGAACCCGAAAACGCTGCCCCGCATTAAGCAAGGCAGCGTTGACCGCTATACAGGACGCTCGTCATTTACACGGACCGGAGATAGACCCCGCCGCTGAAGCGGCTAGATAGGTAAGCCATTCGGCGCACATCGCCGAGTGCCCGGGTGCTCAATAAATTCCAATAATCGGTCACGCGCACGAAACACGATGCAGAGATTCCGCCGCACTGCTAAAGGATTGTGTACCTGATATTCTTCTAGACAGTCTAAACGCTGCCCCGAATTAAGTGAGGCAGCGTTTCTTCGCCAAACGATCCTATTGTATTTTCACCATCATGCCTATGACACATATCAGGAAATAAGCTATCGATACGTACATCAGAACATATGCGACTGCCGCGCCGAGGAAAAACGATGCCAGAAGCATAACCGTCAGCAGTGCGAGCGTTATGTACAGCCAGATATGGCTGCCGGACGGACTCAGAAGCTTGAAAGGTTTTCCGCCGACCCTTAATGCGGTTCTCCCTGACTTTTCGATCAATGCTGCTGCGAATACGGCGGCATTTATTAAAAAGAGTACGGCATACAGGATGACCCAGGTCGCGCTCATCGGTACTAAATATCTGCTCGAATACCAGTAAAGCGCCGCACTCAACCCGCAAAGAATGAGAGAGACAAAGCCCTCCCGGACGAAAACAGTGTGCAGAAAGTAATATATGGCCGCTATCGGCAGAATGATCGATAGGAAGCCGCTGATCTGGTAGCCGACAAAATAGAGCAGAGCGGCGCAAACGCATGCCGCCAGTCCGGAGACCGACAGGAAGGCAAACCAATAAGCTTTATCCGGATCCTGACGCCTCTTCTGCCTGTAATAAAGAAAAATGCCGGCCAGGAATACCAGTGCACCAAAAACCATGAGTATTCTCAGCCCGAGCATAGTGTCGGGACCCTGAGAAGCGACACGGTTTCGCAGAAACATGATCCCCAAAGTGCCGATAAATGCAACAGAAAAAGCGGCCATAATCTTGTTTGCGATTATATCCGCCTCTTTTTGTCTTTTTGCTCCGGTATTCGACTTATTGCTGCGTGTCTTATGCCTTGTCCTGCTCATTTGCTTACCAACCTGTCTGATAATATGACACGGTTCAAGTAAATTACTTTTTCCGCCCGGGTTCAACCCGCGCAGTCCGCGGTACCCGATGAACTCCTGTAATATTAACAGAAAACAGGCCGTTTTGCAATATCAAAATAACTGCCGCCTTCAGCAACACCGTTCCGGGAATATATCAAGGATCGCTTCTGCCGGCTGTCGATCACTCGTTCGACGCAAGGGGATGCGCCTTATTATAGACCTCCTTCAGGTGCTGGCTGACGATCTGCGTATAGATACGTGTCGAGGATACGTCGGCATGACCAAGCATCTCCTGAACAGCGTGCAGGTCCGCTCCGTTTTCAAGAAGGTGTGCCGCGAAAGAATGTCTGAGAGTGTGGGGGGTGATGTCTTTTTTGATTCCCGCCATCTCTTTATAGTGCTTGATGATCTTCCAGAAACCCTGCCTGGACATCGGCTCACCGTTTATATTGACAAATAAGGTCTCCTCATCCGGCGATGCGGTCAGTCGGGGCCTGACAGTCGTTAAATAATCCGACAGTGCCTTTACAGCCCGCGGATAGAGCGGGATTATTCTTGTTTTTCCTTTGCTTGTGCAGTGGATATATGAGCCCGGCAGATTTAGCTCACTGACTTTCAGGGTCGTGAGTTCGGTAACCTGGATTCCGGTTGCGTACAGCAGTTCCAGCATAGTCCGGTCCCTGCAGCCTTTCAGATCGGACATACTCGGCTGCTCTAGCAGGAGTTCGACCTCCTTGCTTGTCAGTATCTCGGGCAATTTCCGTACTACACGGGCGGGGCACACGTTTTTTGCGGGCAAATAATCTACGACGCCCTCATCCATCAGGAAAATATAGAAGGCCTTTATGGAAGCCGCCGAACGGTTTACGGTCGCGGGAGACTTCCCGGAGGCAAGAAGGTGTTTCAGATAGTTTGATATAAAAGCCTGGTCAGCATCCGGCAGATTTACGTTTTTTTCAGCCGCGAATTCACTGAACTGACGCACGTCCCGGAGGTATGAGCTTAATGTATTGTCAGATGAGTGCTTTACATCTCTTAAGTATTTCTCAAAACCGCGCAGATAATCCTCCAACCAAAGCTCACCTCCATTTGATAACTTTACATACAGAGCGGGAACAGCTCGGGGATAAGAAAGGTCTCAATGGCAAAAGGGAAAACAAGCATGAGCAGACCGGAAATCACGTCAATGTAGAAGGGCTTGTCATACACCGGAAAAGCATCGGGGATCCTCCCGAAGCTGAAGCACATAAGGGCACTTGAGGACCTGGAGCAGGCGCACGATATGCGAAGAAGGCAAGGTACGGCGATAATCTGCGTTGGCAGAACAGCCAGACAAGCGAACAAAAGGCCGGACCTGCCATGCCTCATAACAAGAAAAGAGATTATGTATGAAATCTGAAAAGACCGGGCTCCTACAAGAAGAGGCAGCAACAGGCCGCCAAAGGTCATGTATCCGCATAACAATATCAAGCAGGGAAACACGTACGTGCGAAAAAGAACATCGTAGACGTCAGGCTTTGGCGCTCGTCCCGATACGGCATTGTAAAAATACTCTTCAAGTATTGCGGTTCCGGTCAAAGCGAGATCGATCTTACCCGCAGCGACGCATCCGAGTATGATGCCGACAACAAAAAAAATGGTCAGCTTGATATATATCTGAAGATCCCGCGCATTTATTTTGCGCGTCGCACCTTTTCTGATACGTGTCACTGCCTTCACCTCAGTAGAGGATATGCGGCAGTTGTCCGAAATAGTATTGCTAAATAGTGATAACCCAGCCAAAGATTAACATAACAAATGTATTGTTACTATAAATTATGTCGTGGAAAAATGCAAGGATAATCTGAAAAAATCCCGAATAAATCTCATTATTCGATGTAATTATGTAAAGAACATTACGTAAACCAAGTAAACCGGGACAATACAAACGGTATATCCCAACAAGATGTGGTATTCAGTGCGGCTCGGGGCACTAAATACGCGGCCGTCCCGTCCTTGATGCGCGGAAACAGCCAAAACACACGAAATACAGACAGTATAACGGTGCACCGGGGCTAATTTGCTGAATTCCGGCCGCCGCTGCCCAGCAGATAAGCTATCAGCAGCAGACACAACCAGGGCACAGAGAACAAGACGACATTATATGCGGTTATGTGCAGGTTATATGCACCCGCAAAGACATACAACGTTTCGGATATGCCGGGCATGAATACTTTAGCCGCAGCTCCCGCAGCTGCGGCCGATATGCCGGCTTGCAGTATCTTCCCCGTAAAGTAGCGGCGCATTTGCAGTTTTCGCCCGGCAGTGATCGACAGTGTCTGGAAATGGACAGACAGACCTCCCCAGCCGATCAGAAAAGCGGCGCAGGAGAAAGCTGCCGTTCCTCTGTCGCTTGAAAGCGAGAGCACGCCGTTTGTCAGTTCGAAAACACCGCTCAGCAGCGAACGATATATCGTATCCCGCGAAATCGAGTACAGGCCGACCCACCGCGGCAGAAGCAAAATAACGTTGAACAGTATCACGAAGGCGCAGATGTTTCCCATAGCCTGAAACGATGAGATGCCGGCTTTTGAAAAAGCGGCGCCGAACGAGACGCTCCGGCGGCGCTTTGAATACCCGGGCTCCGTCTTTGCAGCAGTTCTCCTGCCGCGAAGAATGAACCCTGCCGCTATCGCCGACAGGATGTGCACGGCCCAGAGTAAAACGGCAGCTGCCGCGGAGCCGAAGACCCCGGCTCCGACTACGCCGAATATAAATGACGGGCCGCAGTTGTTGCAGCATGACAGAAGCCTCTCAGTCTCATCTTTTGTGAGCTTTTTGTCGTCATACAACAGTACGGCGCTTCGGGCCCCCACCGGATATCCGCCGAGAAAGCCGAGTACCATAGCCTGAGCAGCCGCCTGCGATAACCTCAACAGCCTCCCCAGAGGCCTGCCGAAAATGATGCTCAGCCCGTCGCTTACCCCTGTCTCAAGGATGAGCTGGGAGACGAAAACAAATGGAAACAGCGCCGGTATAACCGAATCCAGACATATTCTGACTCCTGCCGCCGCGCTTGTCAGGCATTCTTTGGGATGCAGAAGTACAAAAGCCCCGAAAAGAGCTATCAGCGGATACGGCGCAGCGCGTTTTATTATATTTATTATTAAAAGCGTTCGTTTCACGGTCGACCTCGTTTCAGGCGGAAATATCGCGGCTTTGCGCGCATATTTATTACTTGGCGGCAGAAACCGCTCTCCCCGTGTTCGGCTGCAGGCTGCCCGACGGTGAGCGGTATTTTTGCGTTTTACCACACTGATAAATACTTGACACAGCTCAACTATATGCATCGCTGCTGATATGAGAGCAGGTTCGGAGGAAAAGATGAAGAAACGCTGGTACGAGCGGATGGAACGTATGGCCGAATCGTTCAGACTGCCGATCGATGCGGCTGTCGGGGCGCTCCGGATCGAGATCCTGTCGGGGTGCGAGGTACTGGTCGAAAATCACAGAGGGCTGCTTGATTTCGATGACAACATGATCTGTATAGGAGCTGCGCACCACCTGGTCAAAATAAACGGCAGCAAACTGAAGATCATCGCAATGGATCAGTCACAGCTGCGCGTTTCCGGAAAAATCTCCTCGGTCGAATTATCCTAGCGGAGGTACGGCGCATGTTGAAATGGCTCATACGCTATGTCAGAGGATATACGGCCGTTCAGGTCACCGGCGCTTATCCTGAGCGATTTGCAAACGTTTTGTCGAAAGAGGGCATCCCGTTTTGGAATCTGCACCGCAAAGGCAAAGCTTTGCGGCTTAATATATTCACACGCGATCAGAAACGCACGGCATCGCTGGCTGATCCTGATAATCAGATACTCTTTGATCCGCAGAAAGGCATGTCTGAATCCCTGCGTGTGTTCAGGGGGCGGGAGCTTCTGATCACGGGGCTTGCCCTCGCTGTTTTGTTTTTGATGTTCTCCAACTCCGTAATATTACGCATTGAGATCGAAGGAAATGTCAGCGTGACCGATGCGGAGATCCTCGCCGCCCTGCGGGACCTGGGCGTCGATATCGGGACCGTATGCAGGACCGTTCATTCCCAATGGCTCAAGCCGCGGATCCTGCTTCGTATTCCCGAGTTATCCTGGTTTTATATTAATATTACAGGTTCCGTCGCAACCGTCAGTGTCAGGGAGCGGACCGAAGCGCCAAAAATCCTTGACGAAGATCTTACCATGGACGTCCTGGCGGGGAAGTCCGGGATAGTTAAGAAGATCGAAGTATACAGAGGGACCGCCAAGATCGACGTCGGCGATACGGTACTGGAAGGGGACATATTGATAAGCGCGAGGGTCGAAAGCCCGTTTGCGGGCGAACGTTACGTCAACGCAGCCGGAAAAGTCTATTGTGACACCTGGTATACCGTCACAATTGATCTGCCGCTGGTCGTGTACGAAAAACAATATTCAGGGCATGATAAAACGATATTCGACCTTATATTTTCCGGGCGGAGGATAAACTTAACGATTCTTTCTGGAATTCCGTATGAATTTTATGATAAAATACAATTGAAGAGACAGATAGTTTTGCCCGGCGGTTATCCGCTCCCGTTTATCATTGAAAAGACTGTTGTTTCTGAGTATAATCTCAGCGAGGTCAGGCTCGCCGCCGCAACTGCGGAACTGTCAGCGAAAAAAGCGCTCACTGACCTTTTAAAAGAAACGGTGGGCTCCGGCGGTCGGGTCGAATCGGTCCGCATCTTAAGTTCGCAGACCGAAAGCGTGTTGTCGTTGACACTTTATGCGCACTGCTTCGAGGAGATTACGGCAAAATAGATTCATGCAAAGGAAAGAGGGGCGCCGTTGGAACAGGCGATCAGCGTTGACAGGATGGAGCAGATCATCAGCGTATTCGGATCATTCGACGAAAACATCCGCTATATTGAAAAGGAACTCGGTGTTAGCGCTGTTAATCGCGGCGATGAAATCCGTATAAGCGGTGAGCCTCAGGATGTGATGCTTGCCGCAAAGGCCGTTGAAGGCCTCATATCGGTCGCTTCAAGGGGTGAGGCTATAGATGCGCAGACGGTGCGTTATGTCGTTCGCCTTGTAAAGGACGGCGTTGAAGATAAACTGAGCGAGCTTTCAAAAGACGTTGTATGCATCACCGCAAAGGGAAAACCGGTCAAACCGAAGACTCTGGGACAGAAAGAATACGTCAACGCCATCCAGAACAACACGTTGACGATCGGTATAGGACCCGCCGGCACGGGCAAGACATATCTGGCTGTCGCCGCAGCCGTTACAGCTTTTCGTGCCAAAACCGTTAACAGGATCATTCTGACACGGCCCGCAGTCGAGGCCGGCGAGAAACTCGGTTTTCTTCCGGGTGATCTGCAGAATAAGGTGGACCCTTATCTTCGCCCTCTGTATGACGCCCTTTTCGATATGTTCGGACCGGAAACATACGCAAAATACCTGGAACGGGGCAATATCGAGGTAGCACCGCTCGCTTATATGAGGGGCCGCACGCTGGATGATTCTTTTATAATTCTCGACGAAGCGCAAAACACCTCGCGGGAACAGATGAAGATGTTTTTGACGAGGCTCGGGTTCAACTCAAAGGCCGTGATCACGGGGGATATCACTCAGATCGATCTCCCGGCTGACAAAAAAAGCGGTCTGGTAGACTGCATGAGGGTTCTGGACGGAATTGAGGACGTATCCATAAAATACCTCACAGAGCGCGACGTCGTTCGCCACGTCCTCGTACAGCGTATTGTGAAAGCCTATGAGAGCTATGAAAGATCCTCCGCGCCGTCACTCCAAAAGCAGCGCGGCAAGCACGGACAGGGCTCTTCCTCCAGATACCGTATTCAAAAGCCATGAAACATCGAGTTATATTGACGGTGCAGTATCGCGCTCCGGGATGCGCTCGACTCATTAAGAAGGCGATAATCCGCACGCTCAATGAGGAGAACATCCTCCCTTCATGCGCTGTAGGAGTTCTTATAACAGGACCGGAGGAGATCAGAGATCTCAACAGGGAAAAGCGCGCGCTGGACCGGTACACGGACGTGCTGTCGTTTCCCGCCGCTCAACTCGTGCCGGGGATGCAGCCCGAAGCAGGCGTCTTTGACTCGGGCAGATACGTCTACCTCGGCGATATCGCGATAAATATCGAGGCCGCGAAACAACAGGCCTCGGAGTACGGACACGAACTGAAGCGAGAGATCGCTTATCTTGCCGTGCATTCAACTCTTCACCTGCTTGGGTACGATCATATGGACGAGGGTGAGCAGAAGCGGCTTATGCGGTCAAGAGAGGAAGCGATCATGAGTTCGCTTTCACTCAAAAGATAAGAAAGGGTAGAGCATGCCAATTACAAAAACAGCCGTGGTGACAATTGCGGGACGGCCGAATGTCGGAAAATCAACTCTGTGCAACGCGCTGGTAGGCGAGAAGATCGCCATAGTCTCCCCTAAACCACAGGCAACGAGAAACCGGGTCATCGGAGTAGCCAACCGAGGGGAAACGCAGCTCGTACTGGTTGACACGCCGGGGTTTCACCGTCCTCGCAACAAGCTAGGCGACTATATGCAAAAAGTCGTACGCGAGAGCATAGAAGAAACCGACTGCGTACTCATGATCGTCGAACCGGTAACGGATAGAACGCCCTCCGAAGAGGCGCTCATCTGCAGGATCGAAGAGAGCGGTGTGCCATGCGTTCTGGCCATTAACAAGATCGACACGGTGCCGAAAGAAGCGCTCCTCGCGGTGATTGCCTCGTACGCCGGCCGCTTTTCCTTTGACGCCATAATACCGATCTCCGCGAAACGAAACGACGGGCTCGACGTGCTGCTGAAGCAGCTTGAGACCTATGCGGTCGACGGTCCGCAGTTATTTCCCGATGACGTTTTCACGGACCAACCCGAGCAGCGGCTCGCTTGCGAGATACTTCGCGAGAAAATGATGCTCTGCCTCGATCAGGAAATACCTCACGGTCTTGCTGTGGAGATCGAGTCGTTTAAACAGGGGGAAAACGGCGTAACCGATATCGGGTTCATCATCTACTGTGAGAAGCAGTCACATAAAAGCATCATAATCGGAAAAGACGGTTCGATGCTGAAAACGATATCTTCAAAAGCCCGCCCCGAGATCGAGCGAATGCTCGGTACGAAAGTCTTCATGAAAACATGGGTTAAGGTCAAAGAGAACTGGCGCGACAGCGGTTCGCTTGTACGCCGCTTCGGATATGAGTAGCCGACACATGACCGTACGGGGTCTTGTGCTGCGCGCGCGGGACCTTAAAGAGTCTGACAGATTGCTCACTGTGCTCACCGACTCAATGGGAAAGCAGATATTTCTTGCAAAAGGGGCACGCCGGAAGGGGAGCAGGATCAGAAGTGCCTCCCAGCTGCTGACATATAACGAGTTTTCCGTTTTTGAATATAAAAACTGGATGCACGTTGACGAAGCTGAGACGTTGGAAGCTTTTTTCTGCCTCCGCGGCGATCTTGACAGGCTTTCGGTCGCGTCATATTTTTGTGAACTTCTCGAAGCCGTCACCGATTCCGACTCGGTCGATCCCGAAGTGCTGCAGCTGGCTCTTAACAGCGTTTATGCGCTCTCCGACGGTTCCCGCGACGCCAGGATCGTCAAATCAGGCTTTGAATTGCGGATAATGTGCCTTGCCGGATATGAACCGATGATCGGGTCCTGTTCCGTTTGTATATCCGGTACACCTGATTTTTTCAGCGTTCAAAAGGGCGTGGCCTGCTGCTCGACGTGTGCAAGGCAGCTCGGCGACAACACGTTGAGACCCATCGACCCCGCGGTGCATGCCGCGATGCACCATATAATCGAGAGCCCGGTAAAAAAAATCTTCTCTTTTCGAATGACAGAGCCCTCGCTCAAGCTGCTTTCGAACATTACGGAAGCTTACGTAATTTCGCAGCTTGAGCGCAGTTTCGATACGCTCGATTTTATTAAAGGACTGCAGATATGAGTGAAATCGCAGAAAAATCTATACGCACGCTTGAGCTTGACGCGGTACTTGAAATGCTCGCACATGAGTGTGTCAGCGAAGAAGCAAAAAAGAGAGCGCTTCAGATAAGGCCGCTGGGCGACGCGTCCGAGGTCGCGAGACTGCAATCGCAGACCAGCGCCGCTACTGGTTTTATTTCGCTTTTCGGCACTCCGCCGCTGTCAGGAATACGCGATATACGCTTATGCGTCATGCGTGCGGAAAAAGGCGGCGTGCTCAGCAACAGGGAGTTAATGGATATAGCTATGCTGCTGGGCACGGTGCGGAGCGTGCGCAAATATGAAGACGAGGCAAAAAAAGACGCGACCTGCATTGACCAGATCTTCCGCTCGCTCATCCCCAACAAATTCCTTGAAGACAAAATAAACCGCATAGTCATATCCGAAGACGAGATCTCGGATGACGCCAGCAGCACACTTTCCGATATCAGAAGGCATATGAGGATCGCGAGTACGAAGGCTCGCGAAAGCCTCCAGAAGATCATTACTTCTTCGCATTATTCAAAGTATCTTCAGGAACCGATAATAACCATGCGCTCAGCCCGATATGTCGTGCCTGTTCGCAGTGAATACAAAAACGAGATACCGGGTCTTATCCACGACGTCTCCTCAAGCGGGGCTACTTTCTTTGTGGAGCCGATGAGCACAGTCCAGGCTAACAACGAGCTGCGTGAACTTCTTTCAAAGGAGAAGAAAGAAATCGAGCGCATATTGGCAGAGTTGTCGAGCGACGCTGCAGGCTTTGCGGAGGACCTGCTGCTCAATTTCGAGCTGCTGGTACAGCTGGACTCAATATTCGCAAGAGGAAAACTTTCCTACCGCCTTAAATGCGTGGAACCGGTCATCTCAGAATATGCGGGGCTTGAGCTTATCCGGGCGCGCCATCCGCTCCTTGACCAAAGCAAGGCTGTACCCATCACTTTGTCGCTGGGAAAAACGTTTGACACTCTGGTAATTACGGGTCCAAACACCGGCGGAAAAACCGTGGCCCTCAAAACAATAGGGCTCCTGTCGCTGATGGCGTGCTGCGGCCTGCATATTCCCGCGGACGACGGTTCAAGCGTTTTTGTTTACGAAAAGATATTTGCGGATATAGGGGACGAGCAGAGTATTGAACAGTCTCTGTCGACATTCTCTTCTCATATGAAAAACATCGTCGCAATATGCGAAGCGGCGCAGGAGAGATCCCTGGTGCTGTTTGACGAGCTCGGAGCCGGAACGGACCCTGTAGAAGGCGCGGCGCTCGCGATCGCCGTTATCGAATATGTGCGCTCGCGAGGGGCTCATGTCGCGGCGACAACTCATTACGCCGAATTAAAAGTTTACGCAATGAGCGCCGACTTCGTTGAAAACGCGTCGTGCGAATTCGATGTGGACAGCCTGAAACCGACATACAGGCTTCTGATAGGCATACCCGGAAAGTCCAACGCCTTCGCCATATCAAGACGCCTGGGCCTGCCGGAAGAGATAATCGCTCGCGCAAGGGAGCGCATCGACAAAGAGAGCGCCGATTTTGAGGATGTTTTAAGCAGGCTTGAACAACAGCGGAGCCAGATGGAAAAAGCCAGGCTGGAGGCCGAACAACTGGCCCGTGAAACGGAAAAAAACAATGAAACGTCAAAGCGATACCGCGAGCAGATCGAGCTTGAGCGGGAGAAAGTAACCGCTCTGGCGAGGAAAGAAGCGCAGTCGATCATCGATGAGACGCGTCTTGCTGTCCAGGAGGTATTACGCGAAATCAATGACCTGCGGCGCAGTGCGGAAAAATCAGTCGACTGGCAGCGCGTAAACGAAGCCCGCGCGCAGCTCGGCCAAAGGCTGAACCGGATGGAGGAACAACTGGGGACACATCAGACCGAAGAGGTGCCTCCGCCCTCACCGCGTGCGGTCAAACCGGGAGACACTGTCAGGATCATAAAATTCGGGACGACCGGTACGGTCTTGTCAGTCGACAGGGACCGCAATCTTACAGTTCAGGCAGGGATACTGAAGGTTTCGGTGCGCGAGGATGAAGTTCGCCTGGAGGAGAACAGCGGAAAGTCCGAGCTCCGGAAATATATGGCGAAGTCTGAAAGCAGCCTTCAAAATCTTCCGGTATCTCGGGAGGTAGATCTCAGGGGAATGCTGCCGGAAGAGGCAACTTTCTCGCTGCAGAAATATCTGGATGCAGCTTACAGGGCCCATCTTGAAGAAGTGCGCATCATTCACGGCAAGGGGACCGGCGTTCTGCGCCAGGCAGTCGCAGCCTACCTGAAGAATGACCCGCATGTGCTCAGTTTCCGCCCGGGCCGATACGGGGAAGGGGAAACGGGAGTCACCGTCGCGCAGCTCAAGTAGCAGCCGCTCCCGCTCAGGGTTATACGCCGACTTAGCGTAAAATCGTTGTAGACCATAACCAAAACCTCATTGGCTCCGGCAAATACATTGGGGAAAAAAGACATTGACGAATACAACCACCTTTGGTATTATTGTTTTTGGTATTATTATTTAAATAATCAAACCGTATTACATAAAGGGGTGTGACAGATGGTCATCAAAGAGGTCACAATTCAGAATTCGGTAGGACTCCATGCCAGGCCCGCCACATTTTTTATCCAGAAAGCAAACGAGTTTAAGAGCGGTATCTGGGTCGAAAAGGATGAGCGCAGGGTCAACGCAAAGAGCCTGCTGGGTGTGCTGTCACTCGGCATCATTCGCGGTACAAAAATTACGATCGCTGCCGACGGCACCGATGAAGACGAAGCTGTCGCCGCTTTAGTTGAACTTATCGAGTCAAACTTCAACGAATAACTCTGAATAAGTGACGGCGCGTTACCTGCCGTCTGACTTAACCTTATATTTATCTGTAAGAGCAGAGTGCTCACCCCTCCTAAATATAATCAAAGCGCTACGAAAAGGATTTCAGCCTTTTCATAGCGCTTTTTACTTGACTCTATATCAAGTTGTGGCAGAGCAGCGAAAGAAGCGAAGAGGGAGCATGGTTGCTGCCAAACCCCCTCTTTTTTTCGGGTATGCTATATTTTAAGCTCAATTTCGCTTTTGATCTTTTTTATGAAGTCGTCTACCGAACTTTGGCCGAGATCACCCTCGCTGCGCGAGCGCACCGACACCGAGCCCTGCTGCGCTTCATTGTCGCCGATAACCAGCATATACGGTATTTTCTGCATCTGAGCTTCGCGGATCTTATATCCCATTTTTTCGCTGCGAAAATCACATTCGGCGCGAAGACCGGCATCGGTCAATTTCCGGTGCAGATCCCGGACAACCGGATGTACCCTGTCTGTGATCGGGATTATCTGAACCTGAACAGGAGAGAGCCAGACAGGGAATGCGCCGGCATAGTGCTCCGTAAGGATCCCGATAAAACGTTCGACGCTTCCAAACGCGACGGTATGGATCATGACCGGTCTGTGTTTTTCCCCGTCGCTGCCAATATACGAGATCTCAAAGCGCTCGGGCATCTGAAAGTCCAGCTGGACCGTGCCGCACTGCCAGGTGCGGCCGATCGCATCCTGCAGATGAAAATCGATCTTCGGGCCGTAGAAAGCTCCGTCTCCGGGGTTTTCTACATATTCCATATTTATATCTTCCAATACGTCTCTGAGGACCTTCTCGCTCAGAGCGCGCATTTCGTCGGTGCCTATAAAATCCTCGGGGCAGGTGGAGAGCTCTACGTGATACTTAAAGCCGAAGACCTTGTATATTTTGTCGATCTTCTCTATTACGCCCTTAATCTCAGAGTGCATCATTTCCTCGGTCATGAATATGTGCGCGTCGTCCTGCGTAAAGCAGCGAACACGCATAAGGCCGTGAAGAGTGCCAGACAGCTCGTGGCGGTGTACGAGGCCGAGTTCGCCGACTCTGAGCGGGAAATCCTTGTATGACCACATTTTTCGTTTGTAAGCCAGGATCCCTCCGGGGCAGTTCATCGGTTTTATTGCATAGGGCTCGTCGTCTATCCGGGTGAAGTACATGTTGTCTTTATAGTGATCCCAGTGCCCGCTGCGGTGCCAGAGCTCCTCATTCAGAATTATCGGCGTGCGTATTTCCTCGTAGCCGTATTTCCGGTGGAGTTCGCGCCAAAAACCTTCCAGTTCGTTTCTAAGCACCATGCCCTTCGAAAAGAAGAAAGGAAAGCCCGGCCCTTCGTCCATGATGGCGTAAAGATCCAGCTCACGGCCGAGTTTGCGGTGGTCGCGCTTCTTGGCTTCCTCGACCATCAGCAAATACGCGTCCAGTTCCTCTTTTTTCGAAAATGCCGTACCGTATATGCGCTGAAGCATTTTGTTCTTTGAGTCGCCGCGCCAGTAGGCGCCCGTGCAGGATGTCAGCTTAAAGACCTTTACGCGCCCCGTATCGGGCAGGTGCGGGCCCGCGCACAGGTCTATGAAATCACCTTGTTTGTAGAAAGATATCACCGCATCTTCCGGAAGCTCATTTATAAGCTCAACCTTGTACGGCTCATCTCTTTCCCGCATCAATTCCAGAGCTTCCTCGCGCGGAAGCGTTATGCGCACGAGCTGAAGCTTTTCTTTCACGATACTCCTCATCTCGTTTTCCAGTTTCTCGAGGATCTCGGGAGTAAAGACAGTTTCGCTGTCTATGTCGTAATAAAATCCGTTCTCTACCGCGGGGCCGATAGCGAGCTTTGAGTCCGGATAGAGCCTTTTGACCGCATGGGCAAGTATATGCGAAGCGGTATGTCGCATGACCTCTCTTGCTTCTTTATTTTCAAAAGTCAGTATTTCAACAGTGCAGTCTTTTTCAATCTTCTGAGTCAGTTCCGTCAGCACTCCGTCCACATTCGCCGCGAGCGCGGCGCGCGCAAGACCGGGGCTTATGCCGAACGCTGCGTCAAGGATCGTTGTACCCGACTCGACCTGAATTTGCGAACCGTCTTTTAGCGTCACGTTAATCATAATAGTCCATTCCCCTGAAGGCTTGAATTTTGCAAAATCTCCTGCAAATCTTATCATCCCGCAAAAGTAAAGTCAATCTTTGCGCGTGATCCGGCTTACTTTTTGCAATAAACGTCCATATCCCGACACATCCGCGACAGGATCTCGGCCGTGATGCTCTCGCCGGGGCCTGCCGCGCCGCAGTAAAGTTTAAGTTTCGGTTCGGTTCCGGAGGGGCGCACGATTATCGAGCACCTGTCCTCCAACTCGAAAATCAATACGTTTCCTTCCGGAAGACCGGAGGAAAAGGATTCACCCGTAACAAGATCGGTCCTCACACCGCTCTGCAGATCGGTCATTGAAAGCACTTTTTTACCCGCGACGGCTGCGGGAGGCGCGCTGCGAAGAGACGCCATGATCGCTTTCATCGTTTCAACACCCTGAACGCCCTCATAAATATAGTTCTTCGTGCGATCCATATAAAAGCCGTACTGCTCATAGAGCGACAAAAGCACATCCTTCAGCGTCCTGCCGTGCAGTTTGTGCCAGGAGGTCATTTCACATATGACAGCGGAAGCTGTGACCGCATCCTTATCACGAACGAACGTGCCGAACATATAGCCGATGCTCTCTTCAAATCCCATCACGAAACGGTCCTCTTCCCCACGCGCTTCGAATTTGCGGATAATTCCGGCAATATTCTTGAATCCGGTGAGCACCGATTCTGTCGTGCAGCCATAAGTCTGTGCGATCATGTCCGTCATCCGGGTGCTCACTATCGACCTCACGATCACGGGATCGGCGGGCAGTGTACCGTGTGCCGATCGTCTCGAGAGCACATAGTCGGTTAGCAGCACTCCCATCTCGTTGCCGGTAGGAAAGTAGTACTCTCCGGCATGCAGCACCGCGCAAGCGACGCGGTCGGCGTCGGGGTCTGTTACAAGTATTAAGTCCGGCTTGAGCGCGGCGGCGTGCGCCATCGACACGTCGAACGCTTCCCGCAGTTCCGGGTTAGGTTTAGGGCACGTAGAAAAATCTCCGTCGGGATGTTCCTGCTCTTTGACGACGGTCAGGTCCTGCAGACCCATCCTGCGCAGAACAGTTGTGACGGGCAAGAGTCCTGTGCCGTTGAGCGGTGTGTAAAGGACCTTCAGCCCCGCTTCACGGACGGCATCCGGTTCACTTATACTTGCCAGGACCTGTTCGTAGAAAGCCTCGTTGACATCATGCGGTATAAATTCTATCATTTTCTCTTTCAGAGCCGCTGTAAAGCCGGTTACATTTACACCAGTAAACAAGTCGGTTTCCTTAATGCAGCCCATAATCACTCCGGCTTCATCGTCGTCGATCTGGCATCCATCCGGCCCGTATACCTTGAAACCGTTATACTCCTTTGAGTTATGGCTCGCCGTTATCATCACGCCGCCCGAACAGTTGAGAAAGCGTATAGCAAACGACAAAAGCGGCGTCGGCGTCAGAACTGGATACAAAAAACACTTTATGCCGTTAGCCGCAAAGACCGATGCCGTCAGTTCGGCAAACATCCGGGAATTATTGCGGGAGTCATACGAGACGGCAGCGACCGGTGAGAACTGTTTTCTGTTGAGATAATCCGCATAACCCTGCGCGGCCTGCCCTAAGGTATATCTGTTCATCCGATTTGTTCCGGGTCCCATCTTGCCCCGAAGCCCGGCCGTTCCGAATGAAAGGGAAGTATAGAAACTGTCAATAATTTCATTCTCGGACAGACCCATCAGCTCGGAGCGCATCGGGTCTTCCGGCGGAAGCCTGTTCAGCCAGTTGTTATACGATTCGAAAACATCAACTGTCATAATCACAAATCCTTTCCGTAAAATTATAGACCGCAGACTGGATTGTTACAAGCATGATTTCCGGTAACTTAGGTCACCGGAAGCAAGATGTACATCGCGTGCCGAAACGCCGGCAAAACAGTCACATCGGCCGATCGCTGGTCCGTATCCGGTTCCTTGTGCCGTAAATAATGCCCGGCAGGCAAATAATCCTCTATGTCATATTGCCCTTACAGCGAACTACAGGTATTATTAGTGCTGCGAAATGCTTTTTGTCATCGTCAGCTTGACAAAACTTATCTTTCCAGTAGAATATTTAGAAATGTGAATTAAGAACAACTTGATATTGATAATCGCCCGACACAGCAGAAACTGCCGACTGAACGCAGCAGACGGTGCCGCCTGATGGTAATTGATTTGTGCCGGTTCGTTTAGCGTTTCAAATGCGCGAAAGGAGCAGCGTATCCATGAAAGAACTTCCCAAGAGCTACGATCCCCGCAGCGTTGAAGACCGCATCTACAGGATGTGGAATGACAGCGGCTGCTTTCGGGGTAAAATCGACCGGAGCAAAAAGCCCTTTACAATTGTAATTCCTCCGCCCAACGTCACAGCCGCGCTCCATATAGGTCACGCGTGCGATAACACGATCCAGGACATTCTTATCCGCTTCAGGAGGATGCAGGGGTATTGTGCGCTTTGGATCCCGGGAACCGACCACGCGGGCATCGCAACACAGATAAAAGTTGAGGAAAAACTGCGCAATGAAGGGCTCACCCGAACGGATCTCGGGCGCGAAAAGTTTCTTGAGGCTGTCTGGGCATGGAAAAACGAATACGGCGGCAGGATTATAAACCAGCTAAAAAAGCTGGGATCGTCGTGCGACTGGAGCCGTGAGCGCTTTACTATGGACGAGGGCTGCTCAAAAGCAGTGCGCACCGTATTTTACAATATGTACCGAAAGAGGCTCATTTATAAGGGAAACCGCATCGTAAACTGGTGCCCGGACTGCGTTACGGCTCTTTCGGACATAGAAGTGGAGCACGATGACCGCGACGGCAGCTTATGGTATATCAGATACCCGATTAAAGACAGTGACGATTATATTACCGTCGCCACTACCCGCCCTGAGACCATGTTGGGCGACACGGGAGTTGCGGTCAACCCCGAGGATGAACGCTATCGGCATCTGATCGGCAAAACAGCGATCTTGCCACTTGTCGGCCGCGAGATCCCAATTATTGCGGATGAATACGTCGACTCCTCGTTCGGCACAGGCTGCGTCAAAATGACCCCGGCGCACGACCCCAACGATTTTGAGGTGGGCATGCGCCACTCGCTCGAGCAGATCTGTGTTCTTGACGAACACGGCATCATTAACGGGAACGGCGGAGTGTACAGAGGTCTCGACAGATATGAAGCGCGTAAGCGGATCTGCGACGATCTTGAGCAGCTCGGCTATCTTGTAAAAACAGAGAAATACTCGCACAACGTCGGAGCATGCTACAGATGCGGCTCGGATGTTGAGCCGATGATCTCGGATCAGTGGTTCGTAAAAATGAAACCTCTCGCCGCTAAGGGAATAAATGCCGTCAACGAGGGTGAAATAAAGTTTGTACCCGACCGTTTCAAGAAGATATATATCAACTGGATGGAAAACGTTCATGACTGGTGTATTTCCCGCCAGCTCTGGTGGGGACATCAGATCCCTGCCTGGTATTGCCTGGACTGCGGACACGTTAACGTGGCAATAGAGGATCCGGCAAGCTGCGAAAACTGCGGCTCCGGTAACCTTAAACAGGATGAGGATGTGCTTGATACGTGGTTTTCTTCTGCACTCTGGCCGTTCTCAACGCTCGGCTGGCCGGAAAACACCGAGGATCTCAGCTTTTTCTACCCTACAGACGTGCTTGTAACTGCCTACGATATCATCTTCTTCTGGGTAGCAAGAATGATATTCTCCGGCCTTGAGCATACCGGAGAAGCGCCTTTCCACACCGTTTTTATCCACGGCCTGGTCCGCGACGAAAAAGGCAGAAAGATGTCAAAATCCCTCGGGAACGGCGTGGACCCGCTCGAAATGATCGAGCGCTACGGAGCGGACGCCCTGAGGCTGAACCTGATAACAGGCGTGAGCCCCGGAAACGACCTGCGGTTCATCGTGTCCCGATGCGAGGCGATGTCAAATTTCTGTAACAAGCTGTGGAATGCCTCCCGGTTCGTGCTTATGAAGCTCAATATCGACAAAATTGAATTGCCCGAGCAGCTGGAGACAGAGGATAAGTGGATACTGGACTCGCTGAACACGCTCATCGCCGAGGTCACAGATAATCTTAACAGCTATGAACTCGGCGTTGCAGCCCAGAAGCTATACGATTTTGTTTGGGACAACTTTTGCGACTGGTATATTGAACTGGTCAAAAACCGCCTTGACACGGGGAGCGACGAGAGCAGGCTGGCCGCTCAGAACGTCCTCGCTTATGTCCTTATCGAGACGCTCAAACTGCTGCACCCGTTCATTCCCTTCATAACGGAGGAGGTCTGGCAGGCGCTCCCCCACGAAGGAGACGCTCTGATGGTCTCAAGCTGGCCCCTATACTCGAAGGAACTCTGTTTCCCGGAAGAAGCCGCGGCAATGCGCAGTATCATGTCGCTTGTGCGGGCTGTCAGAAACCGGCGGTCGGAGATGAACGTGCCTCCTTCAAAAAAGACGCATGTCTATCTTGTGAGCGAAAACCCCGATAAATATGAAAAAGGCCGATCTTTCCTCGAGAGGATGACGTTCGCATCACAGCTAAGCATATTAAGCAAAGATCGAGATGATTTTTCAAATATGCTTTGCATCGTTACCGACGACGCGAGGGCTTATATACCGGCAGGCGAGCTTGTCGACGTCGAAAAAGAGCTTGAACGGCTCAGCAGGGAGATCGAGAAAACCGAAAAAGAGCTTGAGAGCACAAATAAGAAGCTTGAAAACTCAGCGTTTGTCCAGAAGGCGCGCGAGGACGTTGTGCTTAAAGAGAGGCAGAAAGCTGAAAAACTCCGGGCGCTCCTCGATAACTTGATTCAAACAAAAAATCAGCTTTCAAGTTGACCCGGCGACTTGCTTCGGCAAAATAATCCAACACTCTGTGGTATAACACGGATGCGGGAGACCGCATCCGTGTTTTTTTCGGGAGGAGCAATATGGAATCTACATATGAATTACATGAGGGTGCGCTGTGGATCCGGCTAAAAGGAGAACTTGATCACCACGGTGCGAAAACTCTTATCAGCAAGCTCTCATCGCAGATCGACAGCGCTCTTCCGCTGCGGTGTATCCTTGATTTTTCGGGTATCTCGTTTATGGACAGCTCCGGTCTCGCGGTCATTCTGTACACTCACCGCAGAATGCGTGAACTGGGTGGGAGTATCAGGATAATCCATCTGCCCGACCAGGCGGCACGCGTAGTGAACGCCTCGGGCATAGACCGATTGATCATGCAGGATGAAAGGAGCGGAAGCGATGAAGAGTGAGAATTACATAAGTCTTGTTTTCCCCAGCCGCTCGGTCAATGAAAGTTTTGCGCGAATGTGTGTCGCTTGTTTTGCCGCTCAGCTTGACCCGAATCTGGACGAGCTCGGTGACATAAAAACAGCGGTGAGCGAGGCCGTGACAAACGCCATTGTTCACGCCTATCCGGACAGTATAGGGAAAATTACGCTTAAAGCAAAGATCAATCAAAACGGTGAGCTCCATATTACCGTGCGCGATACCGGCAAAGGGATAAACGACGTCGTGAAAGCTATGCAGCCTATGTACACGACGGGAGGCAGCGATCGCTCCGGTATGGGGTTTACGATCATGGAGAGTTTTATGGACAAGATCAGAGTTCGATCAAAACCCGGGAAGGGGACCAGTGTCGATATGTGGAAACGTATCGTTCCGCGCTCGGGCGGTGCTGCAATGTGATAAGTTACTCGGAGGCCGAGCAGCTGATAATCGCCGCGCAGCAGGGGGATAACGAGGCATGCGAAAAACTACTGCGCGAGAACTCGGGCCTCATCTGGAGCATAACCCGCCGCTATATGGGCAGGGGAGTGGATACCGACGATCTATATCAGCTCGGATGCGTCGGTTTTTTAAAGGCTGTCAGGAGTTTTGACACGGAGTACGGAACAAGGTTCAGCACTTATGCCGTGCCGAAAATCGCCGGCGAAATACGCAGATTCCTTCGTGATGACGGTCCCGTAAAAGTCAGTCGAACCATTAAGGAGAGAGCGGCT
This sequence comes from Clostridiales bacterium, assembly GCA_012719235.1. Lineage (GTDB taxonomy): Bacteria > Bacillota > Clostridia > Oscillospirales > Oscillospiraceae > JAAYAR01. The sequence continues at coordinate 66,153 of JAAYAR010000068.1, forward strand.
TCGATCCGTGCGGCCGACGCGCACCTGTCAGGTACTCTCGGGCGTGAACCTACGCTGTCGGAGCTCAGCGAAAAGACAGGATATTCAGCCGAAGAGATCGCCGTAGCGGAAACTGCCACGGCTGCCACCGAGTCGCTGCAAAAAGAAACGGGAGAAGACGGCTTCACACTTGAGAGCGTACTCGGCGAGTGCGGCATGGAAGATGAGATCGTGGAGCGACTCACGATACGAAACGCCGTATTGTCCCTGGATGAAAAAGAACGGCTCGTGATCAACTTAAGATATTACCACGGCCTTACACAGGAAAAGGCTGCAAAAGTACTGGGTGTTTCACAGGTTCAGATCTCCAGACTTGAACGCCGCGCGGTAAAGATCCTGAGAGAACTGCTGGGGGATAGCTAGCACATTGCAGTTCTCTGATATGCTTTAGTCCGGGCTGTCTGTACTATCAGCAGGCAGCCCGGTTTTTCTATGGCACGATACGTTGTCAAAAGCTCCGGTATGCGTATCAGAATCGTTTTGATTTCTTCATTTCCGACGGTTTAGAGGACTGCCGCTTGGGGACATAATGAATGCAAGGGCCGTTCGCCGCGTCTTCACCGCGGGAGGTAGCCCAGTCCAGCCGGCAGCAGCCGTCTTTTTGATAGATGCATTCTCCCGTACATGCGATTATGCTCATTACGACACCTCCTGAGATATTTTTTCACGTTCCCATGAAATTATGACACGAGAAGGGATACCCATGATTATCCGAAAAACGATACTCGCGCTCATGTTATTTACGTTTCTGGGTCTGGGCACGTGGGCAGTGTTCTCCGATAAAGAAAAAGTCGTTTACGTCGACACGGCGCAGGTCAGCGTGCAAACATTATACACAACGCTCTCCGTTAACGGCACGATCATGGATACAGGCGCTGCAGCCGTCACTATGCCGAAAGCGGGAAGAATATCAAAGCTGTTTGTAGAAGAAGGCAGCAGCGTAGTAAAGGGCCAGGTACTGGCCGATGTGGTTGAGGTGACCGGGACGTTCAATATACAATGGCCCGTAATGCCCGATGAGCTTCGGAAAACGATATCGGTACTGGGTATGGATGAACAGGACTTCAATTCCGTCATGACACAATATGCCTATTCGGTTTTCGGCGGTATCGATGGCCAACACTTTTATCTTACAAGCCCCTGTGACGGTATCGTTACCGATCTGAGGATCTCCCCGGACGATTACGCTGCGGCAGGTTTTAAAGCGGCTGCCGTTTCGGATTTTTCTGCGCTGGAGGTCAGCGCATATGTGTCGGAGCGGAACATCTCAAATCTTGTAGAGGGCCTGAAAGTCGAATTGACAGGCGAGGCATTTGAAGGGACATACAGCGGAGTGCTTACAAAGATCATGCCGACTGCCATACAGACAGGCACGCTGACAAGCGCCGGGGAGACAGTTGTCGAAATACGTATCAACGTCAAAAACCCAAACGCCAGTCTCAAGCCCGGTTACAGCGCCAAGGCTCTGATCTATACGGTGAAAAAAACCAACGCCAGGCTCGTGCCGTATGAGGCTGTCGTTCAGAACGATTCGGGAGAGGAAACGGTGTACGTCCTTGAAGGAAACGCGGCGTCAGCGAGAGTGGTCGAAACCGGGCGGGAACTCTCTGACTATACCGAGATCCTGCGGGGAATATCGGTATCCGATACTGTGATACTTAATCCCGTGCCCTCACAGCTGAACGGATCGACTGTGGTTGCAAACAGATATGAAGATAAGTGATATCATTGTCTTCGCATGCAGGAATTCGCTGCGCGGGCTGCGCACAAAACTCATTTCGGTATCCGCTGTTGCAGTGAGCATCGCCGCCGTTACGCTTCTGTCGGCATTATCCGCCGCCGGGAAAGCATACGTGCGGGATCGTCTTGACAGCGTCGGTATCTCGGGTCTTGCAATAATCAGCAAGAAGAGCAGCTTCGAAGTCGAGGACATTGAATTGCTGGCAAACCGATTTGATGAAATAAAGAACGTAATGCCTCTGACAGTCGCCCTGGCCGGTATAAGGTTCAACAGCGTCTCAAGCGACGTCTTGATGTGGGGGATCGGGGAAGGAGCGGAAGACCTGATCTCAGCCGAGTTACTCTTTGGCCGCTTTCCCACAAAAGAGGAGATCGACAGCGCGGCAACGGTGATCGTTATAGAATCTTCTCACGCGATAGAGAGTTACAAAAGAGAAAATGTAATAGGGAAGAAGGTGACCGTTTCTCTCAACGGTGTTCGCACCGATATGACTGTTATCGGAGTGGCCCAACCGCAGAGCGGGGGCTTACTTCAAACGATCTCTGCCGATATACCCGGTTTCACATATACCCCTTACACTACGCTGGCATATTTGAGCGGAGAGCGGGAGATCGGGCAGCTAGCGGTCGAATATACCGGCGGTGCCGACAAAGAGGAACTCTCGAGGAAAATAACAGCACTGCTGTGCCGGATGTCGAACGAGTCCGAGAGCAATTACGAGATCGAGGACATCGGCAGTTATAAAGAAAGGGCTGAGGGAATTCTCGATACGGTATCGTTTCTCATAACAGCCGTAGCCGCAGTATCGCTGGCGGTCGCCGGCCTGTGTATAATGAGCACAATGCTTTCAGCCGGCCGCGAAAAAAAAAGAGAGATCGGAACTATGATGGCGATAGGCGCCGGCAGACGAGATATCATTCTTTCATTCTTAGCAGATTCTGCCATCACCACATTTACAGGAGGGGTCGCCGGGACTGCGGCCGGTTTTGTTGCGGCCGCAGCAATCACAAATTCTACGGGCATCACAGCCGAAACAGAATTAAGCCTTATAGTATATGCGGTCCTTGCAAGCATACTTTGCGGTCTGCTGTTTGGAATATTACCGGCGGTAGCGGCCTCGCGCATGGACCCTGTGAAAGCGCTCAGGGATGACTGAAACACTTTGACTAGGCGCGTTATCCGAATTTGAAAAAAAACAAAACAGATGGTATAATCGACAGTGTCTTTTCCGAATACACGCAAGCGGGGGAGCCGATGCAAATCGAATATAACGCGGCAAAATGTAGATTTTGCCGCGTTACAAGGGCATGATTTGTGGCTGAGACACGAATAAGCTCCCGGATCAACCGCCCCGCGCCTTTCCGCAAAGCCCGGGCCATCTGTTATAGTGAATACATATGAGGTGCGCTATGAGCTCGAATTATCGCCGTGAATCTCCTCAGGTCCTGATCGATTTTCTTATGTATCATCAGACGATCCGCGGCCATTCACCAAAGACCGTAAGTGAATACTTTCTTGACCTGAGAATGTTTTTCCGGTTCTTGGCCCTTGACCGCGGCCTCGTCGACAGCGATACGCCGTTTGACGAAATACCGATCAAAGACATTACTATCGACGTTCTCAGAACAGTCGATCGCTCGGATATTTTTAATTTCACTTCTTTTCTTGAACAGGAGCGCGTCATCAACCCCGATTCCAGAACAAACTGCCGGGTCGGCCTGTCAAAAGTTTCATACAGCAGAAAACTTTCTGCACTGCGTTCATTTTTTGATTACCTTTTCGTCAAAACAGAGCAAATTGACCACAATCCGATGAAAACGATCGGCTCTCCGAAAGCCGCAAGACGCGAACCGAAATACCTGACTATGGACGAGGCCCTGAGCCTGCTCCGCGCGATCGACGGGCCGCATAAAGAGCGGGACTACTGCATAATTACCCTCTTTCTTGTTTGCGGACTGCGCGTATCGGAGCTTGTCGGACTCAATCTCGGCAGCATCAGATCTGACAATAGCCTGAAGGTTCTCGGCAAGGGCAACAAGGAGCGGATCGTCTATCTGACACAGTCCTGTCTTGATGCGATCAACGACTATCTTGCGGTCCGCGGCGAGCCGTCTCCAAAGGACAAAAACGCTCTGTTTCTCAGCCAGAAACACAACCGCATGTCGGTCGATGCGGTACAGGCTGTCGTCAAAAAATACATCTTAGCCGCGGGACTCGATCCCGATGAATACTCCCCCCATAAGCTGCGGCATACCGCAGCGACCATGATGTTAAGAAACGGCGTGGACGTGCGCACACTTCAGGAGGTTCTGGGCCATGAGAACCTGTCGACAACACAGATCTACACGCATATCGATAACGACGGGCTTCGAACAGCCGCTGCCGCACACCCGCTCGGCACGATAAAAAAACCGGAGTGAAATTCGCCGCATTGCTGTCGGTATACCGGTTATCAGCCGAAAATACTTACTCATCACAATGAAACGAGCCTTCGCATAACTACGCAAGGCTCTTTTCCATATATACCGGATAATCTAATTCTATACCCACCGGGCGCCGTCATTTCTCACTCTCAGGCATATGCACGACCCCTCCCCCAGCGCCGCATCGACGTCGCGGATAAACCGGGCAAGCGTCGCAAGCGGGACAAACGCGAGCGCGGATCCGGCAAACCCGCCGCCGTGGACGCGTGACGCTCCCGCGCCGTACAGATAATGCTCGCATAGCGCCAGCGTAAGGCCCAGAGCCTGAAATCCCGGGTTCTTGTCCGATGTCACGTTTTGCAGATACATCCAGGAAGAGCGCCCGGACTCTCGAACCAGGCGTAAAAACTCATCGATCCTCCCGTCTCTGAGAGCCTGCGCCTGCTGCTCCACCCTTCTGTTTTCCTCATAGAAATGCATGGACCGCAAGACAGCTCTGTCCCCAGCCGCCGCGCGCACCTCAGGAAGCGCCTGAAAGAAATCTGTTTCAGGGACCTGTCTGAGGTATTCTTTGCCGAATACCGACGCAACGGCGCGCATCTCCTCGGGGATGGACGCGTAGTCGCCCGTAAGCCCCGCGTGGTCTTTGCCTGAGCGGACTATGCAGAGCGCATACCCGGATTTCTCAAAATCAAAATCGATCTTTCTGACCTTAGGGGCATCCGGAGAAAGAAAATCGATCTCATTTACAGATCCCAGCGCACACGCGAGCTGATCCATAAGGCCGCTCGGTTTTCCGAAATACTTGTTTTCCGAGTATTGACCAAAGCGCGCGAGCTCCGAAGCATTCACCCGGCCGCCGTTGTACAGGACGTTGAATATCAGCCCGATCAGGATCTCAAAGGCGGCTGAAGACGACAACCCCTCCCCTGCCGGCACCGCAGAGCGGATATACGCATCAAACCCGCCGACCCCGAACCCGTTGGCCAGGAACGCATCCGCCATACCGGCCGTGACTGACAACGGCGTCCCCGGACTGTTCTTTGCGCAGGCAATGTTCTCAAGATCCAGCCTGAACGGGTCGTAGCCCTCGGAGCATATGCGTATAACCGCGTCGTCCCGCCTTATAGCAGCCGCCTGTGTATCAAGGTCAATTGCGGCCGCCAGGACACGCCCGCGCTGGTGGTCGGTGTGGTTGCCGCCAAGTTCCACTCTGCCCGGCACTGAAAAGAATGTCAGCCCGCTTCGGACTCCGAAAGTTTCATTGAACTTTTCGGCAAGGTATTCCGTTTCGTATCCCGTCAGCAATTATACACCTGCTCCGAATGTTTATTTTGTAAGTTCCGCCAGCTTCTTGAAGCTGTCGTACAGAGTATGATAAAGCGACGAATATAACCCCATGTATTTCCTGTATTTTGCTCCGTTTTCGGGATCCGGATAATAGGATCC
>JAAYAR010000069.1 GCA_012719235.1 Clostridiales bacterium
CCGACTCCGGTGAGTAGTATGCCGGTAGTTTTCATATCAGCCACCAATCCTTTCGATAGCTCCGAACCTGCACTGCTGCATGCACAGGCCGCAGCCGGTGCACCCCGCTGGGTCGTAGATGACGGATTTGCCGTTTTCAAACGTGAGCGAGGGGCAGGCCGTCTTGACGCACTGCCTGCAGCCTATACATTTTTCGGTGTTCACAACGCAGCGGATGCCGGCGTTTGCCGCCATAACGGGTTTGAGCAGGGCGCAGGGCCTGCGGCAGATGATGACAAAGGGGCCGGAAGCCGCAATAGCCTCGTCCAGAGCCGCGCCCATCTGAACCTGGTCTATGGGGTCGACGATGCGTATGCGCTCGTCGGAGAGGCCGGTGGCGCGGATAATTGCGAGCGGATCGACAGGTGTGACGGTCTCACCCATCAGGTTGCCCGAGGTGCCGGGGTGGTCCTGATGCCCCGTCATAGCCGTTATGCTGTTGTCAAGAAGGCACAGAATGACGTCGGAATTCGAGTGGACGACGTCGATGAGTCCCGTGATGCCGGAGTGGAAGAACGTCGAGTCGCCCAGCAGGCCGAGCACCTTGCGCTCGTCGTTTTGCGCCTTGAGCGCTTTTGCCAGGCCGATTGTGGAAGACCAGCCCGAGCCCATGCATAACGCGGCGTCAAAACCGTTGAAGGGCGGCAGGCAGCCCAGAGAATAGCAGCCGATATCGCCCACAGGGGCGATTTTAGCCCGGCGGCTGCGCAGAGCGAAGTAGAAGCCCCTGTGCGGGCAGCCGGCGCAGAGCACGGGAGGCCTCGCCGGCGCCGCGGCGTCTGCCGAGTACACCTGCGGCTTCTCGGCCAGGCCGAACGCAAGAGCGACAGTCTGCGAATCGAGCTCTCCAAGGCGCGGCACCACGTCTTTGCCGGTGCACTCTATCCCGAGAGCCTTCACGGCATACTCAATAAAACCGTCGCCCTCCTCCACTATGCAGACCTTGTCGACACGGGAGCAGAAATCGCGTATCAGCGATTTTGGCATCGGGTTTGTGAAGCCGAGTTTCAGATATGAGGCCTCCGGCCCGAAAGCGTCTTTTGCGTACATGTATGATATGCCGCTCGAGATGACGCCGATCTTTGTATCCGTGCCCCATTCGACGCGGTTCAGCGGGCTGGAGCTTGAGACTTCCTCAAGGCGCGCGAGGTTCTCTTCGACGTAGGCGTGTCTCGGGCGCGCGTTCGCCGGCAGCATGGCGTATTTTTGAGCGTTGCCCTCGTACGTTTTGACGGGCGGCGCCTGCCGCTGACCGAGCTGCACCAGGCTCTTTGAGTGGCATACGCGCGTCGTCATGCGCAGTATGACGGGGATGTCGTATTTCTCGCTAAGCTCGAAGGCAGCGATGGTGAAATCCCTGCACTCCGCGGAGTCCGAAGGCTCAAGCATGAGGCACTTCGCGTGCAGGGCGTACCAGCGGTTGTCCTGTTCGTTTTGAGAACTGTGGCAGCCTGGGTCGTCGGCAGTTACGACGACGAATCCGGCGTTTACTCCGGTATAGGCAAGTGTGAACATGGGGTCGGCCGCAACGTTCATGCCCACGTGTTTCATCGCGGCGAGGCTGCGCACCCCGCCTATCGCGGCGCCCGCGGCGATCTCAAAGGCAACTTTCTCATTGCAGGCCCACTGGACGTATACGTCGTCTTTAAAAAGCGACAGGTTCTCGAGTATCTCCGTACTGGGTGTGCCGGGATACGCGGCGGCGACGCGGACGCCGGCCTCCCAGGCCCCCCGTGCGACGGCTTCGTCGCCGCTGATGATCTGTTTATCCATTGGTGATAACCTCCGTGCAAATATCGGCGCCGCGGCCGGGCGGCGCAGCGGCGCGGCCGGCCCGCAGAACGAACGTTTTGAGGCATGATTCATGAAAATCCAAAAAGCAGTATGTAATATTTCAAACAGAATAACATCCGCGCGGACCGCTGTCAAGGCGGGCTGCCTGTCAGAATTTGCGGACCGGCGCCGCCCGGACCCTCAGCGCGGCGTGCGGGGAGAGAGCTTCACAGCCATCTGATAAAAGCCGTCTTGTCTGAGCTGTTGTAGCCCGCCCGCTCATAAAAGCGAAGCGTAGCCGGGTCCTTTGAGCCGGTCATCAGCATTATTTTGTAGCAGTTTTCCTTTGACGCGATCTCGCGGGCGTATTCAAGGCACGCCGAAGCGAGGCCTCTTCTCCTGTGGGCGGCGTCCGTCACCACGTTTTCGACGAGGGCATAGGGTCTCTGGCCGCGTGTCAGGTTGGGGATGATGACAAGGACGCACGAGGATACGATCGAGCCTTGTTCTTCGGCCGCAATTATATGATGGCTGGGGTCGCAAAGTATGGCGTCCAGGACCTCGCGCGCGCGCCGGGCGTCCTCCGGCGCCGGTTCCGCGTGCAACTGAGCGTAGAGGCTCATCAGGCCGCCGAGGTCTTCACGCGTTATTTCCCTTATCATTGGCCGTTCCCCCCGACGGGCGCGCCGCCTCTTCATCCATGAATACTCGCGAGCCTGTCGCGCCTTTCTGGTATTGATACTTGCCCCTGTAGGGATTTGCCGCCCTCCCGTCGAGTTGAGCGAAGACCAGCTGGCCCACGCGGCGGCCCGGGCGCAGGTCTATCGCGCAGCGATTCGCGTTGTACAGCTCGAGAGTGATCTCCCCTTCAAAACCCGGGTCCACCCAGCCGGCGTTTTGTATAAAGAGCCCCAGTCTCCCGAGGGAACTGCGCCCTTCGACGAAGGCCGTGATATTGTCAGGCAGGGAAAAATACTCCATCGTTGTTGCGAGCACGAACTGTCCGGGCAGGAGCAGATAGCTGCCGGAAGTTACAGTCTTGTACTTTATCTCCCTGTCGAGGCCGATTATGCCGCCGCATGAGTCGTCTATCGTGCTGAACGTGTCTCCGAGGCGAATATCCACGCTCGCGGGCTGGATCTGCAGATCCTCAAGAGGGGAGATCTTAAGTGTTCCGTCACCGAGAAGTTTCCTGATGGTGCTGTCTGATAGTATCATGTGTTTTACCGTCCGGGTAAGAGTTATTTACAGAGAATATACCACACACGGGGGAGCTGTTCAAGTAAGTTAAGATCATATCGGGCGAACCTCCGTCAGACTGTCAGAATCTCGGACTTCTGCGACCGCCGCCCTCTCGCAGCGCGGCGAGGACTATCCCCGGTACATGTCAAAGAACACCCGTTCTGACGCGTTCAAAGGGGCGCGCCCAGGTACGGGCGCGCCCCTTCGACTATAGGATCGCGGCGTCGTGTGCCGCCGTCAGATGAAAAGGTTAACGCCGGACTCCTCGGCGGCCCCGAGATACATCCCGACACCGCCGACCTCCACTCCGTCGATGAGCTCCTCGCGCTTGATGCCCATCACGTCCATACTCATGGCGCAGGCGACGATCCTGACGGAAGACTCCATCGCTTTTTTTACAAGGGCCTCCAGCGAGTCGACGTTCTTGTCACTCATGATCTTTTTCATCATGGCCGTGCCCATACCGCCCATGTTCATCCTCGAGAGCTTGAGCTTTTTGATGCCGCGCGGCAGCATTGCTCCGAACATCTTTTCCATGAACGTTTTTTCAACGCGCTGCTTCGCGGGTTTGCGAAGGACGGTCAGCCCCCAGAAGGTGAAGAACATAGTCACCGGCCTGCCCATGGAGGCGGCGCCGTTCGCAATTATAAAGGCGGCGAGGACCTTGTCAAGGTCGCCGGAAAAAACTATGATCGTCTTGCCCTCGGAGGTGTCGCGAACGACAGGCGGCGCGGTCCCGGAGCTCTTTTTTACAAGCGCGACGAAATCCGTGCCCCGGCGCTCGTTTGAAAGGAGCGTGTTGCCGGTCCTTCGGCACCACGCTTCGATATCGCTCGTGAAGCCCGGGTCGGAGGCCGTGACCTCAACGGTGTCGCCGTCTTTCAGTTCGGCGACGCACCGGAAGACCTGCATAAGAGGCCCGGGACACTGAAGGCCGGTGCAGTCAAGTATCACGGTAGGCCCGGCGGCGCTTTTCGCTTCTCCCGTCTCGGCGGCCGTGAGCGGGCCGGAGGAGGCAGCGGGGCCGGGGGCAGCGGAGGGAGCGGCGGCTTCTTCGGAATGCGTGGATCTGTAGAACCTCATGCCGCCGGGATAGTGCAGAACGTGTTCGAAACCGTTTAGCATCAGTATCCGCTCCGCATTGTAGGCGCGCACACCGACGGCGCAGAATACTATATATTCCTTTGATTTATCCAGCTCGCCGAGGCGGTCTCTGAGCTGGCCGAGAGGGATATTTACGGCCCCCGGGATCGAGAAGGCCGCCAGTTCTACCGGTTCGCGCACGTCGAGCACGACCGCGCCCGGGTGTGTCTCCACAGCGTCCCACTCCGCGAAATTGATCATGCCGCGGATGGCGTTCTCCGCGGTAAAGCCCGCCATGTTAACGGGGTCCTTGGGGGAGGAGTATGGCGGCGCGTAAGCGAGCTCGAGCTTTTTGAGGTCCGAAACGCCTCCGCCCAGGCGTATTGTCGCAGCGATGGTGTCGATCCTCTTGTCAACGCCGTCGCGCCCGACGATCTGAGCGCCGAATATGCGCGATCCGTCAACGGAAAACAGCAGTTTTAGAGTCATCGGCTGCGCGCCGGGGTAATAAGTCGCGTGGGAGTTCTGCACAATGATGATGCCGAGATAGTCCTTCCCCTTCACAAGGCCGCGTGCGATCAAAGTCTTTTCGTTTGCCCCGGTGGAGGCGGCGGTGAGATCGAAAACCTTGGCGATAGAGGTCCCAAGCGAGCCCTCGTACTTCTCCTGCGCGCCCGCAATGTTGTTAGCCGCGATGCGTCCCTGCTTGTTTGCGGGGCCCGCCAGGGGCACCATGGTCTTGTTCCTGAATATGTAGTCCTCCACCTCGATCGTGTCCCCGACGGCGTAGATGTCCTTGTCGGAAGTGCGGAGGTATTCGTCGGTCACTATGCCTCCCCGCTCGTTTGTCTCCAGGCCGCAGGTTTTCGCGAGTTCCCCGTTCGGGCGCACGCCTATGCAGAGGACAACGATATCGGCGAACAGGGTCTTGCCGCTCCTGAGAGTGATCCCGACGCCGCCGTCCTTTTCTTCAAACGACTCGACGCCGTCTCCGAGATACAGCCTGACGCCGCTCTGGCGGATGTTCTCGTGCAGGAGCAGCGCCATCTCGTAGTCGAGCGGAGCCATGACCTGGTCAAGCATCTCAATGACGGACACCTCAAGGCCCGCGGAGCGGAGATTCTCCGCCATCTCGAGTCCGATAAAGCCCGCGCCGATCACCGCAGCGGAGCTGCAGCCGCCGTCTTTTACAAAGGAGAGGATGCGTTCGGTGTCGGGTACGGTCCAAAGCGTTTGGATGCGCTCCGAGTCGATGCCGGGTATCGGGGGCCGCAAAGGGGTCGAACCCGTTGCCAGCACGAGCGTATCATAGGATTCTTCATAGACTTCCCCGGAGTCAGTCCGCCTGACTTTTAAGGTCTTCGACTGCCTGTCTATCGAGATGACCTCGCTCTTGACGCGCACGTCTACGTCGTACTTCGCCTTCATCTCTTCGGGTGTCAGAAGCAGCAGGGAACCCCGCGACCTGATAACGCCGCCCACATGGTACGGCAGGCCGCAATTTGCGTAGGAGATATATTCACCCTTCTCGAGAACAACTATCTCCATGCTCCCGTCGAGCCTTCTGAGCCTCGCCGCGCAGCTGGCGCCGCCGGCCACTCCGCCGACAATAACAACTTTTCTTCCCATGTACTAGCACCTCACAACCTTTATCTAAGATCTGTCTGTGTATAATTCCGGATGCGTGAAAACCGGCCTGATCTCACAGCGGCCGACTTTATAGACAGGCCAAAATTGTACGCCCGGAAAAAAGAATATCCGTGACGTTGTTACATATGGGATCTTTCGCGGATGTCAACGGTCGGCTCCCGGGCGTGTACAGTATATCACAAAACGCGGTCTGCAGGAACAGCCGATCCTTTTTTTGCCTCCCGGCCCGGAACGCCATAATAAGAACCTGCGATCCGGAGAATAATAGCCGGGACGAGAAAAGAGGGAAAGGGTGTGTATGTTCCTTGAAAGCATCGATAGACAGGGACGGCTGTATCTCCTGCGGCCTCTGCCCGACGATCTGCCCGGAGGTATTTCGCATGGCTGACGACGGCCTCGCGGAAGTCTACGTCGATGAGATCCCGGAGTCGGAAGAGGGTTCCGCGGTCGAAGCGCAGGACAGCTGTCCCGTCGGAGTGATATCGGTCGGCTGAGGTCCCCGAAGCGCCCGCCGGAAAGACCGGGGGGCGCTTTGACATGCCGGGAAAGATCTCCGCTTCGGGGCGGGCAAACGGGCCGCGGCCCGCGAGGGGACTTCAGCCCCGATCAACGTAATCGGTCCAGCCCGGTTCTCCGTGCCATATGACGATAAGGCAGCCGTCGAGAACTGACATGCGTGAAGCCGCCCCCGTGAACGCGTTGCTGACGCCCAGAGGGCAGCCGTATGTCAGGACAGCGTCTTTAAGGCCGTACGAGAGCCCTTCAAGCGTCACGCCGCGCGCAGTCTGACCGTACGAGAAGACCGACACCGCGCCCGATGCGTCGGCGCAAAACGCCGCTTCACCGTTTTCGACGAGGATCAGATTCTCACTCTCTCCCGCGAGGCAGCCCCTCGCCCCGTGCTCGAGCAGGTACTTCAGAACGTGGATGTTGGCTATCGTGTGGTCCAGTCTGCCGCCGAGCCCGCCGTAGATGATGAATTTCCTGAAGCCCTCCGCGAGGCCGAGCTTGACGGACAGCATCATATCCGTGTCGTCCTTGCGGGCCGGGTGCCTTACGACGCGCGTTCCTTCGGGCACGAAGCCCAGTGAATCAAAGTCGCCTACGACCGCGTCCGGTTTGACGGTCCCCAGATTTAGATACCCCGAGTCGGCCGCGATAACAAAGTCGCCGCTCTTTATCTCCGGCAGGGAGGAACATCCCATCGCGCCGAATACATAACAAATACCCATGCCGCTCCACCTCACAGAAACCTTTATGCATATTCTATCACAAAACGCGCTTCCGGGGCACCGCGTTATTTTGCGCGGCGCACGGGGGAAGGTCTCGGCGGGAAAGGCCCTGCGGGAGCGCCGCAAGGCGGCACAAACAAGCCCGGGCGGCTTGTATTTTGCGGAATTTTTTGCTATATTTAACTGATCAGTCTCCTGCAGGCGCAAGAGTTCCGCGGCCTGAGGTCCAAAGGGGGGCGACGACCATATCACTGATCAAAATATCGAACCTTACGTTCGCTTACGACGGCAGCCCCGACTATATTTTTGAAAATGTCAGCTTCGGGATCGACACAAGCTGGAAGCTGGGTTTCACGGGCAGAAACGGGCGGGGGAAGACAACGTTTTTGAAGCTGCTTCAGGGAAAATACGAGTACAGGGGCAGCATTACCTCAAACGTCGATTTCGAATACTTCCCGTTCGAGGTCCCGCCCGGCCCGGAGAGCACGCTTGAGATCCTCCGCTCCATAGCGGGCGGAGCCGGAGAGTGGGAACTGCGGCGCGAGATCAATCTGCTTGAACTCGGCGGGGACGTGCTCGAGCGCCCGTTTGAGACGCTTTCGGAAGGGGAGCGAACAAAAGTGCTGCTTGCGGCGCTGTTTTTGAAAGAGAACAGATTTCTGCTCATAGACGAGCCGACGAACCATCTCGATATGCATGGCAGAGAGGTAGTTTCGGAGTATCTTAGCTCAAAGGCCGGCTTCATACTCGTATCCCACGACAGGGCGTTCCTTGACGGGTGTATAGATCATATCCTGTCAATAAACAAGACGGATATAGAGCTGCAGAGGGGCAATTTCTCTTCCTGGCTGCAAAACAAGGAGCGCAGGGACAACTTCGAGCTCGCGGAAAACGATAAGCTTAAAAAGGAGATCGGGCGGCTGTCGGACGCGGGCAGGCGAACCGCAGCATGGTCAGACAAGCTCGAAAAGACGAAATACGCGACTGATAACTCCGGACTTAAGCCTGACAGGGGGTATATAATATAGGCCACAAGTCGGCAAAAATGATGAGCCGCGCCAAAGCCATCGAAGGCCGCAGGAGAGCGGCGGCGGAAGAAAAAGCAAAGCTGCTTAAGAACATCGAGAGCGCGCAGAGCCTCAAGATCTCCCAGCCCGGGTTTTATACGAAGCGTTTTGTCGAGCTTGACGACGTCGCGATATTTTACGGCGATAAGAAAGCCTGCGGCGGCGTTAAATTCACGGTCGAGAGGGGAGACCGCATAGCGATATGCGGAAAGAACGGCGCGGGAAAGTCCAGCGTACTGAAGCTCATCTGCGGCGGGGAGCTGTCGTATTCCGGCAGGTTTCAAAAGGCGAGCCGCCTTATAACGTCTTATGTGCCGCAGGACACCTCGTTTCTCAGGGGAAACCTGACAGACTACGCTATGGTGAACGGCATTGACGAGAGCCTTTTCAAAGCGATACTCCGCAAGCTGGATTTCTCCAGGACCCAGTTTGAAAAGGATATGTCGGATTTCAGCAGCGGGCAGAAAAAGAAAGTGCTCATCGCCGGGAGCCTGTGCATGAATGCTCACCTGCTCGTTTGGGACGAACCGCTGAATTTCATTGACGTACTCTCGCGCATGCAGCTGGAGAGTCTGCTGCTGTCGTACAATCCGACGATCGTGTTTGTGGAGCACGACAGAGAATTCTGCAGAAGCATCGCAACAAAGACGGTCGAACTGTAACATGCCCGGGGAGCGGGACAAAGGCGGATAAACGCTTGAATCGCGCGGCCTTCGGCGGTAAAATAAACTCAGCTTTGTCAGTGTTTTGAGATAATAAAAATCCGGTCCGTTAATCGGAAAAGGAAGAGAAAAATGAGTACACAGATTATTGCCGACAGCACCTGCGATATTGAAGAGGGTCTGCTTGAAGGCCTTGAGCTGAAAGTGCTGCCGCTCGTCATCACGATAGAGGGCCGGGAGTATTTTGACAGCGAGACGATAAACGTTTCCGAGCTCTACGAAACGATGAGCCGGGGGATAGTCCCCAAAACGGCCCAGATCCCGTACGACAGGACGTACGATCTCTTCAGATCCTGTCTCGACAGCGGCCGGGACGTCATCTATATCTCGTTCTCAAGCACAATGTCGAATTGCTTTTCACTGGCGTGTATGGCCGCGAAAGAACTGTCCGCGGTATACCCCGATAGAAAGATCGCCGTCATCGACTCCAAGGGGGGTTCGGGAGCTACCGGCCTCATCGTTCTACAGGCACTGAAAATGGCCGATGCGGGCGCGCCGTTTGAACAGATCGAGAGCGCCGTCAGATTTATGGCGGAGCACATCGAGCACGAGTTTTCGGTAGAGGACCTCGAATGGCTCGCAAAAGGCGGCAGGATACCCCGCATCGTCGGCGCGGTCGGGAGCAAGCTGGGTATCCGTCCGGTGCTTGACGTCAGAAACGGCAGTATCTGCTTCAGGAAGATGATGCGCGGCAAGAGAAAGGCGATAGAGGAAGTGGCGGGCAGGATAATCGCAAAGGCTGCGGATTTTCCGGTGCAGCTCGTGTCGATCACGCACGCGGACGACATAGTCTCGGCCGCAGCCCTTGAAGAGCTGATAAAGAAGGGGCTGCCCGGCTGCATCACGACCATAAGCCACATAGGCTGCGTTCTGAGCGCCCACCTCGGGCTTAAAGGCATCGGAGCATACTGCCTTAACAAGAGGCCGGAACATTACTGCCTTATATAGCGCATTGGGAGCGCATGAAAGGGCGGGCGCAGGCTCCGCTGCGGCTGAGCGCTCGCGCGAAGGCGCGGTACACGGAAGCCTGATGAAAAACGGAAGATCCCCGGGACAAAGATGCTGTCTTTGTCCCGGGGACGTTCATAAACGGGCGGACTCATCCGGAGGAGGCCGCAGGCGCTGCCGGACCGCGCTGCGAGGGGGGAGCCGCGAGCCGGTTGCCGCACAGCGCCGCTCTACCTGCTGCCGTAGCGCCTGCGCCTGCGGGGTGCGCCGCCCTGAGGGGGTTCCGTGCTGCTGCTGCCCCCGCCGGCCGGCTGCTTTGGCTGAGGCGGTGACGCGGCCGCGGAGCTTTTCTGCGTTCCGGGGTCTGTATCGGGCCGCCGGTCTTTGCGAGTGTTCGGACTCGCCGGCGCCTGCCGCCTGTTTTCACCGCCCTGGGGCCTCCGTCCTCGGGACGGATGTCGCCCCGAGGACTGCCCGGATTTTCGCGCGGGTTCAGGCGAGTAAGTGCAGACCTCCATCGGATAGGGGGATTCGGCCGTGGGGATCCGGTACCCGATGAGCTTCTCAACGGCAAAGAGCCGCTCAAATTCGTCGAAGCAGCAAAAACTGACGGCGTCGCCCGAGAGCCCCGCCCTCCCCGTGCGCCCGATGCGGTGAATGTATGTCTCGGGATCCTCCGGGATGTCGTAATTGAACACGTGGGACAGTTCCGAGATGTCGAGCCCGCGGGCCGCGATGTCCGTCGCGACGAGCGCGGTTATCTCGCCGCGCATAAAACTTGTCAGGGCGGCTTGTCTCGCGTTCTGGCTCTTGTTGCCGTGGATAGCCATAGCTTTGATATTTGCCCTGGTCAGATCCCTGGCGACCTTGTCGGCGCCGTGCTTCGTACGGGTAAAGACAAGGGCGCTCCGCACGTCGTGGCCGCTGATGAGCGTGGCGAGGAGCTTGCTCTTGTTGACCTTATCCACGTAGTATAGGACCTGTCTTATGCTCTCCACGGTGCTGGTCACCGGGTCCACCTTGACGGTTAAGGGGTCGCGGAGGATCGACATTGCCAGCTTCTCTACGTCGGGCGGCATCGTGGCCGAGAAAAACAGGGTCTGGCGCGACCCGGGTATATGGCGCAGTATCCTCCTTATATCGTTTATAAACCCCATGTCGAGCATGCGGTCGGCCTCATCGAGAACGAAGATCCTCAGATCGTCCAGCTTGATAAAACCCTGGTCGATGAGATCGTTCAGGCGCCCAGGGGTGGCCACGAGTATATCGACTCCCGCTTTCAGCTTCTCGACCTGCGCTGCCTGTCTGACCCCGCCGTAAACAACGCTGTTTTTCAGCGGCAGCCCGCTGCCGTACACGTCGAAGCTGTCGCCTATCTGTATGGCGAGCTCCCTTGTCGGCGTCACGATGAGCGCCCTTATCTTTCCGGCGCCGCAGCGCCCCGATCCTTCGGTACCGGCGAGCCTTTGCAGTATAGGCAGCGCGAAGGCCGCCGTCTTGCCGGTCCCGGTCTGCGCGCAGCCGAGAACGTCCCGGCCCGCCAGAACAAGGGGGATCGTGGCCGTTTGAATAGGCGTCGGCGTCCGGTAGCCTGCGCTCTCAACCGCGTCGAGCAGGGGTTGTATCAAATTGAGTTCTTTGAATTCCATTTATCCTCCCGGGAATGTTGATAATTCGCCGTGACCAAAGGCGGGGAGCATCTCCCCGCCTTGCCGCAGCGCAGACAGATCTTCGGGTAACCTCCGCAGCGGTCTTCGTCTCAGTATCTGCCGCCGTTGATCCAAGCAGAGGCTGCCGTTTTTGCCGGGCCTGCAGCCCGGGGCATTTGAATGAACTGTGCTCAGTTTTTAAAATATCTGGCCAGAAATTCTTTCGTTCTCGCCGCTTTGGGGGCGCGGAAGATCACCTCGGGCTTGTCGTCTTCAACGACGACCCCCTTGTCCATAAATATCACTCGGTCGGAGACCTCGTTCGCGAAATCCATTTCGTGCGTGACGACGATCATGGTGTAGCCCTCGTCCGCCAGAGCTTTCATTACGTTCAGCACTTCGCCGACCATCTCGGGGTCGAGAGACGAGGTCGGCTCGTCGAACAGAATGACCTCGGGGTTCATTGCGAGTGTCCTGGCGATAGCGACGCGCTGCTTCTGTCCGCCCGAGAGCTGGCGCGGCTTCGCGTTTATGAACTGGAGCATGCCGACGCTGTCAAGGCAGCGCTTGGCTGTCTCCCTGGACTCCTCCTTTTTCCGGCCGAGCACTTTGACCTGACCTATGACGCAATTCTCCAG
>JAAYAR010000070.1 GCA_012719235.1 Clostridiales bacterium
AGGCGAAACGCCGTTCAAGTGCACGATCCCCCGCGAGCTTGATATTTTCCAGCTGAACGACAAACTGAACCGCCTCTCCGAAAAAGACAGAGAGATTCTGATGCGCACAGCAAGACCGGATATTTCGCTGCCGAGGGCCGTCGACAGGGTCCTGAGCCAGAAATACACGCCGGGAACAAAACTGGTAGATAAAGCGGTCTCATGAAGATCGGGCTTGGAGAACAAGCCTACTGTTCGGGACCTGCCGATAAATGACAAGACAGATAAATGAATTTATACAGTACAGACTCCCCCGGACACGCCGATACGGGCGCATCGCGGGGGATCTTTTTGGTCTTAAGCCGCTGCCTGACGAGCCGCGAATGGCGTGAGCGGCTTTGAGGTTTGTTACATGCTTTCATCAGGGGAATGCTGACACCTCATCCGGTCGGCTTCGCCGACCGCCCGTGCCTTCTCCTTTGAGGAGAAGGTGCCGAACAAAGTGAGGCGGATGAGGTGGTGTTGAGGGATGAACACCTCATCCGGTCGGCTTCGCCGACCACCCATGCCTTCTCCTTTGAGGAGAAGGTGCCGAACAAAGTGAGGCGGATGAGGTGGCGTTGAGGGTTGACACCTCATCCGGTCGGCTTCGCCGACCACCTTCCCCTCCAAGGGGAAGGCAATTACCTCATCCGGTCGGCTTCGCCGACCGCCTTCCCCTCCAAGGGGAAGGCCTGGGGAGGCTTTATTTCCCGATAAATCTCGGCTTGCGTTTTTCACGGAAAGCAGATACGGCTTCCTTAAAATCCTGCGTCTTCATAAGATCGACCGCGAGGCGGCGCTCGATCTGCAGGGCCGCCGCTTCGTTAACGGAGACAACGGTGTGCGCCATAAGCTCCTTGAGCGCCCGGACAGCAACGGGCGGTTTGCTCAGTATTTTATCGACAACGGACCTGAGCGATGCGTCGAACTCATCCTTTTTAAAAACCTTATTGATAAGTCCAAGCCGCAGCGCCTCTTCGGCAGTGAGCCTGTCGCCAAAGAGGATCATCTCAAAAGCACGGTTGAAGGGGATCTTCTGAGCTAGATGTATAGCGCCGCCGCAGCCCGGAACGAGGCCTATATTCATCTCGGGCAGCATGAATTTCGCATCCTCCGAGGCATATATCAGATCACAACAGAGGGCTATCTCGAAGCCGCCGCCGACGCAGTTGCCCTTCACTGCGGCAATTATGGGCTTGCCGAGAGCATAGATCGCCTCACGGATCTCAAAGCCGAGGGAATAGATCAGTGCCGAGTCTTCGTCGCTTTTGAGCTCGTCCAGCATGTCCATGGAAAGCCCCGCGGAAAAGGCCCGCTCGCCGGCGCCCGTTAAAATGACGACCCGCACGGAGTCATCCGTGCGCGCTTTTCGCAGCGCGGCGGCCAGACTGCTCCAGAGCTCCGTTGTGAACTGATTCATTGGCGGATTATCAAATTCGATATACAGGGCGCCGGGCTGATCCTGAAGTGTTCTCACGTGAAGTGTGGTTTCCGACATTTTATCATCTTCTTTCGGTTATATTTATTGGATGTTTTATTTCGCAAAGTTCCGCCGCATGCTGCCGGATCCGTTATTTGGAGGTGTCGGTTTTTGACGATCAACGTCGGAATTGCTCGTTAACGCAGCCGAACACCGTCCGGCTTGCACCAACCGATTAAAATAATAGGAGAAATCTTATAAACCTTTAGTAAACTTCCCATAAGTCCCTTGACTTTTTATGGCTAAATTAATATAATGCACTATTATTAACTTGTCTTTAATGTGTCTTGACAGTCTGCTTAAGTAAATGGTCGACATGAACCGTATCGGGATATGTCCGATGATTTACTCAAAGCATGATATCCTACCGGGAAAGGATTGTGTTATGCTCTCTGGATGCAAGCTGATGAAGAACGAGTCCGGCCAGGTAACGGTCCTGTTCGCATTATTGTTTGTCGTTTTATGCGGATTTGCGGCCCTTGTAATTGATATCGGCAGAGTTTCCGTTGTAAAATGGGATCTGCAGAGTGCAGCGGATGCTGCAGCCCTGGCAGGTGTGCAGGATCTGCCGGATACGGCCGCCGCCAAAAGCGCAGCGATCAGATATGCCGAGATGAACGGTGTCCGTTCTTCAGACGTAACAGTAACCTTTCCCGACTCAGACAAGCTCGAGGTCAGATGCACTAAAAATGTCGAATATACGTTTGCGCGGCTTCTGGGGTTTACGGATACAGATGTAACCGCACGAGCGGTTGCCGGTAAAGTGGTTAATCTTCCAAGAGTATTCACAGATTACGCAATTTTCTCCGAAAGCACATCTATACCGCTGCATGTAGGCAAAGCCGGCCAAAGTGAATGCTTCGGAGTTATTCATACAAATAATACGTTATATCTGGGTAAACATCTTAATGTAACGAGAGTCGAGGCTGCATCCGGTGTTTATCAAGCCGGTTATAACTCCATAGGCAGTCTGGATGATGCCGCACCTGTTGTCACTATACCGGAAGACTTCAAAGAAGCATTGCTGGAACAGGTCACATCGGCCCCGAAAAAGTATACGGGAAACCAGACCTTCGATGGTAATAAACTGGACCTCAATCAATCGATATACGTCGAAGGTGATGTTACCATATCGGGGAATAACATAACCGGAAGCGGATTTATTTATGCCACCGGTAATATTACGATCACCGGCAACAAGGTCAAAATCGGCACGGCGGATGAGCCTGTCTTTATCTTCTCGGAGAAAAATATCACCATTAAAGGCAATAATCCTGTGATGTATTGTATTATCTACGCCCCGAACGGGGAGATCGATGTACAGAAGAATAATTGGATCTTATTCGGAAG
>JAAYAR010000005.1 GCA_012719235.1 Clostridiales bacterium
AACTACCACGCCGCCATGGACCATTACGGCGTGAAGCTGGGCGGCGGCAACATGTTTGAATGGGCGAGGGATCTTTCGGTAAACATCGTGACGGGGGAGGCTCAGGATAAGGATATCGTGTTTGTCCTCAACCCCGAACCGTTGATAGCGGCGGGCGTAGACCCGGAAAAGACGGTCGGCTGGGTCTACGCGCAGGTGCCGATGGAGGATCACGGAGCGACGGTGGATGTTTATAAATTTCTGAAACCCTTTGACCTGAAATAAAAGGAGGTATTTACAATGGAAAAATCGGTACTGAAAGTGGAAGGCATGTCCTGCGAGCACTGTGTCAGAGCTATTACGAAGGCGGTGGGCGCCCTGCCGGGAGTCGGGAGCGTAGCGGTCGATCTGAAGGCCCGTACCGTCACCGTGGAACACGACCCCGCGCAGACCGCGCTGCCCAAGATCAAGGCGGAGATAGAAGATCAGGGTTACGACGTGGTGTAACCGCAATACGGGGGTCCGCGGAAATCACGGACCCCCAAAGATTATCCGGAATAAAGTCCTTTCGCAGTGAGGCGAAATTTCGAAAATTCTGCTGCGTGCGCGCGGCTGATTTTTGAAAACTGATCGATACCGAGCCGTTCGGCGACATGCGTCGAATGGCTTGGCACACCGGAGTGGATGCAATGCCGAAATTGAGCAAAAACATACTTGTCGTAGACGACGAGCCAAAGATACTTGAGGTGGTGACCTCTCTCCTGGAGAACAGGGGTTATCGCGTGTTTCAGGCCGAGAGCGGGCGCAGGGCGCTCGGGATATTCGAAGCCGAGAATATCGCGCTAGTCGTTCTGGACCTCATGCTGCCTGACACCTCGGGTGAGGAGGTCTGCAGGGCCATCCGCCGAAAGTCCCGCGTACCGATACTAATGCTCACTGCCAAGTCGGAAGAAGACGACCTGCTTGAAGGCCTCGCGATCGGCGCGGACGACTATATCACAAAGCCCTTCAGCCTGAAGGAACTGGCCGCGCGGGTGGAAACCGTGCTTCGTCGGTCGCAGGACGACCTGGTGCCCCTTATCACCCGCAACTCGTTTCGCGGAGGGGACCTGTCCGTGGATTTTGAGAAGGGCGTCTTCATGAAGGCGGGGAAGTCCGTAAGCCTGACGCCCAATGAGAGCAAGATCCTGGCGGCGCTTATCAAGTACCCAGGCAAAGTGTTTTCCCGGGAGGAGCTCATTGAAGTGGCGCTGGGCGGCGAATTTGACGGTTATGACCGCGCCATAGACAGCCATATAAAGAACCTGCGCCAGAAGATAGAGGACGACCCAAGGAACCCCGTCTATGTTCTGACCGTCCGTAAGCTGGGGTATAAGTTCGGAGGTGAATAAGATGATGCGGTCTCTGCGGGCGCAGCTCTCGCTGTCCATACTGCTGGTCCTGCTCTTTACGGTCCTGCTGTCGAGTATATTCGCCTACTGGTTCATCAACCGCGAATTTGAAAAATACGTCGCGAGGCAGGAGATCGCCCGGAGCGAGAGCATCGCGGATGACGTCGCATCGCAGTATAACGTACTGACACGCACCTGGAACGAGGATTCCCTGCATACCATCGGAATGTATTCGCTCTACGACGGCTATATCCTGAAAATGTACGACGCTGACGGGGCCGTCCTGTGGGACGCCGAAAACCACGACGTCTCCCTGTGCGGTCAGATAATGGGCGAGATATCGGCGCGAATGGAGAGAGCCAAAAGGGCCGGGAGCTTTGTAACGCACACCTTTGATATCGATCATGGCGGCAGGAACGTTGGCTCTGTATCAATAATGTATTACGGCCCGTATTTTTTCAGTGATAACGAGTTCAGGTTCATCCGCGCTCTGTCTGTCGCGCTGCTATTGACCGGTATCCTGGCGGCGCTGTTCTCCGTCATCGCGGGGAGCCTTCTCGCCCGCCGCATCTCCCGGCCCGTGACCGTTACGGCGGATATCGCCGCGCAGATCGCGCGGGGGAATTACGACATCCGCTTCGAGAGCGGTACAAAAACGCGGGAACTGAATGAGCTTGTCACGGCGGTAAACTGCCTTGCGGGTGCGCTCGGCGATCAGGAGAATCTGAGAAAGAGACTCACGACGGATGTGGCGCATGAGCTTCGGACACCCCTGAGCGCGGTAGGATCCCATCTGGAGGCGATGATAGACGGGCTTTGGCAGATAACGCCGGAACGGCTGAAGAGCTGCCATGAGGAGATCGTGCGCCTCGGAAAACTTGTGTCGGATCTGGAGAATCTGGCAAAGATAGAGGGCGGCGATCTGAAGCTGAACAAGTCGCCCGTGGATCTGTCCGAGATCGCCCGGACGGCGGGAGAAAACCTGAAGGCGGAAGCTGCGAAAAAGAGCCTGTCGCTCTCTATCGGGGGCGGCCCGTCCGTAGTGGACGCGGACAGGGACCGCATGCTTCAGGTGGTCACGAACCTCCTGTCAAACGCGATAAAATACTCGCCCGAGGGCGGGCATATCAGCATTGAGGTGACCGATACAGCCGCGGACGGTATTATTCGGGTAATTGACGGAGGTACAGGGATCCCCGAAAACGAGCTCCCGTTTATTTTTGAGCGCTTCTACCGCGCGGACAAGTCCCGCAGCCGCAAGACCGGCGGTTCCGGTATCGGGCTGACTATTGCCAGATCGATCGCCACGGCGCACGGAGGCACGATAACGGCTGACAGCGAACAGGATCGGGGGAGCCGCTTTACCGTCACGATACCGAAAAAGATGAGGACCGGTGATATACCCGGGGGGTAACAATTACCCGTCAGGCAGTATCGTCCGGCCCGACATGTCTATACTTTCCATCTGTACCCGCACGCCTGGCACACCGCCTCCGTGTGGGTCTTTGATTTTGTCCTGCTGTTTGTCAGCGCCGGGATTATGAGGATCAGCCCGACGGTGCAGCAGGCCAGCAATATCCAGAAGGCCCACCCTATACAGCCCCTGTGCTTTGTCCTCACATTTGTGACCGCCTGCACGGCGACGTTTTGGCTCCCGCATCTGCGGCACGTCATAAGCACCACCCTTTCGATCGCGCGAAGATCACACGCAAAACGCCGAACCGAGCGAAAATACCGCGGCGCCCGCGCGGCTGAATTACAGATCGTACCGATACCGGGTGTCCCGGGTTTTTGCGCTCGAAGTTAACGATAATTGTCGTAGATCATGCCTATCAGCTCTGCAAGTCCGGCAGGATCGAGATGCTCCGGCGAGAATTCGACGAACGGGTTTTTCCTGAAAGCGCCTTCCGCGCAGCCGACCGCGTCCTCCCGGGATATCCCCTGGGCGCTGAGGGGCTTGATATCGAGCTTCCGCATGAGTTCCCTGACCTTTTCTGCCGCCGCTTCACCCGCCTCCCGTCCGGTCGCACTGTCCGGCAGACTCAGCCCGAGAGCCCGGGCGATTTTTTTAGTCTTCTCCGGGAAGACGCCTGATGCTGACCGTATGACCTCGGGGATAGTCAGAGCGCAGGCCAGGCCGTGGGGCATATGGAATATGACGCCGAATTCATGCGCGACGGCGTGGCCGAAGTGGACAAGCGCGTCATTGAAAGCGATTCCGGCAATATTGCTGGCAAGGCTCATGTTGGTCCTGGCCTCCAGGTCGTCGCCATCCAGGTACGCTTTTTCAAGATTCCCGGCTACGAGCTCAATGGCAGACAGGGCAAGAATATC
Organism: Clostridiales bacterium; assembly: GCA_012719235.1. Classification (GTDB taxonomy): domain Bacteria; phylum Bacillota; class Clostridia; order Oscillospirales; family Oscillospiraceae; genus JAAYAR01. The sequence continues at coordinate 3,705 of JAAYAR010000005.1, forward strand.
AGATTTCGGATTCCGGCGTGTAGACGTCAGGGCCTCCACGGCGTGGGACAGCGCGTCAAACCCCGCTGCCGCCGTGACCGCCTTGGGGGCGGTGAGCGTAAGTTCCGGGTCTACGATCGCGAGGTTTGCCGCCCGCAGGACGGAATCCTTCATCTGCGTCTCATGCACGTGAATGACGGCCATCAGGGTGCATTCCGAGCCTGTCCCGGACGTTGTGGGGATCAGGATAAGAGGTATCGTGGATGTGTATTTGCCGCCGGCGCTCACCAGATACTGCTCGATCGGCAGAGGATTCTCCACAAGGATCGTCACTGCCTTGGCCGTGTCGAGGGAGCTGCCGCCGCCGATCCCGATGACGATGTCGACTTTTTCCGCCTGCGCCAGTCTCCCGGCCTCGTTAATCGATTCTGCCGGCGCGTCGGACATGGCGTTTCCGAAAGGCACGACGCGTATACCCTCGTTATTCAACTGTGAGACGATCTTCTCCGAGATCCCGGACGCTTCGACGCCTCTGTCGAAAACACATAGCGCACTTGACCCGCCGAGCTCTTTGACCTTTTCCGAGAGCCGGCTGACAGAACCCGGCCCGAATAAGACAGGGCATATCTGGTTATATGTGCTGATCATCTTATCTCTCCCGTTGCTGCTGATTTCCCGCATATGGAGCGGATATTATTGTTATACATTGAGACAGCGACTGCTTGCAACAAAATTCTCGTCCAAAGAGTGATTATAATCGTCATGTTCTAAAACCCGGCTGACGATACACGGCCGCTTAGTCTCCCGAACGGTCTGCACGGGATCGGTGAGGCTGCGGCATTGTATGGAGTGATTGCATGCACTATATAAGCGATTACTTATATTTTCCCCGAACAGAACTGCTGCGCTGTAAAAGACTGATGTACCCGGCACTGAAATCGGCGGCGGACGTTTTAATTGCGGCGATCGGGGCCGTGCTTCTCGCGCCCCTTTTCCTTGTTATTGCCGCTGCCATAAAGCTGGATTCGCCCGGACCCGTCATTTTTTGTCAAAAGCGCGTTGGGCTGAACGGCAAGGTGTTCGTGATGTATAAATTCCGCACTATGGCCGAAGACACCGACGTAAAGCTCGCGGAGTTACATAAGCAGAACATGATGACGGGGCATATGTTCAAGATTAAGGACGATCCCCGGATAACAAGGGTCGGGAAGGTCCTGCGCAAGACAAGCCTTGACGAGTTCCCGCAGCTGTTCAACGTACTAAAAGGGGATATGAGCCTTGTCGGCCCAAGGCCGCCTCTCGTCTGGGAATTTTCCCGGTATGAAGGCTGGCATTCCATGAGGCTGGCAGTGAAACCCGGTATGACGGGGCTGTGGCAGATAAGCGGGAGGAACTCTATCCAGTTCAGCGAGATGGTGATGCTCGATTTCAGGTATATCAGGGAGAGAAGCTTTCTTTTCGACCTGAAACTCATACTGCGAACGCTCCCCTTGCTCCTCGGAGACAA
>JAAYAR010000071.1 GCA_012719235.1 Clostridiales bacterium
ATACTTTGTCATTATGTTTGACGGAGAGATGAGCGAGGCAATATCAATCGCTCGCAGTGTTCAGCGAGTAAGATAATTTCCTGTTAAATAAGAGTTGCACTTTTGCCTCCTGCGTTGTCCATATAAGGGGTCTATGCTACAATAACGGACAGGAAGCTAAGCAGTAGACCGAGCGAAAATGGAGCGCTCAAGGGGTTGACATGGAGCCTCCGCCGCCGTGCGGTGGGCAGCTAAAGGGCAAGCCCCTTGCGAGGGGCTGCCCGGCAGAAAGCCTGGCACGGCGGCCACTCCCGGTCAACCCACGCGCTCAATTTTCTACATACTGCAACAGGAACAGGAGGAACGAGAATGTCCGTTACACGCAAGCAATATGATGAAGGATTCAAGAAAAACGCCGTCAAGCTGAGCTATGCGGCCAACAAATCGGTGGCCGAGGTTGCTCGGGATTTGGGTATCGCGGATGGGATGCTGTACCGTTGGCGTGCGAAGTATACGCCGGAGGGGGAGAAAACGCGGTATGCGACGCTGGAAGAGGAAAACAAACAGCTGCGGCTTCAGAACGCGGAGCAGGCCATTGAGATCGACATGCTAAAAAAGGCCAGCGCCTACTTTGCAAGCCTCCATCGGTAATCTATGCGTTTATTGGGGCGCACCAAGAGCATCCGGTGGCAAGGTGGGCACGATTTTTCGGGGTATCCACAAGCGGCTATTATGAATGGAAGCAGTCATTGCCGACGCGGGAAGCAGCACTTCAGGCGTATGGAGAGGAGGTGGAAGCCATCTTTCACTTGGGGCGCGGGACATACGGCGCTGAACGAATCTGCGGAATCCTTCGGCGGCGCGGGCGCACGGCGAGTTTTCGGAAAGTGAAGCGGATGATGGAGGAGCGCGGTTTGCGCTCGGTGCATGTGAAGAAGGTCAAGCCGCTGACCGACAGCCGCAAGGCGCGGGGCGACGGGTATGCGAACCTGCTGCGTGGGCGTGAAATCACAAGGCCCTTTGAAGCCTTGTCCAGCGACATCAGTTATATCCCCACCGGCGAAGGGTTTGACTATCTGTGCCAGATTAAGGATATCGCGACTGGCGTGGTGCTGGCCTCGTGTCAGCAGGAGCGCATGACCAAACAGCTTGTGGCCGATACAATCAAGGCTGCCCACAAGCGCTGGAATATCCCTCAGGGAACCATCTTCCATTCGGATCGCGGCAGTCAATACACAGCCAAGGAGGTCATGACTTTGCTCAGCACCCTGGGAATCCGCCAGAGCTTTTCCCGCGTGGGTATGCCCGGCGACAACGCTTGGAGCGAGAGCTTCTTCTCGATTCTCAAGAAAGAGATCGTCTATCCACATAAGTTTGAAACCCGTGAACAGGCTAGGCGCGTTGTCTTTGAATACATCGAGGTATTTTACAACCGCGCCAGAGTTCAGAAACACTTAGGATTTCAAGCACCTATTCAGGCACTCATGGCTGCTACCCAAGCAGCCGCCTGATCACTGCTTAGCTTACTGTCCGGTTTTTTGTTGACGTGCC
>JAAYAR010000072.1 GCA_012719235.1 Clostridiales bacterium
ACGCCGGCTACACCGCATTCACGAACTTCCCCCAGAATGTGATGAGCCAGTTCTACGGCGGTACCACGACGACGACCCTGATGAACCTGATCGGCGGAATTGTCGGATACCTGATCACCTACTTCATTATTGCGCCCCGCATAGGACGCATAAAAAATATGAAGCGCGTAGGTATCATGATCGGTATCGTCGCTCTCGTGTTCTGTGCTCTGATCTGTGTGATCCCTCCGACAAAGGCCGCTCTGTGGTGTATAGCATTCGTGCTTGTTCTGATCACCACTCAGATCTGGGGCTGCTTCTTTGTCACGATGCTTATCGGCAACTGGTTCCCCCGCCGCAAGGGCACCGTCATGGGTATAGTTACCATAGCTTTCCCCATCGTCACAGGTATCTGCCTTAACCTGTTCATGATCCAGTTCTATGGGTTACTGGGCAAGGGCGCGTCCCTGCTCGTAGCTACCGTCTCATCCTTCTCTCCCTACTGGATCCTGTCCCTGGTAGGCATCATCATCTGCGCCATATTCCTGAAGGACTTCCCCGAGCAGGTCGGAGCCTACCGCGACAACGACAAGAGCTTCACGCCCGAAATGGCCAACCAGATGCTGGCCGCCGAGAGGGAGGCCCGCGAAAAGTCCGTGTGGAAACGCTCCAAGATCTGGGGCTGCCTGGATTGGTGGCTGCTCGCTATCCCCAACTCCCTGCTGCTGTCCTGCGCGATCGCGCTTATGGTCCAGATCATCCCTGTCCTGATGGGCTACAACGAGCAGCTTAGCGTTCTGGCCATACCAAGCTTCGTTCTGATGAGCCAGGGCTACTCCGCCGTTCTCTTTGCCCTTGCGGTTTTCGCAATCGCCGGCAGCTGGATCCTGGGCATAATTGATACAAAATACGGCACAAGATTCGCAGTGAGGATAACGGCCATTATGATGCTGGCCGCAGGCATCTTCGGCGCGTTCGACAACGTCTGGTGCGTCGTTGTCGCCTGCCTGCTGCTGGGTATTTTCATGGGGGCCTCATCAAACTTCGGTCTGAGCGGCGTCGTGCGTTACTGGCGTCAGGAGGACTTTCCCTCCGTCTTCTCCGGCGCTCCCCCGCTGGGGACCGTAATAGGCGCGGCATTCCCCTTCATTATAGCTGTCATCGCCAGCCGGTTTACATACAACGGCGCGTTCGTGTTTATCGGGATCATGGCTATCATCGCTCTCGTATGTCTGACCCTGTTCAACCCCAGTCGCCTTGCAAGATATGATAACAAGCTCAGAGAAGCGGCCGGCCTGCCCACCGACGATCTTCTGGTGCAGCGCACGATAGATGAAAAGGCCAGGAATGCAAAAAAAGCAAAACAAGTTACCGCATAGAAGCTGAATAAGATTTGAAAACGAGGGTCTGCCGAAAGTGGCAGGCCCTCACTTTTAACCCCATCGCCTATGCGGCGCCGACAGAAAAAAGGCGCTCTTACTGGACGGCCGCTTTGATATCCTCGGTAACGTAGACGACAGCGCTCTCCAGCCTGTGGTTTTTTATCTCGGTCACTTTTATGACAAGGCCGAATTCCTCGATGACCGGGGTGCTGCCGTCGCTCGGGATCGTGCCGAGGATGCCGAATACCAGGCCCCCGAAGGTGATGTAGTCGTCCTCGGGGAGCTCGATACCGAGCTTCTCTGACACCAGCTCGAGAGGGGCAATACCCCTTATCCGCCAGGTATTGGAGTCGATAGCCTCGATCAGGGGCTCCTCCTCGGGCACCGATATGTCGTCTTCAAGCTCGCCGACGAGCTGCTCTAGCAGGTCGTTCATCGTTACGATACCGCTCATGCCGCCGTATTCGTCGATGACGACGGCGAAATGGTTACGGGTCTTTTTCATGTTGCGGAACAGCACGTCTGTGCGGATCGTCTCGGGGACGAAATACGCGTCCCTGACGGCCTGGTCCATGACGTTGTCGCGGGACTTGTCCTTGAGCCTGAAATATTCTTTCGCGTAGAGCACTCCCACGATGTCGTCCGGGCTTTCAAAACAGATAGGATATACCGAAAAGCGGCTCTCGTTTATCGTCTTTTCCCACTGCTCGTCGTCCTCGTCGAGCCAGAGGACCGTGACCTCCGTGCGGTGGGTCATGATATCGGCCGCCGATGTATCGTCAAATTCAAATATGTTCTGGATCATATCTTTTTCGTCCTGGTCGATCGTGCCTCTCTCCGTGCCGACGTCGACCATCATGCGTATCTCCTCTTCGGTGTCCTCCTCGTCGTTCTCGGTGGGGTCGACGCCGAACAGGCGCAGCAGACCGTTTGTGGACACAGTCAGGAGCCATACGACGGGAGCGAACGCTTTGGAGATGAAATATATGAATCCGGACATGGCGAGCGCCAGCTTCTCGGCCTTCCGCATGGCGACCCGCTTCGGCACGAGTTCCCCCAGAACCAAAGTGAAATAGGACAAAATAACGGTTATGATTATGACGGAGATGGTCCTCAGGGCTTCGGGAGAGACGTTAACCCCCAATTTTATCAGGCTATCGGCGAGGCGGCCGGAGAAGTTGTCCGCCGCGAAGGCGCTCGCGAGAAATCCCGCGAGAGTTATGCCCACCTGGATCGTCGCCAGAAACCTCGCGGGCTGCGACGTCAGCTTTGTCAGACGTTTTGCCCGCTTGTCGCCCTGTGACGTGAGTTTTGCGAGCTTGTTGTCGTTCATGGATATGACGGCTATCTCGGCGCACGCGAAGACTGCGTTCAGCAAAATAAGCGCCAGCTGCAGGATGATTTGCCGGGACAGGTCGTTGCCGGACAATTCAAAACCTCCCTTAATGATACGTGATCGCCGCGAAGAAAGACGTTCCGCTCCGGATACTATTTTTCTCCGCGCGCAGTTTATAAACCAAAGGTATTATTTCCCGGTCTGCGCCCTCAGGGCGCAAAAAAGAACACGACAAAACAAGGCGCCTATGCATTCGCCCTGTCATCGTGTTGTCTTAGTATCGTTTTAAATTTGGCCCGCGTTCGTTCCGGGTCAGGCGAGTCGTCCAAGAAAAATACCATGCCTTTCTTATTTGCTGCTTATTATATCACATTGTTCATATTTGTCAAATAGCGATTAAAAGATATGGTACGGGCGCATGATCAGGGCTGCGCGCAGCCCTCCCGGGCGGGGAGGATAATTTCCCCTTCACCGTCAATAATACTCCGGCGGCGCTTTTAATTACAGAGATTTGCGTTTATAATGACACAGTCGCGTGCACGGCCCGGAAGGGGACCTGTGCGCTTTATCCGGGCGGGGCCGCATGGCCCGGGACCGCACCGAATCCGGGAGGTATTGTTATGCCGTCAGGAAAAAGGGCATTTAAACTGCTGTCAACGCTGCTGCTCGCGGCCGCGCTGATGACCTGCGCCGCCTGCGGGCGCGCTCTGCCCGGAGCCGAAGCGGGAGGCCCCCCGGGCGGCGACGGTACGCCGCAGCCTGCAGCCGTGAAAACGGCTGAGGTGCCGATACTCATGTACCACAATATAAGCGACACGGGCGACGAGTCGACGAATATCTCCCGGAGCGCGTTTGAGGAGCATATGCGCGCGCTCGATGAGAACGGCTATACGACCGTGAGCTTTTTTGATCTGCTCGCTTTTGTGGAGAGGGGGGAGCCGCTCCCGGAGAAGCCGGTAGTCATCACGTTCGACGACGGGTATCTTAGCAATTACGAGTCGGCGTTCCCGGTTTTGGAGCGACTCGGCATGAAAGCCACGATATTTGTTATCGGAACGCTGGTGGGGCGCTCGACGTACAAGGACACCGATTATTCGACGATCCCCCGCTTTGATTACGACCAGGCGCGGGAGATGGTCGAAACGGGCCTCATCAGCATTCAGAGCCACACCTACGACATGCACCAGTGGGCGAGTTTCGAGACCCGGCCCGCGCGGGAGAACATACTGAGGCTGCGCGGGGAGAGCAAAAGCAGCTACACGGAGTTTTTAAAAAACGACCACGAGAGGATAGCGCGGGAGATCGAGTCCGCGACCGGGCAGGAAGTGATCGCCGTGGCATACCCTCTCGGAGCAAGAGACCGCCTGGCGCGGTCCGTTCTGACGGGCCTCGGGGTCCGCGTGACGCTGACGACCGACCCGGGGATAAACACGGTGAAGAGAGGCAATCCGCGCAGCCTTATAGATATGCACCGCTTCGGGGTCCGGGCCGGCACGACTGTGCGGGAGCTTCTCGAGATGGTGGGCGGCGCGAAGTGACTGAGAAGGCCGGAGCGATCATCATTTCTTCCACTCTTTGCCCGTGTCAAGCCCCCATTTTTTAAAATAGTCGTTGTAGAATTTCGGCCTGGCGGAGTCGCCGCGCATGTCCATCGAGAGCTCCCTGTACCCGAAACCCGCGCGGCATAGGAACTCAAGCGCGCTCACTATCTCCGGCAGCTTCTCAGAGCGCATCGTGAACATGACCTCATCCTCGCCGGCCAGAGCGCGCTCGTATTCGCCCGGGTCGGGGAACGTTATGTTGTAGTCCTGACCGTTCAGGACGGGGATAGTCGAGTGCACGCAGGAGTCCACGGGGTCGAGCCGCAGCTCGAGCATCTTTCCCGAATGGAACTTCGCCGCCATCTGGAAGCTCCTTATCTGGGCGGGGCGGCAGTAGGTACAGACGATATCCGGCACGAACGTGCAGCTCGCGAGCGGCGCGACGGAGAATCCGGCGATACCGCTCTCATTGAGGCGCGGGTAGTCGTTCCGGAAATACTCGACGCCTTTTTGGGGGTCGCTGACAAAGAGCTTCGTCCCCAGCTCGCCGTAGTCCTCCTCGCCGACGGTCACGAGCCCGTAGGACACGAGGGGCCATACGCACCAGTGATCCTCCTTGAGCATCGTGAGCGCCGCCCTGTCGCGCCTGACTTTCGCGAACGCCTGGCACATAGCGAGGTGCTCGCCCAGGTCGTAAAGCGGCCGCAGGGTGCCCTCGGGTATCGGGTCGCCCTCGCGCAGCAGCTTCAGGGCTATCGGCGAATATCTCAGGAGCAGCAGCTGCTCAAGTCTGCGCCCGTATTCGTTGTACTCTCTTATTTCCATAGTCCCGCCTCCTGTTAAAATCGATGATCCGGTGATACCATTATATACCGGCCGGACAGATATTCAAGACCGCCCCACGGGTGCGCCGCCGCGCGCAGGGTACCCGCGGGTTTTTTTCGTCTCAGGACAGATATTCAAAGTCGGAAATTTTTCTGAAAAACCTCTTGACAAATTGTATTATTGTGTTAATGTACTAGTAGCGTAATACAATAATACAGCGCAGGAGGTGTTTGAATGAAATGGCAGCTGCGAAGCGACGCGCCGATATACTCACAGCTTATCGAGCATATAAAGCTGGGTATAGTCTCGGGCGAATTCCCGCCCGGCGGGAAACTCCCGTCCGTCCGGGATCTGGCCGGGGAGGCCGGCGTAAACCCGAACACGATGCAGAGAGCATTCACGGAGCTCGAGAGGGAGGGACTGGTAAACGCCCAGAGGACTTCAGGAAGATATGTAACGGAGGATCACGAAATGATTGAGGAAACAAAAAAAGACCTCGCCCGGGCAAAAATAAAGGATTTTCTTGAAGCAATGACAAGGCTCGGATACGGGGCGGACGAGATAGCGGCCCTTGTGAGCGAACAGGCGTCGAAGGAGGGATCATAATGCCGATATTTGAGTGCAGAGATCTCGATAAGAGCTTCGGCCAGGTCCGGGCTCTTGACGGAGTGAATATATCGATCGAGCCGGGCCGCATCGTGGGGCTGCTGGGGCCCAACGGCAGCGGCAAGACGACGCTGATGAAGCTGGCGAACGGGCTGCTGACGCCCTCGGGCGGCGAGCTGCTCATAAACGGGTCGGCGCCGGACAGGAACACGCGGGCCATTGTGTCATACCTGCCGGAGCGCACCTGCATCCCCCTGTGGATGTCGGCGGGGCAGCTGCTCGATTTCTACCGCGATTTCTATACGGATTTCAGGCGCGACGCCGCGGAGAAGATGTTCGGGCGGCTCGGGATACCCCTAAAGCAGAAAGTAAAGCAGATGTCAAAAGGCACAAGGGAGAAAGCGCAGCTCATCCTGGTCATGAGCCGCAGGGCAGGCCTCTATCTCCTTGACGAGCCGATAGGGGGCGTGGACCCCGCGGCCAGGGACTTCATACTGGACACGGTCATAAGCAACTACAACCCGGAGGCGGCCGTGGTCATCTCGACCCACATCATTTCGGACGTCGAGAAAGTGCTCGACGAGGTGTACTTCATCAACCGCGGCGAGATAGTGCTGCATGACTCGGTCGACGCCATCAGGGAAGAGAAGGGAATGAGCGTTGACGCTCTGTTCCGGGAGGTGTTCAAATGTTAGGAAAGCTG
>JAAYAR010000001.1 GCA_012719235.1 Clostridiales bacterium
CCGAATCTTTACCCTTCTTTGTCATCCCCGCGTCGAAAATCTCTATCACCGCGCCGTCATCGCAGGTCACTTTCACGCTCTCCCGACCGTTTACGTCAGGTTTAAAAAAGCGGTAATTCAGCCCGGAGTGGGTTATCGCTTTTTCAAAGTAATATACGTTTGCGGGGCTCAACAGTACGGCGCCTTCCCTTGTCTCCCCCTTTGTGTTGCCGTATACCTCGTGCACCGCGCGGTGAATGCTCATCTCATCGCGAAAGGAATTGATCTTATGGCTTCTGAAAAGAGGCATACCGACACCCAGAATGATCGCAAGAAGAAATATCGCCAGTATCAAGTACCATTTTTTCATTATACCACCAGCTCGAACGAAGTAATTCACCCCGGAAAGTTCGGATCATACATTATTAATTATTTACTATATCATATCTTCTGCATTTTGCTATACGCAATCTCTCCCTGAGGCCGCGGCCCCCGGAGCCGCGGCTTCGGTGCGGGATCCCGATATATTGGGCAAGACGGAGAAACCAAGAGCAGAGGCGGATCACCCTTTCATCGCAAGCCCCGGGGGGGGATCACCGCGGGGAGCGGTCCGGAGTTTCTGCCGACGCAGAGCGATACCGCGCAAAGACACATTACGTCTTTGCGCGGTATCGGCTATCTCAGGTGTGGGATACTATACGATCTGGATCTTTTTGCCCTTCGGGTCGCCTTTGAAATGCTCCACAGCGTGCTCCCAGGCTTCCAGGCCTATATCCTCATTGTAGTAGATCGGGACCTCGTTCAGGTGGGCAAGGGCTATCTTGCCGGTTACGATCGGGTCATCGTTGGTGACGTTTGTTTCGGGGTCCACAGTTCCGTGCTCAAGCTCTATATTGATGCCCTCGAGATACTCCTCAAGCGTGAAACCGACCTTCCCGAAATCGATACCGAGCTTGTCCGCGATCTCCTTTGCTTCTGCCAGCGTGAATTTTTTCATCCTTCTATACCTCTTTCTTTATTATTTGTTTTTCTTGGTTTTATGGATCACAGGAGCCGGCCGGGGCGGAGCCTCCTCCCGTACATGCTCCTTGTTCTCCGCTCTGCGGCTCCTCACAGACCGGCGCACCGTCGTGTCTGCCGGCCGCCTGTTCGGGACCGGCCGCGGGATATTTATCATTATAAACATAAAATGCCCTAATGTTTTGTGATATAGTCACACTCACAGCCCCGCGGGAAGGATAATACCCTTTTGCCCGCGGCGGGCGCGCACGGCATCCTCCGCCCCTGCGGGGCTTTTTCTGCCCGGTCCGCCTAAAACATCGTTTGACATATACATCCGGTTATTCTATTATTATCCTATGGGAGCAAAGGCGTGAATAAGGCCAAATGCTCTGCTGGCCGGACTCCGCAGCATTGTCAAAAAGAAAAGTTGATAAGGAGAATAAGCAATGGGTAAAAAAGGCGTCGGTTTGCTCAAAGAATTCAAGGAATTCGCGCTTAAAGGAAATGTGATAGATCTGGCTGTCGGCGTCATCATAGGCGGCGCTTTCGGCAAAATCGTGTCCTCTCTCGTCAACGATCTGCTGATGCCCGCTATCGGCGTACTGCTCGGCGGGGTCAATTTCACGGAACTCAAGTACGTAATAACCCCCGCAAGCGGAGACATCGCCGAATCCGCTATCTACTACGGTTCTTTCATTCAATCGGTTGTGGACTTCATAATCATCGCGCTCGCCGTATTCTTCTTCATAAAGCTGCTGTACATCAGAAAAAAGAAGGTCGAGGAAGCTCCTCCCGCGCCGCCCGCGCCGTCTCAGGAAGCCGTGCTGCTTGAAGAGATCAGAGACCTGCTTAAAGACAGGTAAGGCATCTTCCGGCCGGCATACATATTTCTCTGAGGCATCTCCGGGTGGAATCCATCCGGAGATGATTTTTTGATTCCGGGCGGACAATAAATGACCTCGCTCCGGCCTTAGCGGCTTTATTTTCCGGTGATGGCCGAGCGCTCTTTCAGCAGGGCCCTGTCTATCTTGTTGCTCGCGTTAAGAGGCATCCTGTCAAGAAAAACTATTTTCTGCGGGATCATGTAACCCGGGACCGTCTGTGCCATATCCTTCTTTATTTTTATTACCGTACTGAGCCCTGAAGGGCTCCCCTGTCTCAGAACGACGTATGCCACAAGCATTACGGTATGCCCGCCGCTCTGAGCGGGCACGACCGCGCATTCAGATACGATATCGACCTTTTTAAGGCACCTTTCGACCTCCTCGATCTCGACCCGGTAACCCCCAACTTTCTCAAGGTTGTCCTTTCGGCCGACATAATAAACCAGGCCGTCTTCGATACGAGCGAGGTCCCGGGTCCTGAAGCCTCTCATGCCGTTTTCCGCGACAAAAAAGGAGGATTTATTCCGCTCCGGGTCGTTCAGATAACCCTCGCATACTGTGCCCGAAACGACGACCAACTCGCCCGTCTCTCCCTCGGGAAGGACGTTTCCGTCATCATCCGTCACATATACCTGCGCATATGGCGCGGCGCGCCCCAGGGGGATCGGCTTGTCACTCAGAGCCATCTCCCGTGTGACAACACAGCGGATATTTGCCGACAGCGTCTCGGTGGAACCGTACCCGTTTACGACCTGCACCTGCGGGAACCTGTCAAGTATATCCGATATGATCCGGTTCGGGACCACTTCACCCCCCACACCTATCACCTTTACGTTGGGAAGATCCCGGCTGTTGAGACGCGGGTCCTTAAGAAGGATCTCGGCAAAACTCGGTGTGCACATGAAGTCTTCGGGCTGCTCTTTGAACATAAACTCGCTGAGCCTTCCGTAGTCGGCTGCCAGACCCCTGTCGACCGCTTTCAGCGTCGAGCCGAAAAACCCCAATCTGACGAATATGTTCACGCTGGATGCCACAAACGTGTATGAGGGGATATTAAGGATGTTCCTGACCTTGTCATCGCCGGCGGCAACGGTACCCCTGGCATTTGCATGGATCTCGACGTTCCTCCTGCTTACCAGGACTGCTTTAGGCGCGCCCATGCTTCCGGACGTGAAATAAATACAGACTATATCCTGCGGCTGCACCCAGTTTGACGGGTCGACGGTTTTTCCGGAGCGATCCCGGACGACTTTTTCGATCTCCTCACGGTCCATAGCGGGGAAAAGATCAGACTTGATCTCTCCTTTTCCGATATTTAAAACGGCACACGGTCTGCAGGCTTCAAGTATCTGCCTGCTCCGAGCTTCGGGGCAGTTGTCGGCGACCGCCACATACGGCCTGCCGCTCTTGAGCGCGGCCATGATGCCGGTCAGCATATCGTGTTCCTTGTCCCCCTGAAGCACTATAGGTGCTTTGCCCGGGTATGTCTCAACGAGATATGCTGCCAGAGCCTCAGAGCGGTCTTCAAGAAGGCGGTAGCTCATCTCCCCTTCTTCACCAACCGCCGCGAGCGCGTCTGTCTGCGCGAATCTCTTCAGATTTTCAAGAATAAACACCTCAGACCCCTCCCCGGAAGATGTGCCTTTCCTATACAGGATATAGTACCACAAGCCCTGCTTATTGCAAAGAGCATCATAGGCAAATTGCCTCGATAACCAGGAAACGGCAGCGCGGCGAATTTTTCTGTAACACCCTTGTTATCGGCGTATACTTGTAATAGAATGTATAAAACGTCAATTTATCGCATTTTTCAACCAAACAGCATATCATCGCAAGCAACATCAATCATTGACGGGAGACAAAAGATGAAGAACCGCAGCGCCTGTTTCAAAGAACGTGAAAGACTCCTTAAGATGGGGCCGCTGCCCGACATCAAAGAACTGGTACACCGCGCCGCCCTTCTGAACGGAGACAAACCGGTACTGAGCGAAATGCGAAACGGGAGCATGTATACATACAGCAGCGTCAATATCATGGACGACGTAAACGCTCTGGGGACCGCCCTTATAGACCTCGGACTCGAGGGCAGGAATATTGCGCTGCTCGGGGAGAACTCGTACATCTGGATCGTCTGTTACCTCGCCGTAGTCTGCGGCACCGGCACAGTCGTCCCGATTGACAGGGAACTGACAGCCGAGGATATTTGCAGGCTGCTTAAGTCGGCGGACTGCGAAGCGATATTGTTTTCCGGAGCATATCTCGGGATCATCGAAAACAGCGTTCGCGACTCAGGCATGATAAAAACCTGTATCTCTTTCAACGGGTCGGGCGACAGCGAACAGGGTCTCACGGTCGACTCTCTTATCAAGCGCGGTAAGACGCTGCTGGAAAACGGGGATTCGCGCTTTACGGGAAAGGAGATCGACCCCCTGAAAACTGCCGTTATTCTGTTAACCTCCGGTACTACTGGGCCGAACAAAGGCGTCGTACTCAGCCACAGGAATATCTGCACGAACATCAACGCTTTGGCCGAGGTGATGCCCAACGAGCCGACCTCGTTCTCACTGCTGCCTTTCCACCACTCGTTCGAGTGCAATTGTCACATACTCCCCTGCATATACGCCGGCTGCCACGTCTTTATCTGCTCAAGCCTCAAGCGTTTGCTCGCCGAGATGCGAATGTTCAAACCGGGAATGACGGTCGTTGTTCCGCTCTTTCTTGATACGATATATAGGACCATCCGGGCCGAAGCAAAAAAGACCGGCGCCGAAAAAAAGCTGAAAACCGCAATTCGCATCTCAAACGCACTGCTCCGGCTGGGCATCGATCTGCGCAGGAAAATCTTCAGGCAGATATGCGATATGCTGGGTGGGAACCTGAGCCTCATCGTTTGCGGTGGCGCGCCAGCCGACCCGGAGGTGCTGAAAGGGATCTACGCCATCGGCATAGACGTGGTCAACGGCTACGGGCTCACCGAATGCTCCCCCATCGTCACTATTAATCTGAAAACCCACAAAAACCCCGCCTCTGTCGGGCCGCCCGTACCCTATACCCGGATCAGGATCGACGATCCCGACGAGTCCGGCCTCGGCGAGGTACTCGTCAGCGGCGACAACGTAATGTGCGGGTACTATAATGACGAAGCGGCAACTGCGGCGACTTTCTCCGACGGCTGGCTCCGGACGGGGGATTACGGCAAGATCGTCGGCGGCTCCCTCATGCTGACAGGCAGGAAGAAGAACATCATCATACTTGAAAACGGAAAAAATGTGCATCCCGAGGAGATAGAGGAGAAGATCATCTCACACCTCCCGTATGTTAATGAGGTCGTCGTATACCCCGCGGTCTTGATGGTTACAGGTATTCCACAGGATGTCATAGTCGCCGATCTGCATATCGATCCCGAGGCTTCTTTTTCCGGAGCTTCAACTGAGGAAATACACAAGCTGGTCGCCGAGGATCTGCGAAAGGTCAACAAACGGCTGCCTTTATTCAAGAATGTCCACTGCATGCTCCTTTCGCAGGAAGATTTTCCCCGATCCCACGCTATGAAAATACTCCGGCATAAGCTCATAGAAAATAACGCGGGCAAGGCATTAATAAAATTATAAGGATATAAAAGGAGCAGGCTATGCTTGAGCGCATGAAATCGATCTTCACACAGTATGTTGCCGTCGACCCCGATGAGATCACCGGACAGAGCGACCTCCGTCTTGATCTGGGCCTCAACTCACTTGAACTTACTCACCTCGTCTCCGTTCTTGAAGAGGAGTTCGGCGTGGAGATACCCGACAGGGATATCCTGAGCTTCAAGGTCGTCGACGACGTTATAAAATTTATCGAAAACAATAAGTCAATGTGACCGTGCCCCGGGCGCACGCTAAGTACGGAAGAGTTTGGAGGGCCGTATGTACCCTGACATTGAAAACGAATCGCCCCCTTATATCGTCTTTGAGAACGTCTCCAAGAGATATAAGATGGGCGAGGTGACCATCGTCGCCGTCGACAACGTCTGCTTCGAGATCGAAAAAGGCGAGTTCACCGTGATCACGGGGGCCAGCGGGGCCGGAAAGACAACTGTCCTCAATATACTGGGCGGCATAGACAGCTGTGACAGCGGGCGTATCACGGTGGACAAAAAAGAGGTTAGCTCCCTGTCCGAGTCGGAACTCGTCCGCTACCGCAGGACGGACGTAGGTTTTGTTTTTCAGTTCTATAATCTTATCCAGAACCTGACAGCCAAAGAGAACGTCGAGCTCGCTGCGCAGATAAGCGGCAGCGGGGCCGACGTCGAATGGATCCTGGCCAGAGTCGGTCTCCGGGAACGCATGGATAATTTCCCCTCGCAGCTCTCGGGCGGCGAGCAGCAGCGCGTCGCCATTGCGAGGGCGCTTGCAAAAAGCCCCAAGCTCCTGCTTTGTGATGAACCGACAGGCGCACTTGACTACAGCACGGGAAAGATGATCCTTTCCCTTCTGCAGCAGACAGCAAAGAAGGAGAACATGACTGTCGTCCTCATCACGCATAACGCCGGTATAGCGCCCATGGCGGACCGTGTAATCCGCCTAAAAAGCGGCACCGTGGAATATGTGCGCACCAATCCCGCTCCCGTCTCCGTCGAATATCTGGAGTGGTAGCCTTCCGGGTGCGGGTCGGCACGCCCGGATGAAGGAGTCCGTATGAAAAAAAGAGCCCTGTACACAGACACGTTTCGCGAAATCAAAAAGTCGCTGAACAGATTCCTCTCTATCATGATGATCGTATTTCTCGGAGTGGGGTTCTTTGTCGGTATAAAGGCCACAGCTCCGAGCATGCGCGCCACGGCCGAGAAGTATTTCAACGATACTTCTCTTATGGATATACAGATACTCTCAACAACCGGTTTCGAGAAAGACGACGTCCTGGCGATAAGCGAAACAGACGGAGTTTCAAAGGTCATGCCTTCATACAGGACGGACCTGATCCTGAAAACGGATACGGGCAGCCTTGTTGCGCGCGTTTCCTCGGTCCCGGGCGGTGACCCGGTCTTCGATACGATCAATGATCTGACTCTTCTGGAAGGAAGGATGCCGGAAGCGGAAAACGAGTGCCTGGTATCGATGCTGAGCTTCAGCAAAAGAAATTTCGACGTCGGAGACATCATAACGTTCGACGAAACCGCGGGCAGCACCTCAACAGACGGCATCCTCGCTAACAGAACGTTCAAAGTAGTCGGGATCGTCGAGTCTCCTCAATATATATCATTCAACTACGGGTCGTCATCCGTCGGAAACGGCACCGTTTCACTCTATGCTTTTATACCGGCCTCAAACTTCCTGTACCCGCGTTTCACCGAGCTCTATGTCACGCTCGACTGCCATTCTGACGGCATTACAGCGTTTGACCCGGAATACGAAGACGAGATCGGCAGAGTGTCATCGTCCCTCGAGCTCATAGGTGCCGAACGCTACGAGATCCTGAAGGAGACCATCGACAGGGAGATCGAAGAGGCCGAAAACGAGTTGGATGAGAAAAAAGCCGAGATATCCGCGCAGCTGGCCGACGCTAAGGCCCGGCTGGACGAGGCAAAAGCGGAGCTCGACAAGGCGGAGCGGGAAATTGCCGAGGGCTGGGAGGAATATGAGAATAAAGGGATAGAGGCCGAGCAGCAGCTCCAAAACGCCAGAAACGAGATCGAATCCTCCTCAAAGCGCATAGCCGAAGGGAAAACGCTCGTGGCGCAGGGCCAGAAAGAATATGAGGCCGCCCTGGCAAAGTTCAATAGCGAGATCGCCTCGGCCAGAGCGGCCCTCGACGCAGGCTGGGCAGAATATAATGAAAAGTACGCCGAATACGAACCCGGGCTTAAAAAATACGAAGAAGGACTGAAAGAATACGAAAAAGCGCTGGCCCAGTATGAAGAAGGCCGTACCGAATACAACCTGGGTTACAATGCGTATACAAGACTCGCTGGCAACTACAAAATACTGGTTTCCGAACTCGAAAGCCTGGAATACGAAGTCAACAGCGACGGAGTCGTCACACCGGAGGAACAGCAGCAGCTGGATGACCTTCGCGCCGAGGTCGCGGCGGCCGAACAGCAGGTTGAAAGCACCAAAGATATGCTCGACGAGGCCGAGAAACAGCTTGACGAGGCGGAGGAGAAACTCGATGCCGCTAAAGCCGAGCTTGACGAAGCTCTGAAAAAACTGAAGGAGGCGGAAGCTTCGCTGGCGAGCGCGCGAAAAGAGCTTGAAAACCGCGAGGCTGAATTCGCGTCCAAAAAGACGCAGGGCCAGGCTGAGCTTGACGCCGCAAACAACGAACTGCAATCAAAAAGACGGGAGATCGCTGCCGCGGAAGCGGCTCTGGCCCGGGCGAAAAAAGATCTCGCCCAGGCCGAGATCGATCTGACCGAAACTCTCGCCAGGGCAAAGCAGGATCTGGAGGATGCCGAAAAAAAACTCGCCGAGGGCAAAGCCGAGTATGAAAAGTCTTACGAGGAGTATCTGAGATCGAGAGACGAGGCTGTTTCCGCGTTAGAGGACGGTCAGAACAGTATCCTCGGCACAAAAAACAGCTTCGAGGGAATAATATCCGGAAAATGGTATATTCTCGACCGCGGCGACGTTATCGAAAACTACTCCGGATTCAACTCCGATGCCGAGCGCATCGACGCGATAGCCTCCGTTTTCCCGGTATTCTTTTTGATGATAGCATCTCTCGTGTGCCTCACGACGATGTCGCGCATGGTCGATGAACAGCGCACTCAGATGGGGATATACAAGGCTCTGGGCTTCTCTGCCCGCGATATTGCCGGAAAGTACATGATCTACTCCGCGATAGCGTGCGTCGCGGGGAGCGTCCTCGGGCAGATCGTATGTCTGCTCTTCCTTCCGCAGTCGATATTTGACGCATATTCGGCTCTGTACCGCCTGCCGCCGCTGACGATCACGGTCCCATGGACGATGTCGGTCGTATCTTTCCTTGTTGCTCTCGCGTGCACGGTATTTGTGGCCTGGCTGTGCTGCCGCAGGGAATTGCGGTTCAAAGCGGCCTCACTGATGAGGCCGAAGGCGCCCAAAGCCGGTAAACGCGTCTTTCTGGAGAGATTGCCCGCTCTGTGGAACAAAATGAGTTTTTCCTCGAAGATCACGGTCCGCAACCTTTTTCGTTTCAAAACACGCCTCGCCATGACCACCGCGGGGATCGCCGGCTGCATGGCTCTGGTCGTGTCGGGGTTCGGCCTTCAGGACGCCATCAACCCTATAATCGACATGCAGTACGGCGGGATCTATAAATATGATATCATGATGGCTCTTGCCAAAAACCTGACGGCTCAGGATTCGATGTCCTTGAAGGACGAGCTCGCCTCGGACAACCGAATATCGGTGGCTATGTTCATGCGCAGCGTGACCGTATCCGCCTCCTCCGGCTCCGGCTCCGCTAAGGAAGTCTATCTCACCGTGCCGGACAGCACCGCGGATCTTGCCGGAATGGTATCGCTTCGCGATATAGACACGAAAAAGCCATTGGAGCTTTCGGACAGCGGCGTCATTATCTCCGGCAAACTGGCGGACATCCTGGACATCGGCGCGGGCGACAGCATCGATTTTACGGTGAACGGGAGCGGGTACTCGCTGCCGGTCGACGCCGTCTCGGAAAACTACGTATTCCACTATATTTATATGTCCGAGGCCGTGTATAAGACGACATTTGACAGCGACGCGCAGTACAATACCGTCGTCGCGACCGCCGGTGAAGAGCTCACGGATTTCGACAGCTTCACCTCCGACTGGCTGAACAAGGACTTCGGCATCGTATCTGTCTTTGACATATCGAAGGCGAAACAGGCGTTCAGCGACACTATCGCCAGCCTTAACGTTGTCGTCGTCATCATGCTTCTCAGCGCGGGCGCGCTGGCATTTGTCGTCATTTATAATCTGACGAACATCAACATCTCCGAGCGGCTCCGCGAGATAGCCACTGTCAAAGTTCTCGGGTTCACGAACAGGGAAACAAATATGTATATTTTCCGGGAGAACGTGATCATGGGCATAGCAGGCATCATTGTCGGCAGTGTCGCGGGTTATTTTCTGGCCCAGTACATGATCACGACGCTTGAAGTCGACATCGTCATGTTTTACAGACAGATCGATACCACGAGTTATCTGTTCGCCGCCCTGCTCACAGCCTTTTACATCGGTTTTGCAAACGTCGTAATGTCCGGAAGGATCAAAAGAATAAGTATGGTCGAATCGCTGAAAGCGGTCGAATAAATCCGCACAAAACCC
>JAAYAR010000073.1 GCA_012719235.1 Clostridiales bacterium
CCCTTTTCCCGCATACGGCATTCAGCGTGACCTTCCCCTCAGAAACGAGGGCGAGGACAGCGGCGATCCCCTCGTCGCGGTCGCGCAGGAAGTCCCCGAGCTTTCGCAGCTCATCCGCGCTCTGTACGTCGGCAGCTGCCGTGACGACCGAGATATCCTTTATCGACTGCGCCCCCTGCAGCAGTTTTCTCGCCTGCTCTTTCAGACCCTCAACCCGGATCTTCTCCAGGTCCTTCCTGAGGGCCCGTATCTCCGCCGCGCACTGTCTCGCCTTCTCCTCGACGTCCGAAGGCGTTGTTTTGAGGGCTTCGGCAACGCCTATGATCACCCGGCGGTTCCGGTCCATCTCCTCCAGGCAGGCCCTGCCGGTGATGGCCTCAATGCGGCGTACGCCGGCCGCGACGGAAAACTCGCTGGTGATGCGGAACGTTCCCGCTTTCGCCGTGTTGCCAAGGTGAGTCCCTCCGCAGAGCTCGGCCGAGAAATCGCCCATCCGGACGACCCGCACTGTCTCCGAGTATTTCTCTCCGAAGAGCGCCATGGCCCCGAGTTTCTTTGCCTCCTCGAGCGGCATCTCGTCCGTGCGCACCTCGTAGCCTTCAAGTATCGCGGCGTTTACAATGTCCGCGACCCGGGCGAGTTCTTCCGGCGTCACCTGTGAAAAATGCGTAAAGTCGAAACGCAGGCGGTCCGGCTCAACGAGGGAGCCTGCCTGCTCAACGTGCGTACCGAGCACTTCCCGAAGCGCTTTATGGAGCAGGTGCGTGGCGCTGTGCGCTCGCATTATCGCCTTTCGGCGCTCCGAGTCGATCCCGGCCGAGACGATATCGTCCACGCCGACGCTCCCGCTGCGCACCACGCCGGAGTGGAGGTACTTGCCGTCCTTTGTCCTGTGCACGGCAGTGACCTCAAACTCCATATCTCCAGAGCGGATATACCCCGTGTCGGCGACCTGTCCGCCCATCTCTGCATAGAACGGCGTCCTGTCGAGCACGAGCGCGGCCTCCTCGCCGGAAAACGCCCTGGCGCGCAGTTCCTTCCCCGAGACGATAGCCAGAACTTTGCCTGTGTCCTCAAAACGCTCGTAGCCTGTAAACTGTGTCGGAACGCTCTTGTCAAGGCCCAGGTCGATCCCCGTCCAGCCCAGATCCCCCAGAGCGGCTGTGGCTGCCCTCGCTCTTTCACGCTGCTCCGCCATGAGGGCGTCAAAGCCCGCGATATCGGCCGTCATGCCGTTGTCGGCGAGGATCTCGATCGTGAGATCGATCGGAAAACCGTACGTGTCATAGAGCTTGAAGCAGTCCGCGCCCCCGAGTTCACTGAGTCCCTGCCGTTTCAAAGCGTCAATGTGCTCTTCAAGGATCCTCAGGCCCGCGTCCACGGTCTGGTTGAAACGGTCCTCCTCCGCCCTGATAATGCGGACGATGTAGTCTTTCTTCTCCTCGAGCTCCGGGTAAGCCGACGAGCTCTCGTCGATGACCGTCCCGCATACCTCATAAAGGAAGGGGCCCGCAAGACCCAGCAGCTTTCCGTGGCGCGCGGCGCGCCTCAGCAGGCGACGGAGAACGTAGCCGCGGCCCTCGTTTGAGGGCAGGACTCCGTCGCAGATCATCATCGTCGTCGAGCGGATGTGGTCGGTTATCACGCGCAGCGACACGTCGGACACTGCGCTCATTCCGTACTGCACGCCCGTGAGTTTAGAGACGCGGCGCGTAATATTCATTACCGTGTCCACGTCGAAAAGGGAGTCTACCCCCTGAACAATGCAGGCGAGGCGCTCAAGCCCCATGCCAGTATCTATGTTCTTTGACGCGAGAAGGGTGTAGTTGCCCGCCCCGTCATTATTGAACTGCGTGAAAACAAGATTCCAGAACTCCACGTAGCGGTCGCAGTCGCACCCTACCGCGCATTCTGGCCGGCCGCAGCCGTACTGAGGCCCACGGTCAAAATAGATCTCCGAACAGGGGCCGCAGGGCCCGGAACCGATCTCCCAGAAGTTGTCCTCCTTGCCAAGACGCACCATGTGGCTCGGGTCGACCCCGACTTCTTTCGTCCAGATGTCGTACGCTTCGTCGTCGTCGAGATATACCGAGACATAGAGGAGTTCCGGCGGCATCTTAAGAACTTCCGTGATGAACTCCCACGCCCAGGCCGCAGCCTCCCTTTTGAAGTAATCGCCGAAGGAGAAGTTGCCGAGCATCTCAAAGAACGTGCCGTGGCGGCTCGTCTTGCCCACCCGCTCTATGTCGGGGGTGCGGATGCACTTCTGGCAGGTAGTCACCCGCCTGGACGGCGGCGTCACCTCTCCCGTGAAATACGGCTTCAGCGGCGCCATGCCCGCGTTGATAAGCAGCAGGCTGCTGTCCCCCTGCGGGATCAGCGGAAAGCTGGGGAGCCTGAGGTGCCCCTTGCTTTCGAAAAATTTCAAAAACATCTCGCGAAGTTCGTTAAGTCCGTGTTTCTCCATTGTCTGTATAACCCCCGTCGGCCCCGCTGATGAACCGCCGGAGCCCGTCTGAAAAATTCCCGGTATTCTGTTGTTTCCCGGGGAGAAAGATCTCCCTTTCGGAGGATCTTCAGTCCGCCTGATGCTGGTTGAGGAACGCCTGATGCTCTTCGTACGTTTTTGAGAAATAGTGGGTACCGTCTTCTCTGAGCGCGTAATAGAAGAATTCGGTATCGGCGGGCGAGACAGCCGCTTTGATCGACTCGAGGCCCGGATTCGATATGGGCCCGGGCGGCAGCCCGTAGTACACATATGTGTTGTAGGGATCGTCGAACTGCGTGTCCTCTATCGTCACGATGCCCTTGTGTTCGCCGAGAGCGTACAGGACCGTGGCGTCTATCTGCAGTTTCATGCCGATCCTGAGGCGGTTGTATATGACGGATGAGATGAGCGGCCGGTCGATGCCGACCGAGGCCTCTTTCTCGATCATTGACGCGATCGTTATGATGTCCCTCATCGGGACCCCGCTCGCGGTGACAGCCTGCCTCAGTTCATCGGAGAGCCTGGCGTCAAAGTTTCTGAGCATCTTGTCGATGACCGACACGGCGTCGTCTTTTATATAGAACTGGTAGGTGTCCGGGAACAGGTATCCCTCCAGCCTGTTCGGCTCGCCAAATCCGATACCTTCAAGGAAACTGTATTTAAAGTCATAATCCGCGCATATCGTTTCAAGATCGCTCTTCAGACAGACTTCCTTCTCTTCCAGGAGCGTGAATATCTGCTCCGCGGTATATCCCTCGGGGATGGTCACGTCGACCGTGCCCTTTTTCGTGCCGTACTTCATCATGCCGCTCACAAGCGCTCTGTAGTCGTATTCCGAGCTGAGCGTATACGTCCCTGGGGCGATCTTGTCCATCGCGTGGGAATATTCCGCGTACAGCTTGAACAGGCTCGGATACCTGATCATACCCGACTCCTTGAGCTTCGTGACCACATCGAGCAGCGTATCGTCTTCCTCTATCGTGACCTGGACCAGAAGATCCTCTCCTGTGAGACCGAGCACGTCGCAGGCAGCCTGCCATCCGACGACAGCCAGAAGCGCTGCTGTGCTTACGACAAAGAGGAAGTAAAGCACCGCGCCGAGGCAGCCCCAGCGCCTTGTCTTCCTGCTGACCGTCTTGTCCGAGCTCGGTTTTTCATCCCCCAGAAGTATGTTGTCCGCTTCCGAGATAGCCCTCCCCGCTTTTCTGATAAACCGCATGACAGAGCTTCGCGGGCGCGATCTGCGCAAAAAAATGCGCGTTTGATCTTCGTCCGCCATTTGCGGATCATTCCTTTCCGGTTCCGCCGGTCCTACTTTTCCGGGTTTTTCGGGGTTATCCGGGGCCGTGTCCCCCGAACTCTCCTCCCCGGAAAAATTCCGGTCATATTCCGACATCATATGCCTCCGTTTTTTGCGTCACATCCGAGCTGCATGCCACATAAGATACCACAGATGCTAATCAAGTGAGGTGACGAAAATGTGTTTTAGCAATCTCTTTAACGGCAACTCAAGCTTTTGCTGGATCATTCTGATCATCCTGGTGCTGTTCCTGCTGTGGGGAAACAACGGCAGCTGCGGCTGCAATACCAACGATAATTGCGGGAACAACCCCTGCTGCTGAATCAAATAACGACCGTTACATCCACAAAAACATCCCACTTATCCATTGGCACCGAAGGCACAAGACGCCTGGCGGAACATATACCCGCTTTGATGCCGGGAAAATCCTGCAGGAACCTGTCGTAGTAGCCTTTGCCTTTACCAAGCCTTCCTCCGTCCATATCAAAACAAAGGCCCGGCACAACGGCAAAATCGATCCGGCACCGCTGAACCGGGGGAGCTTGATCCCCCGGTTCGGGGATGCCGTACATTCCGGTCACAAGTTCAGACAGGCTGCCGATCTGCCTTGCTTCCATAATACCGTCGGGCAGGCACTTGGGCACGGCGACCACCTTGCCCTCGTCGAGCGCCCGAACAATAAAGTCTCTCGTTTCGGGTTCATCCCCGGTCGACACGAAGACGAACACCGTCTTCGCTTTTTTATATGCGTCAAGCGCGCAGAGCGCGTCGGCGACCGCAGGGCCGGACGGCGCTTCTTCCGGGGGGAGCGAGCGGATATATTTCCTCAGCTCGCGTTTTTTTTCTTCAACGCTCATACGGCGTACTTAACGGGCGTGTAGTACATCTGCGATCTCACCGACTCCGCCGCGTCAGTTCCTTTGAGGACCGCGACGAGGTTGAGCCCGAATTCAATAGCCGAGCCCGGCCCCTGCGCCGTCAGGATATTCCCGTCAAGGACGACCTTTTCGCCCTTTACCGGCGTCGCCCCGGTCATACGGGACTCCATGCCCGGATAACACACGGCCCTCTTTCCGTCCAGCAGGTCGAGACTGCCGAGGACCGTCGGCCCGGCGCATATCGCCGCAACTTTTTTCCCGCTCTTCACGCAATCGGAGATCAGCCGCAGAGCGTGCGCGTCACGCCCGTAATTGCCCGCATTGTTGACAGCCCCGCCCGGCAGCACGAGCATCTCTGTGTTTTTCAGGTCCACATTTTCGATCAAAGTATCGGCCGTCACCGCGATCCCGTGAGCCCCGGTGACCGTTTTTGATAATACGCCGGCGTATTGCGCGTCGATGCCCGCCCTGCGCAGGATATCCATCGGCGCAATCGCCTCTATCTCCTCAAATCCGTTTCCGAGAACAATATATACCATATTTTTCCCCTCCAAACGAAAAAATACCTTCAAGGCAGTGCCGAAAGCTCTTCGCCGCTTTCGGCGGCGCCTCAGGCGTCCCGCCTGCCCTTTCCCCGCAGCCTTGCGCAGACGGCGAGCAGCAGGAAAAACGGAAGTTTCCACTGGCGCTTTATGCGCCGCGGTTCCTTCAGCAGCCTGTACAGCCACTCGAGGCCGCGCTTTTGCCAGCTCTCCGGGGCCCGTCTGAGGTTTCCGGCAAAAATGTCAAGCGTTCCGCCGAGCCCGATATGGAGAGCCGCTCCCGTCTTATAGCGGTTTTCCGCCATCCAGAACTCCTGTTTAGGGAACCCGAGGCATACAAACACGAGAGCAGCCCCGCTCCTTGCGATATCCTCGGCCACGGGTTCGCCGGGCAAAAAATACCCGTCCCTTGTCCCGCATATCACGAGGCCCGGGTATTTTTTTTTCAGGTTCTCCGCCGCCGCTTCGGCGACGCCCGCCTTTCCGCCCAGAAGATACACGGGCAGAGCGTTTCCGGCGGCGTAAAGCAGCATGCTTTCCGCAAACTCAAACCCCGGGTTCCTCTGCAGCGGGGTCCCTCCGAGTATCTTTGAAGCGTACACGACCCCTATGCCGTCGGCCAGCACCAGATCGGCTTTCGATATTACCTCGGCGTATTTCTCATCCTTTCGCGCCGCAAAGACAATCTCGGGGTTTGGAGTGACCACATAGCAGCCCTTTCCCGAGCTCAGCATCTCCCGACCGCGGAGAACGGCCTCGCCGGGGGAAACGGGGTCGAAAGAAACTCCGAGAACGTTCACGCGCACCTCTATGCCCTCCCGTGCAGACAGCGGAGCCGTATTTGATCGGCGTCCGGCATACGTACCCGATATTTTAGCACACGGATGAAATAATGTCCAGATATTTGACTGCGCCGCCTCGGCGGTGTCTCGGCGGCGAGGTCCTTCCCCCGCCCGTTTAAAGAACAAATGTTCTTTAAACGCATAAAAGGCCCGGCCGCAGCGAGTGCGGCCGGGCTGAGGTAATCACGTTGTCAGGTCTTCGGGATCAATACATCCCTCCGCCCATTCCGCCGTCGGCGGGGGCAACGGGTGCGGGAGGTTCGGGCTTGTCGGCGACGAGCGCTTCCGTAGTGAGGATCATTGCGGATACGGATGCGGCGTTCTCAAGAGCGCTGCGCGCAACCTTTGTCGGGTCGACGATGCCGTTTGCGACCATGTCGCAGTAAACGTCCTTCGTTACGTCGTAGCCGTAACCGTTGCGGCGGCTGCTGCGGATCTTTTCAAGAACGACCGAGCCGTCGAGTCCGGCGTTTTCGGCGATCTGCTTGACGGGAGCGGCGAGGGCTTTCGCGATGATGCGCACGCCGGTCTTCTCTTCTTCGGAGACCTTCGGCAGGAGCTTCTCAACGGCGGGGATGACGTTCACATATGCGGTGCCGCCGCCGGCGATGATGCCCTCTTCGACTGCGGCGCGGGTAGCGTTGAGAGCGTCCTCGATGCGCAGTTTCTTTTCCTTCATCTCTACCTCGGTGGCTGCTCCGACGTGGATGACAGCGACGCCGCCTGACAGCTTGGCAAGGCGCTCGGTGAGTTTCTCCTTGTCATACTCGCTGGTAGTGATCTCTATCTGAGCCTTGATCTGAGCGATACGGTCGCGGATCGCGGCAGGATCGCCCATACCGTCGACAATGATCGTGTTCTCCTTCTGAACTTTGACCTTATGCGCGCGGCCGAGCATCTCGATCTTGGTCTCTTTAAGCTCGTAGCCGAGCTCGTCGGAGATCACGGTGCCGCCTGTCACTACGGCGATATCCTTGAGCATCTCTTTGCGGCGGTCGCCGTAACCGGGCGCCTTTACGCCGACGCAGGTGAACGTGCCGCGCAGTTTGTTGAGGATAAGTGTGGTCAGAGCGTCGCCCTCGATATCCTCGGCGATGATGAGCAGCTTCTTTCCGCCCTGAACGATCTGCTCAAGCAGAGGCAGAAGGTCCTGAATGCTGGAGATCTTCTTTTCGCAGATGAGAATATAGGGGTCATCCAGAACGGCTTCCATCTTCTCGCCGTCGGTGATCATATACGGGGAGATATAGCCGCGGTCAAACTGCATGCCCTCGACGATCTCACAGTCCGTCTCGGCCGTCTTGGCTTCCTCGACCGTGATGACGCCGTCATTGCTGACCTTCTCCATGGCTTCCGCTATCAGCTTGCCGATAACCTCGTCTCCTGAGGACACTGTGGCCACACGGGCGATGTCCTCGGTCCCGGACAGAGGCTGGGAATTCTCTTTGAGAGCCGCGACGGCTGCTTCGACCGCCTTAGCGATACCCTTCTTGATGATCATCGGATTCGCGCCTGCCGCGACGTTCTTGAGACCTTCGTGGATGATCGCCTGCGCGAGCAGCGTAGCGGTGGTCGTACCGTCACCCGCGGAATCGTTCGTCTTCGTGGCGACCTCGCGGACAAGCTGGGCGCCCATGTTTTCGAAAGGATCCGGGAGCTCGATCTCTTTTGCGATCGTCACGCCGTCGTTGCATACGAGCGGGGTGCCGTATTTTTTGTCCAGAACGACGTTGCAGCCTTTCGGGCCCAGCGTGATCTTAACAGTATCGGCAAGCTTGTCGATACCCTGGAGCATTGCCGTGCGCGCATCAATTCCGTATTTTATAAGTTTTGCCATGTTACGTCTCCTCCTTAATTACTCAACGATCGCGAGTATGTCGCCCTGACGGACAATAGTCAGCTCTTCTCCGTCGACTTTGACTTCCGTGCCGGCATATTTGCTGGTAATGACTTTGTCCCCGACTTTTACAGTCATGACGACCTCATTTCCGTCCACCATGCCGCCCGGGCCAACTGCCACGACTTCTGCGATTGAAGGTTTCTCTTTTGCGGAAGCCGACAGGATGATGCCGCTTTTTGTTGTCTCTTCAGCTTCAACCAGTTTGATTATGACTCTGTCAGCAAGGGGTGTGAGCTTCATGTTGTTTGACCTCCTATAGTGAATAATAATTTGCTTATTAATTCCGAAGGGTTTAGCACTCATTAATCCGGAGTGCTAACCCTTGTCTATAATAAAGCAACGGCCCTGCAGTTGCAAGTATAGCATTACCAGCTGCAGAACCGTTTATTACCGAATTCAGCCGAATTTTCAAAATACCTCCTGCTTAATACACAAAGGTAATTTTTTCTCCCGATATCTCTCGTTTTCTGATTCACGGAGATTTGAGACTACCGCTCACTGTCATTATTTTATCTTTTGTCTCTATGGAAGTAACGTTTCCGATATTATCTTTGACATAGCTGTTGAGCTTGCTGTTCAGCTCGTCGATAATGACGTCGGGGATGACGTTCACTCCGACCGAGAGGCCCATAATGCCGAAAGCCGTGGGTTCGACGCGGATATTGCCGCCTTCGACCGTGACGCTGGCAGCTATATCGATCTTTATGGTCTCGCCCAGGAGCGATACGCCGAAGCGGAGATAAGGCGGGAGCTCCTTTCCGTTTGCGAGAAGCAATCCGGCAAGATCCTGAGTCTTTGCGCTGAAAGACACCGCCAGAGAGCCCCCCTCGCCGATCAGTACCCCAACGTTTTCCGTTTCGATCTTCTTTTCAAGCGCGTCTTCAACCAGTACGGCCAGCTGCGCTTCGGTGATTTTCAGGGTGAAACCGATCCCGTCGGAGCTGCTTTCCGCGCCCATATCCACCGGTACGGTAGCGATCACTTTGCCGTCCTGTACGATAGTTTTATCTTCTCCCGCGAATTTATCCTTTGAATATCTTCTCCAGAGCAAGAACACCGCGAACAGAAAAGCAACAGCCAGTATGACGCTTAATAACGACCGGACGAACCTCATTATATCCCCCCTCTGTTTCGGCATATTTCAACACAACGGCCCTTCGCGGCGGCCCGTCTTGCTTACGGGCCGCCGCTCCGGACCGCCTTTCGACAGATGAGCTTTATTTTATCAGATACTTCCTCATCTTCCCGGTCGCGTTCTCAACGGCATCGCTGACCGTAAGAGTGAAATCCACACCGTGTGAAGCGCTGAAACTGTCCAGCCATTCAAGGAACGATTCGATTTTTTTGTAGTCGAGAGGTTTTACGCCGAGCTCCGGCGCGATCTTAAACAGGCTGTCGATGAATATATGGGAAATATCAAAGTTTCCGGCGAAAAGACCGCTGATGAACCCTTTCAGAAACTCCGCCGTGTTGATGTCGTAAGCGGTCGCGTCGACAAGGCGGGCTCTATAGTCGATCTCAAACATCATGTTAGGGCCATGCTCGATGCAGACAACGCCTTCCTTTTCGTCCGCAGCGGCTTCGTTTACCATACTCGCAAGCTGTTTTGTTTTTCCGGTACCTTTGATACCCATAATCACCTGAACCAAGGCAATTACCCCCCCTGAACATTATTTAAACATTTTGATGCTTAATTCTACCATACAACCGGAAGGCAATTCAATCGAAACGAAGGGTTTTTCTCAAATATACCTGCGGTTGAGCACCCGGCAGGGTCCCGAGCTTCCTGCACGCCCCGCTTCCGGTACGGACCTGTGTTATCTGCGCTCCCCGCCGCCCCGTCCCGTTCATCCGCGGGCAGACCCGAGCAGGGCGAGCATATTTTTCTTGTATTCCTCCACCCCCGGCTGATCGAAAGGGTTAACGCCGAGCATGAATCCCGACATGGCGCAAGCAAGTTCAAAGAAATAGAACAACGACCCCAGCTCCCGCTCGCCCAGTTTGTCAAGTGTTATCGTCGTGCAGGGCACTCCGCCCGCGACGTGGGCGCGAAGCGTACCCAGAAAGGCCTGCTTTCTCACCCAGGACAGCGGTCTGCCCGCAAGGTAGTTCAACCCGTCCGTATCCTCGCCACACCGGGGGATCAGCATGTCGGAGCCCGTATCTTCGACGTAGAGCACCGTCTGCATCAGATGCCGCTCCCCCTGCTGGATGTATTGCCCGAGGGAGTGCAGATCTGTCGTAAACTCCGCCGAGGCGGGAAAAATCCCCTTCCCCTCTTTTCCTTCAGACTCACCGAACAGCTGCTTGAGCCACTCGAGAAAATAATGCAGCGACGGCTCGTACGTCGTAAAGAGCTCTATCTTTTTCCCACGGCCGTAGAGGATGCTGCGGGCCAGCACGTATCTCCACACGGGGTTATCCGCGCCGCATGTCCGGCAGGACCTCATGGTCCCGGCGGCGCCGTCCATCATTGCCCGAACGTCAAGCCCGGCCGCCGCCATCGGCAGCAGCCCGACCGCCGTGAGGACCGAATACCTGCCCCCTACGTCGGGGGGTATATTAAAGCCGGTCCACCCGTTATTAACGGCCATCTGCCTGAGCGCACCTCCTGACGGGTCTGTCGTGGCATAGATGCGCCCTGCCGAAGCTCTGCCGTATTTCTTTTCCAGAAGCTGTCTGAAGAATCGGAAGGCAATGGCCGGTTCCGTCGTCGTACCGGATTTCGAGACGACGTTGACAGAGAAATCTTTGCCGCCGAGCTGCGCGGCCGCGTTATTGAGCGTGTTCGGGCTGAGGTCGCTGCCCGCGAATATGAGCTGCACGCCGTTTCGCTTTATCGCTTCCGCTGCCGCCCGTGTCCCGAGATATGAACCCCCTATGCCGATCACGACGAGCGCTTCGGAGTCTGAGCGTATCTTCTCGGCGGTCCGCAGCAGGCGTTCGAATTCATCGCGGTCATACTCCTCGGGGAGGCGCAGCCATCCCGTCATATCCCCGGCTGCCCGTAGTTTATCCCAGGCCGCGGCCGCGTCAGACAGCGCGCGTTCCGGCCAGGAGGTGATCCCCGTATCTTCAGTACTGATTCTCAACTTGCACACCCTGTTCCGTTCTTGATTTCAAATTTATCTTAGCATATAAAGCGGCTGCCCGCAAAATAAAACGGAGACGGTCCGGCGGCACCGTTCACATAATATATTATATGTTTATATGTAAAATAATACTGTGCAATCCAGCGGCCTCCTGCTCGCCGAACCGCGACACCCGGCAGCCTGTTGACCGGGAGCCCGCTCCCGGGCTCAGCGCCCGCCCCTTTACCTTTCCGCGCAGAACATCGTTTTAAGGCAGATGACGAACACGTCGGCCCAGCGCATCCGCCCGACAGCCCCGGAAGCGACCAGATCGACGCTCAGCAATACTTCTTCACCGTCCGTGACCACCAGTTCCCCCAGTTTCCGGCCCTCGGCCACCGGCGCGCTGACGTTTTCGGCCACGTTCAGCGACGATGTTATCCTGTTCGCCCTCTCTTTCTCCACAAGCAGCAGCGGCGAGTCCGAAAAGCGCACCCGCACATGATCCTCCCTGCCCAGTACGACGGGAACGTCAGGCACCTCAATCCCCTCGGAAGCGTCAACAAGAGCCCAGTTCGCGAAACCGAAGTCCAGCATCGACGCCGCCGTCTCGAACCTCTGAGCACTGGTCGCGGCCCCCAGGACAACGGCGATGAGCTCCATACCGTCCCGCATGGCGCTCGCTGATACGCAGAAACCTGCGTCCGACGTGAATCCGGTCTTGAGCCCCGTGATCCCCGTATACGTTTTTACAAGCTTATTCGTGTTTGTCAGCCCGAATTCCCCGTTTCGCACGCTGTCCATCCATACCGTCGAATACTTCCGGATCACGTCATGCCTTAAAAGTTCTCTTGACATGCGCGCTACGTCCCTCGCGCTTGAATAATGCCCAGGTGCGCTCAGGCCTGTGCAGTTTAGAAAACAGGTATTCTCCATGCCGAGTTCTTTCGCTCTGTTGTTCATCCTCTGGATAAACGCGCTCTCGCTCCCCGCCACAAGCTCGCCCAGAGCGACGGCGGAATCGTTCGCGGACGAGATGATCACAGATTTCAGCAGATCCTCAAAAGGCATTACCTCGCCCTCTTTCAGGTATATCTGCGAACCGCCCATCTGTGAAGCGCGTGTACTCACCGTCACCTTCTGATCCATCCTGACAGTCCCCGCCTCGAGCGCCTCGCACACGAGAAGCAGCGTCATGACTTTGGTAATGCTTGCGATGGAAAGCTCCTTATCGGCGTTCTCCTCATAAAGCACCTTGCCTGTCCCCGCCTCCATCAGCAGAACGCTCGGCGCGTTCACCTCGGGCGTACCGGTCACCGCGCCCGCGCAGAACGTGAGCAGTCCCGCGGCAATAACGAGCGCCAGTATTTTTTTCATATACCCCTCCCTGAATACTATAAGGCGCCTGAGGCGGTTCTATCCCGCTTCAAGGTCAGTATCATGTATATGTGGTGCGTCCTCCGATTTAGACGCCGGCGTTGACATACACCGCAAAGGGATATATTATAGGCAAAAAGCGGATAATATTTACTGTTTTCGTAACGCGTGAGGACTGCCCTGTATGAAAGCTGCCTTTTTGACGCTCGGGTGCAAAGTAAATCAATATGAAACACAGGCCATGGAGGCGCTTCTGAAAAAGAAAGGGCACACCGTTGTGCCTTTTGACAAAGGGGCGGACGCGTATATAATCAATACCTGCACCGTCACCTCGACCGCGGACAAGAAGTCCAGAAACGCCGTCAGAAGAGCCAGGAGGCTTTCGCCCGGGGCGATTGTCGCCGTGTGCGGGTGTTTCAGCCAGGCCTCTCCCGAAGACGCCCGCTCGCTGGGCGCCGACCTCGTCTACGGCAGCGGCGACCGAGCAGGCTTTATCGAAAAACTTGACGAACTTTTCCGCACGGGCAAAGCGGATGCCGAGCCCGACGACGCCATGGGGCGCCGGGATTTCGAGCCCCTCCCGCCGGGCGGGATGTCGGGGCGGACGCGCGCCCTGCTCAAGGTAGAGGACGGCTGCTCAAACTTCTGCACATACTGCATAATCCCATTCGCCCGCGGGCCCGTGCGCTCCCTTTCGCTGAGTGACGCCGCGGAAAGGGCTCTCGAGCTCCGCGCCGCCGGATATAAAGAGATCGTCCTGACCGGTATCGAGCTCGCCTCATACGGCAGGGATCTTCCCGGAAAGCCCTCCCCAGCGGATCTTTTCGAGACTGTCTGCAGCGCGGTCCCCGACGTGAGGATCCGCCTGGGCTCCCTGGAACCCCGCTGCGTCGATGAGGCTTTTTGTTCGAAACTGTCGCGCTGCGGGAACCTGTGCGGCCATTTCCATCTGTCGCTGCAGAGCGGCTGCGACGAAACTCTCAAGCGGATGGGGCGAAAATATGACACGTCCCGTTTCTATGAATCAGTTCTCCTGCTGCGCGGCACGTTTCCCGGCTGCGCGATAACCGCGGACCTTATCACCGGTTTTCCCGGCGAGACGCCCCGGGAATTTTCACAGACCCTTGAGTTTATCGAAAAATGCGCTTTTGCTTCAATGCATATATTTCCCTATTCCGAGCGGGCGGGAACAAAAGCCGCCGGCCTCCCCGGGCGTGTGCCGCTCAAGGAGCGCGAAAGGCGGTCGCATGAGGCGTCGCTGATCGCGTCCGCGATGCGGAGAACATATCTGGAAGGGCAGATAGGCTCCGTACAGAACGTTCTTTACGAATCCCGAAGCGGTTCCGTGTCGTACGGGCACGCACCCAACAACGCCGTCGTCTCAGCTCAGGGTGATCTCAGAGGGCGCATAGTGCCCACGCTCATCACGGGCTCAGACGGAACCGCACTTCAGGGAGAGCCGATAAGCGGCAGCGCCCGCCGCGAGGAACGGGGCTGATTCCGGAGGAATTAATGTTCAGGCGGCTTTGCGCTTTCCTGCTCTCGGCCGCGGCGGTTCTGTGCGCCTGCCGCGGCGCGCCGCACTGCCTGGCGCTGTCGCCCGGCGCGGCGGCGCGATCACAAGATGCCGCGAACGCTGCCCCGCAGGACCCCTTTGCGGGTTACCCGCTTCGGAACGCTGTCGTTCTGACCCGGGAACTCGACACGGACGGGGGCAGCATATTTGCGGAAACCGGCTTCGGAAGATCCGAAGCGGGCACGGTATATACGCGTACGTACAGATACCCGGGCGGCGATACTTTTGTCTCGGAAAGACTCGTCACCCGGGGCACGGTCTCCGGCGGGAGAATGATATGCGATATCGCCCTGGAGGGGAGCGGCGGCACGATACGGCGCCATGACGGCGCCGGGTGGCGCCCCGAGCCTCTGCGCTCGACAGAGCTCGGGCAGGGCATGTACTTCATAAGGACGGACAGGCAGGACCTGATAGTGATCCTGCCGACCGTATACAGACAGCTCTCAAACGGAGTGATCGAGGAGATCGCCCACGGTATCAGGTCATATATCGAAAAAACAGCCCTGGGCTGGAGATTGCGCACATACGCGTCGCACATCGAAAGCGGGGCGTACGTCGATCATACGTACCTGAAATCAGGCGGCCCGCTTATCGACTGGAGCGATCCCGTTTCCGAGAAAGTCTGGGCAAACTTCATCCTCACGGGGAGGAACCGCTGGGCTTACGACGGCTATTATTACGAGACCCCCGACACCTATTATCCGACGGGGGAAAACCGCTACCACAGGCTCGTGTCGGCCTACATCACGACAAAGCTTATTGCCGCGGGCGGGAAGTATACTGCGGCGCGGGAGCTTGGCCTCGCGATGCTTGACGTCATGTGCCGCCAGCAGACGGACGGGTTCTTTCCGACTCTGGCGGGCTGCACGTGGCTTTCGGAGGACTACGGAATCGGCCCCGGTTTTTTCGACACCCGGTTCAATTCCGACCTGGTGCTCTCGATGCTCGACGCCATAGAGCATCTCGGGGCCGGGTTTCTCCGTCCGACTGTCGACAGGTACCTGGAGTTTTTTGTGTCGTACGTATCCGGGCACGGCGTCGGGCGGACCGGCGCCCTGCTTGTCCCCGACTACTGGCACCCTGACGGAGGCGGCCAGACTCACACCTCTCTGAACCACCAGTGCGCCGAAGCCCTTACGCTTTTCAGGCTGTACGAATACTCGAGTGACGCCCGCTGCTACTTTCTCGGGATGTCGCTGGTGCGGGGCATCTGTTCGAAGGCCGATTTCTGGATGTCGGGGGAGGGCGGAAACCTCAATTACGCGTGGCATGACGGCTCAAATTACGGAAGCGACTACCTCTACCTGACGTATAACGACCTTTTTAAACTGCAGGAAGCTCTGCTCAGGCTTCGCGGCAGCCGCGACGAGACCCTCCGGATGATCATGGATCACAAGCTTGAGTGGATGATATCAAACGGCGTGACGGGATATCTCGGGGAGCGGCCTTAAGGCCGGAACTCCGCCGTTCAGCCCGTTGACGAGGCAAAAAACCGTGCCGGCCGGCATATGAGCGCGTTAAAGAACATTTTTTCCTGGGAACGGAAAGGGCTGCGGCCGCAGTATTCCGCTTATTTGACAGTCTGCCATGCGGGAAGGCATGCAAAATATGATAATTAACAGGAGGCACGCGCAATGGAAATAACGTCTATCTCGAACGCATTTTCTCTGAAAGGGAAAAACGCCGTCGTCACCGGCGGCAACAAAGGTATCGGCGCGGGGATCGTGACAGCGTACGCTCAGACGGGGGCGAACATTGCCATCATGGCAAGAGACGAGGTCACCGGCCAAAAGGCAGTAAACGATCTTAAGGAGAAATATGACGGCAAATACGTTTTCATCAAAACGGATATCGGAGAATTCGCGAGCTGCAAAGCCTCTGTCGAAAAAGCGATAGAAGAGCTGGGCAATATCGACATACTCGTAAACAACGCGGGCGTCAAGACGGTCGGCAATCTGCTCGACATGGGGGAAGACCTGGCCGAATGGCACAAGTGCATCAACATCGACCTCAACGGCGCGGTGAGGATGTCTTACCTGGTAGCCAAACACATGCGCTCCAACGGCCGCGGCGGCAGGATAATAAACATCAGTTCCAACGCGGGGGAGATATGCAGCAAGACAGCAAACATGATCACATACTGCTCGGCAAAAGCGGCGCTGAACCTGTTCACGAAGGGCCTCGCCATAGAGCTCTCAAAGGACAATATACGCGTGAACGCCATCGCTCCCGGCTTTATCGACAGCAGCGAGGATATCCCAGATCATTTGAAGAAGCATCTGGCCGACATGATCCCCATCGGGCGCCTCGGCCACGTGCTTGAGATCGGCGCTCTTGCCGTCTATCTTGGCTGCGACATCTCCGACGACATGACGGGGGCGATCCTGACAATGGACGGCGGGCACTCGATCGTCATATAGCTCTCAGCACAAACATATTCGGGACGCGCCGCAAAGGGAAATGTTTGCAGCGCGTCCTTGTTTTATGTATTGAGTGCGGCGCCGCGGGGGCCCGGTCTCCGTTGTGCGTCGCGCGGTTTCCGCCGCGGCGGCTCCGGCTCGGAGAATGCGGGCAAAAGAAGAGGGCGGAGATCCCGAATCTGTCACAGATCCGCTCCGCCCGGCCCGTATCATAAATGTCCCCTTACGGGAATATGCTGATACAGATCACAGCTCCTTTATTTTCTCGATGCAGGAGGCGCAGACGTCTTTACCTTTATACTCGGTAACGTCCCTCGTATTTTCACAGAAGATACAACCGCGGGTATACTTCTTCAGAACAATGTGATCCCCTTCGGTGTAGATCTCGATTCCGTCTTTCTCTCCGATGTCGAATGCGCGGCGTAGCTCAATAGGTATAACAACGCGGCCGAGTTCGTCCACGCGTCTGACTATGCCTGTCGATTTCATTTTCTCTTTCTCCCTTCTTTTTTTAGACAGCGGA
Source organism: Clostridiales bacterium (assembly GCA_012719235.1). Classification (GTDB taxonomy): domain Bacteria; phylum Bacillota; class Clostridia; order Oscillospirales; family Oscillospiraceae; genus JAAYAR01. The sequence goes on from JAAYAR010000073.1 coordinate 16,918, forward strand.
TTTGGCCGCAAATACTGTGCGATGTTAAACCCTGTGCTCGGGAACACCTCATAGTTTATTGTCTTCGGCTATAATATAACAAAGTCTGTCAATTATTGCATCTACTATTTCCATTTTTTTCAGACAAATTTCGCATATATCCGACAATAGTATAACCAATAAGGAATATATAAACATGAGTTTATTATCTACTGTTATATGTCTTTGAATATAATTTGGCTTTTACTGTTATCTTCTTCTTTCATAGTCTCTTTTTTTACGGGCAGATCGGAACTTCTCGCCTCAGCGCTGCTCGAGGGCGCGCAGAGCGCCGTGACGCTCTGCCTCGCGATGGCCGGCGCGATCTGCCTCTGGTCAGGTCTGCTCAGGCTCCTGAGGGATTGCGGCATCGCGCAGCGGCTTGAAAGGCTTCTGCGCCCCGCCATATCCTTTCTGATGCCCGGGCTGGGCGGCGAGGAAGCACGCAGCGCAGTCGCCGCGAACATAACCGCGAATCTTCTGGGCCTGGGCAACGCCGCCACGCCCGCCGGAGTAAAGGCTGCTTCGCTGATAACGTCAAGCAGCGCCCTCGGCATGCTGGTAGTGATAAACAGCAGTTCGCTGCAGCTTATCCCCTCCACCGTCGCGGCGCTCAGGGCATCCATGGGATCGCCGCAGCCGTTTGATATTCTTCCCGCAGTCTGGCTCACGAGCGCGTGTTCCCTGTCTGCCGCGGTATTGTCCGCAAGACTGCTGGGCGGCAGAGAAAAGGCCGGAGGCCGCTCCCCTGCCGCAAAACGCGGTGATGCACGGCGGGACCGGGTGCACTATAATTAAATTAAAGAAAGGATCGGCCGTAAAGTGACTTCGCTGGTCGTACCCGCCATTGTCCTGTCTGTGTCCCTGCTCGCGTTTCACCGGAAGTGCGACGTATATACTTCACTTTGCGAGGGAGCTTCGGACGGCCTGAAGGTCATCGCACGCATCTTCCCCGCCATCGTGATACTCCTGAGCGCTATAGCCGTTTTTCGTGTCTCCGGCGCTCAGGACCTGCTCATCCGATTTATCGCCCCGGCGCTTAAAGCTGTCGGGATCCCCTCCGAGACTGCGCCGCTGATGCTGGTCAGGCCCTTCAGCGGGAGCGCCGCGCTGGCGGTCGGGAGCGAAATAATCAGCCGGTACGGAGCGGATTCCGACATAGGCCGAACGGCGGCAGTGATGCTTGGTTCAACGGAGACGACTTTCTATACAATGGCGGTATATCTTTCAGCCGCTAAAATCAGGGGACCGCGCTTTGCCCTCCCCGCCGCTCTTATAGGCGACCTCGTCGGTTTTATAGCGGCTTCCGCAAGCGTTCGGCTCCTGTATTAGGCGGGCCGTCAAAACATCGCCCGGACGCCCCTCTCCGCCACAGACTGCCGGAAGATCCGCGTAAATAGTATCTGCCAAACAACGAAAATAATCTTTGGCAGATACTTCTTTATGATAAGAATCAGTTGCCTTTATATTGACTATGTTTCTGTTAGCTAGTAAAATCAGAAACTGGATTCGTAAACAGTTTCCGGCAATTCGGGAAAGCCGTTTTACGCCGCGGCGCACACCGCGGTCTGTCAGCCAAACATAATACAAGGAGAAATATATGAAGTATTTCGGTACCGACGGCTTCAGAGGAGCCGCAAATCAGGACCTCACCGTTGAACACGCGTATAAGATCGGCCGGTTCACCGGCTGGTATTACGGTCGGGACCACAAATGCAGGGTCGTTATCGGCAAAGATACGCGCAGGTCAAGTTATATGCTCGAGGCGGCGCTCGTGGCCGGGCTCACAGCCTCGGGGGCCGACGCCTATCTTCTGCACGTTATAACGACGCCCGGCGTCTCCTTTATCACCGCTCACGACGGCTTTGACTGCGGCATCATGATCTCCGCGAGCCATAACGTCTTCACCGACAACGGCCTGAAACTTCTCAACTCGAAGGGCGAAAAGATGGACGACGCCATGCTCGAGGAGGTCGAAAAATACCTCGACGGGGACTGCGACAGCATCCCCTTCGCCACCGGCGCGGATATCGGTCGGACTATCGACTACGCCGCCGGCCGCAACCGCTACATAGGGCGCCTCATAACACTCTCGAAACACTCTTACAGAGGTATTAAAGTGGGTCTTGACTGCGCGAACGGCAGCACCTGGATGATAGCGAAAAACGTATTTGAAGCCCTCGGAGCCACAACGTACGTGATCAACAACAACCCGGACGGAACAAATATAAACGTAAACTGCGGCTCCACACATATAACCTGCCTGCAGAGCTTCGTGAGAGCCGAGGGACTTGACATCGGATTCGCCTTTGACGGTGACGCCGACCGCTGTATATGCGTTGACGAAAAGGGCGACGTCGTGGACGGCGACGCCATACTATATATCTGCGCCCGCCATATGAAAGATACGGGCAGGCTGGCCAACGACACCGTGGTCACTACGGTGATGTCGAATTTCGGCCTGTATAAATCACTGGACGAAGCGGGTATCAAATATGAGAAGACCGCTGTCGGCGACCGGTTTGTCTACGAGAACATGAGGGAAAACGGGCACGTGATCGGCGGCGAGCAGTCAGGGCACATAATATTCGGCGATTACGCAAATACGGGAGACGGCCTGATAACGGCAATAAACGTGATGCATGTCATGCTTGACCGGAAAGAGAAGCTCTCGGAGCTCGTAAAGCCGCTGCAGATATATCCCCAGGTCCTCAAGAACGCCCGTGTGCGCGACAAAGACGAGGCCATGAACGACCCCGACGTCGCGGCTAAGGTCAAACAGATTGAGGAAGAGCTCGGGAGCAACGGCCGTATCCTCCTGCGAAAAAGCGGCACCGAGCCTGTTCTGCGCGTCATGGTGGAGGCCCCTTCTCAGGAGATCTGCGACTGTCACGTCAACGCGGTTATCGACGTAATGAGGAACAAAGGACTCCTGCTCAATTGACTGCTGCCGCGAAGCGAGCCGAAAAGGAGAATTATTATGTACCGTACATGTGATCTTCTGGATCTGACCAAAACGATAGCCGCACCGCTGTTTCAGGGGAAAGAATACCCCTGGGAGGCGCTCGACGGCATAAGCGATTTTATACTTGCGCTCGGCCCGACTTTATCCCCGGATGAGTTCGACCACCCCTCCGAGGGCGTGTGGGTCTCGCGGCAGGCCCGGGTCTTTCCCAGCGCCTGGCTCGGCGGCCCCTGCATCATTGACCACGGTGCGGAGGTGCGGCACTGCGCTTTCATCCGCGGCAGCGCCATCGTCGGAAAGGGCGCAGTAGTCGGCAATTCGGTCGAGCTGAAGAATGTCGTGCTCTTCGACGGGGTGCAGACCCCGCACTACAATTATGTGGGAGATTCAATCCTCGGCTATAAATCTCATATGGGCGCCGGTTCCATCACGTCCAACGTAAAGAGCGACAAAACGCTCGTCGTCGTCAAGAACGGCCCGGAGGAGCTCCATACGGGGCGGAAGAAGTTCGGCGCGATCCTGGGCGACTTCGTGGAAGTCGGCTGCAACTCGGTACTGAACCCCGGGACCGTCATAGGGAGATCATCCACAATATACCCTGTCTCAAGCGTCCGGGGCGTCGTGGCGGCAGACAGCATATATAAAGCGCCGGGAACTGTCGTAAAGAAGAATCCCTCATGAGGGTCATGGCAATAGATTACGGTGACGCGAGGACCGGTGTCGCGTTTTCCGATCTCACGGGCTCGATCACCGGCGACGCGTTCACCATACCTGTAACGTCGCTGAAAGCGGCCGCCGGGAAACTTGCGGCGCTTGCCGCTGAGCGGGACGTGCGCACGATCGTGCTCGGACTTCCGCTCAACATGGACGGTTCCGAGGGGGAGCGCAGCAAGAAGAGCCGCATCCTTGCCGGCATGCTGAGCGAAGCCACGGGGCTTGACGTCATTCTGTGGGACGAGCGGAGGACGACCGTCGACGCTCATCGGATACTTTCGGGCGCCGGACGCCACGGGAAAAAACGGCGCGAAAAAATAGACGCCGTCGCGGCGTCTCTGATACTCGAGGGGTATCTCAACAGGAGCGGCTGAATTCGGGCTGTTGCCCGGAGCGGGCGCGGAATATGATCAAGTGAGGGTATGCCGAAAGGCCGTCCCTCACTTTTGCTCTGACAAAGTCAGCGGCCGCTGCAGAGCCAGATATCCGCTTCGTACGGTAACAGGCCCTCCGGCTGGGGCTCGCTGCAGTTTGAGAGTATCAAAGTGCCGTCCGGCCACCCGCCGCGGCGGTCTATCCAGTCTCCCGTGAGATTGCAGCATATCAGAAAAGTCTCTTCGCCGTCCGTCCTGCTGTAAATAAGGGCGCCTTTGAGATCTCTCGGCGGGAATATTATCTCTCCCGAGCGGAGTGCCGCGTGCGAACTGCGAAGTTCTATCAGGGCGCGGTAGAAATTCAGCACCGAATGCGGATCCTGCGCCTCGTCGGCCACGTTCTGCTCGCGATCTTCGTGCACTCTTGTCCACGGCGCCACGTCCGGAGCGCAAAATCCGCCGTTTTTCCCCTGCGTCCATCGTATCGGAGCCCAGGCGAGCTCCGGCGCTTCTTCAAACGTGCGCTGCTGAGCTTTTTGCGCGCCCAGCCTGCCCCGCAGCAGATCATAGCGCACTTTGCTTTGAATACTGGAGAGCTGTTCGGGGGATTCGAGCCGCCTCTCACCCATTCCGAGCTCCTGCCCCTGATAGATGATCGGCATGCCCTTGAGCGTCATCATCAGCGTGCCCAGCATTTTCGCCGCCGCGTCCGCGTACCGGTCCGGCGGCTCTATCCTCGAGAGCATGCGGGGCGTCCTGTCATTTTCAAAAAAGAGAGGCGTGACCGAGAAGCGGTCGTACTCCCGCATCATCCGAACGATGTATTTTTTGTAATCCAGAAGGTCGAACTTGACTCCGGTCCGCCTTCTTGAAGCGCTCCGGCGCAAAGGCTCGTTAGAAACGGCTACATCGAGCCCCCCCGACTTGCAGTCCGCTATCACGCGGCACATCCGTTCTCCCATGCCGGGCGTATCCCCGATAAGCAGCGCGCCTTTCGGTTCGAACACTTCTTTTTTTAGTTCGCGAAGATAATCCAGCAGTCTGGGGCCGAAGAAATAGTGCTCGAACCCGCAGTGCTCCGTGATGGCGTATACGCCCTCGCTCCCGTACGGCAGCCCCTCGTGCTTTGAGATCAGCCCGGCTCCCGCCAGGTATATTCCGTCGGCCCCCATGTCGAGCCAGAAGCGGCAGATGTCCGCCATCTCACGCCGCACGTCCGGGTTTTCCCAGTTCAGTTCAGGCTCCGATTCGGAACTGAGCCTCAGCGACCAGGTGCCGTCCTCCTCCCTTACCGGGAAAGCGCTTCCCCCGCTCATGGAGGTCCAGTTGTTGGGCTCCTTCCTGAAGTGATAGTATCCCGCCGTCCTGCCGGAGCGGCCGTTCTCGCCGGGCTGGTACCAGGGGTGCTCCCTGGACGTCCTGTTGGCCGGCAGTTCGATGATCAGTTTGATCGAGGCTGCGTGAAATCCCTCTACAAGGGCGCGGATCTCATCCTCCCCTTTTGCGCCGAGCAGCGCCCTGAAATCCCGGACGTCCAGCCCGCCGTTATGCCCCGGCGAATCGAGAGCGGAGCCGAGGATAACCGCGTCGACGCCGAGGCCGGTAAGGTAGCCCAGGTTTTCAAGGACCCCCTGAATATCTCCGATACCGTCCCCGTCCCCATCCCGGAAACTTCTCAGGAAGATGCGGTAGAAGACCGCCTCCTCCCACCAGCTCCCGGCGGATCTGGGCGCACCGGGCCCAAGGTTCGGGTGATCGTTCATCAGACGTATAAGGCTGCGAACGAATCCCCTGTCAAGTCTGAAAAAAGGCAGCTTCTGCAGCGTCCCCAGCTTCATCCGCTCGAGGAGCTTTGAACGCAGGATCCTGTCTCCCCGACCTTTCTGGTAGTACGCCATCTGAAGCAGGTCGCGGCCTACCGGATGCTCGTATACTTCTTTTATTGTGCTGTGCAGCGTAAACATCCGGAACTACCCCCCCGGCCCCCCGCGCAAAAGGACTGAGAAACCCGGCGCGGGGCGCTTTCTGATCTATCCCCATATTATAATGCGGGGCTTCAACCTGTTAATCTTTCCCCCGCTGTTATATTTTATACTTTTTTGGATATTTTAACGCAAACAGCCGAAAAATAAAAGGTCTCTTTTTAAATACGCCCCGTTTCGGATCGCGGCACGGAAACGGCGAAAAAATTACAGGGGAATTCATTTTTTATCTTGACCGGCAATTTCCGATGTGTTAACATAGCTTTACCTATGTTCAGGGGTAAGTATGCGAATACCCGGAATGCAGCCGGAGAACGCTCCTCAGGGATGTCGTTTCCGGTTTATTTGCCTGAAAAGAATAATAGGGAGGCCAATATAAAGGAGGAGCCGGAATAATGCGTGTAAAAATCACTCTCAGATGCGCCGAATGCAAACAGCGCAACTACGACACAACGAAGAACAAGAAAAACGACCCCGATCGCATTGAGCTGAAGAAGTATTGCCGTTTTTGCCGCAAGCACACAGTTCATAACGAGACCAAGTAAGGCCTTCGCCGGAAAGGTAGAGTTGGATGTTCAAAAAAAAGAACGAGATCATCGATATCTCCAATAACCCCGACACATCGTCCGTCACGCCCGCGAAGAAGCCGTCAAAGAAGAAAAATCAAAACGTCTTTTCCAGGATAGCCAGGTGGTTTCGGGAACTGAAAAGCGAGCTGAAAAAAATCGTCTGGCCCACGTGGCACACTGTGGTCAAAAACACGTCGATAGTGCTGGGCTGCATAGTCGCTTTCGGCATAGTTCTCTGGATTTTTGATTATCTTGCAGGGCAGGGCGCCTCGGCTCTGATCCACGCCGTTAACAAGTAATGAGTACTAACGAAGCTAACTGGTATGTGCTCCATACCTACTCCGGTTACGAGAAAGCTGTCAAAGCCAGCATAGAAAAGATGGTCGAGAACCGCAAGATGGAGGATCAGATCTTTGCCGTCAAGATCCCCATGGAGACCGTGACCGAAGTGAGCGACAATGAAACGAAGACTGTCGAGCGCAAACTGTTTCCCGGTTACGTTCTTATAAAGATGATCATGACCGACGAGTCGTGGTATCTTGTCAGGAGCGTGCGCGGTGTGTCCGGATTCGTCGGATCCGGCTCAAAACCCACGCCGCTGTCTCCGCAGGAAGTCGACCAGCTTGAAGTGGAGCACCGCGAGATAGTTCTCGGTTACGAGGTCGGCGACAGCGTCAAGATCGTGGACGGGCCTTTGATGTCATTTATCGGGACTGTCGACGAGATCGATCTGAGCCACGGCAAAGTCGTCGTCGTCGTATCGATGTTCGGGCGCGAGACGCCCGTGGAACTCGATCTCGAGCAGGTCGAGCCGATCACCGTTTAGGCTTTTATATACCGCATATCGCGTTATATATGGTTCCTGACGTGGGAGGGGAATCATCCCCGCCAGCAAAGCGCCGTTTGCGGCGCTTCACCACAATTCTTTAGGAGGTGCTGTTTTTGGCAGCGACAAAACCAAAACAAAAAGTGACAGCTTACATTAAGCTGCAGATCCCCGCGGGCAAAGCGACCCCGTCACCCCCGGTCGGCCCGGCCCTCGGACAGCACGGCGTCAACATCGCCGCATTCACGAAAGAGTTCAACGAACGTACAAAAGACAATATCGGCATGATCATCCCCGTTGTCATCACCGTTTACGCCGACCGCTCTTTCACTTTCGTCACAAAGACACCGCCGACCGCAACGCTGATACTCAAAGCGTGCGGCATCGAAAAAGGCTCCGGCGTGCCGCAGAAGGACAAGGTCGCCACCCTCAGCCGCGAGGATCTGCGCAAGATAGCCGAGATCAAACTGCCCGATACAAACGCGGCGGATATTGAAGCGTGCATGCGCCTGGTCGCCGGCACAGCCCGCAGTATGGGCGTGCGCGTCGCCGAGGAATAGGGGGAGTTGCCATGTTCAGAGGAAAGAAATATAAAGAGAGCGCAAAGCTCGTTGACCGTTCGATACTTTACGATCCCGCCGACGCTTTCGATCTCGTATGCAAAGCGTCCAAAGCCAAGTTTGACGAGACGATCGAGCTCCACGTAAAGCTCGGCGTTGACTCCCG
>JAAYAR010000074.1 GCA_012719235.1 Clostridiales bacterium
GCTGTTTTTCGGTGAGTTTGTCTATGGAGAGGCCCGCGGCCCGAAGGCGCATCATGGCGACCTCCGAGTCGATATCCTCGGGGACGTCGTAAACTCCGGGCGGCAGTTCATCGCGGTGTTCGAGAAGATAGCGCAGCGCGAGCATCTGTACCGAGAAGCTCATATCCATGATCTCGGCGGGATGACCGTTTCCGGCAGCGAGATTGACGAGCCGCCCTTCCGCAAGGAGGTTGAGAGTGCGCCCGTCTCGCATCGTATATCCTTCGATACCGTCGCGGAGGGGCCTGTGTTTTATGCAGAGCCTCTCCAGATCGCCGACAGAAACCTCCACGTTGAAGTGGCCCGCGTTCGCAAGAAAAGCGTTGTCCTTCATTTTCATAAAATGCTCCGCGGTGATAACGTCCCTGCAGCCCGTTGCGGTAATAAAATAGTCTCCCAGCGGAGCCGCTTCCTCCATCGTCATAACCCTGAAACCGTCGTTATAGGCCTCGAGCGCCTTGAAAGGGTCGACCTCCGTGACGATCACGTCGGCTCCCAGGCCCCTGGCGCGCATAGTGATGCCCTTTCCGCAGTAGCCGTAACCCGCCGTTACAACCGTTTTCCCTTGTACGGTGAGGTTTGTTGTCTGCATTATCGCGGTCCAGACGGACTGCCCCGTGCCGTACTTATTGTCATAGTACCGCTTGCTTTTTGCGCCGTTGACGTTCATCATCGGGCATATGAGCCCGCCTGCGCGGCTGCGGGCCATCAGGCGGTGGATACCTGTTGTCGTCTCCTCGCAGCCCCCTATCAGACAGCGCGCAAGATCGGGCCTCGAATCCGACAGGATCGATATCAGATCTCCGCCGTCGTCGATTATCAGTTCGGGCGAAAATGAAAGCGCGTGGGTCAGATGATCGGTATATTCCTTTTCGGTCGCACCGCAGACAGCGTAAACCGGAACACCAAGTTCGCAAAGGCCCGCGGCGACGTCGTCCTGGGTGGAAGAAGGGTTGCATCCGGTAGCGCGAACGTCAGCACCGGCCTCGCGCAGAGCGAGGGCGAGGTTTGCTGTCTTTGCCTCCATGTGCACAGAAAGCGTTATCCGGCGCCCTTCAAACGGGCGCAGGGCGGAAAAAACCCGGCGGATCTCATTCAGTGCGGGCATAAAAGTGCGCGCCCATTCGATTTTTTGAATGCCGTGCTTTGCAAGACGGGGATCTTTTATTATACTCATGGAAACACATCTTCCTTCGGTGCGAATACTTCAATAAAATATCACAGACAAAAACGAATATCAAGACTGCCGGAGCTTGGAAAGAGTTATAATGGATATTGTGCCGATTATTCCGGGTAATCTGGACGGGAATACGGCACGGTGATATACTGAGTGGCGGTTAACATACGAAAATCGCGCGCAGCTCACAGGCGTGCGCGTCGAATACGGTCCCGGCATAAAAAACTGGAAATCACGGGGGTGCTCAATGAAAATATACCGGATGTTTGACAGGTTCTGCGCGCGAAACGAGCGATACGGCATAAAGAACCTGATGATATATATTGTGGCCGGCAACGTTATTGTATTTTTGCTCTCAATGATCGACCCGCGCGGGATAATCCCGGCTTTCCTGAGTTTTGACCGGTATAAAGTGCTGCAGGGACAGGTCTGGCGGCTCCTGACGTACGTGATCGTACCGCGTGTGGGCAGGGGGGCTTTCGGCGCGTTTTTATTTGCGATCATGCTATATTTCTATTACACGATCGGCAAGGTCCTTGAAAGCCGGTGGGGCTCGCTGAAGCTCACTATATTCTATTTTCTCGGTACGCTCATCACGTCTGTTTTCGCGATCCTGCTTCGCGCCGCGGCTGACGCTTCATATATAAACCTCACGCTGTTCCTTGCGTTCGCAACGCTCTATCCCGATATGCGAGTCATGTTCTTTTTCGTGATCCCCATACGCATCAAATACCTTGCCTATTTCGCACTGGGGCTTGAATTGTTGTCGGTCGTTGTGAATTTCAGGCTGTTTCCCGCAAATATGCTGCCTCTTGCGGCGCTCCTTAACTACGCGCTGTTTTTCCTCCCGTTTATTACATCGCTGCTGCGCTCCGCGCGGTACCGCAGATCCGACAACGTCATCAACTTCAAACAAGCAAAGAGACAGGCCGAGAAGCAATACAGGCAGGCACAATACAGGCACAAGTGCGAGGTTTGCGGGAAAACGGACACGGCTTACCCCGATCTCGAGTTTCGCTACTGCTCAAAATGCAGCGGCTACCACTGTTACTGCCAGGACCACATATCAACCCACGTCCATGTCGTCTAGCTGATCAGCCCGGCCCGGCCGTTCTTTAAGGTATCATGATCGGACTGCATTTCCACTCCAGGCCGCCGGGGCGGGCTTCCAGGCCGGGGCGCGCGAGTTCAAAGACGTCTGTTGCGCGGACGACGGCCTCAAACTGCGAACGCGCTTTTCCGGACAGGTGTTTCACCGAAGCCGGTTTTGTGAGTACGGGCAGCTTGAACCCGCCGGCGCGGGCGTGCAGAAATTCGCGCCCTTTCCGGTTTGCGCCGAGAAGGCGGATATATGCCGGCTCCTGGGACATGAAGTCCCTGTCGAGACCGAGCACAGCGCACAGCACGAGCCGCCTCAGGCGGCTTTGCGCGTAACGCTTCGATTTCAGCATCTCGACGACCCGTTCGGGGCTCCCGGCCTCGCGGCACACGTTTTTGAGCTTGTTTTCAAGACCTTCGCCGCAGCGCGGGAGCTTTGCGATCTGTTCGGATGAAAGGCTCCTGAGCGAGTGCATAAGCGCCTTTGTGCAGTTGCTCTGCAATACGGGGGCGATCCGGGCGGAGAATTCCTCACGGATCATCTCAGCCGTTGCCTCCGGCACGAAGGGGGAGACGTCGCTCCCCTCGAGGAGCAGTCTGCGGACGGCGGAGGATGAGGTGCGAAGCGGGTCACCCGGTACGAAAGGTTCGCGCTTGAGCGTGAAAGGTATGATACCGGACCCTGTGCGCCGGATCGCTTTTATATACTCAATACCAAGCAGGTTGTTCGGGGTCTTGAGGACGTGCGATATGTCGGGGAGCATCTCGCCGAGCGCGGCCTGGGCGCAGGACGCGTAGGAACTTCCGCTTTTCAGCTTTTTTACAATGAGCGCCGAGAACTCCTTTGTGAGCATCGCTTCGGCGGCAGCCTCGAGCGGTGCGATCTCTCCGACCTCGCTCCCGAATGAGATGTAGTCCGCACCGACGGCGTTCAGGATCCTGACGCCCTGCAGAGCGAAATCTTCGCTTGAAGAGAGCGAACCGCTCAGCGGCATCTCGAATACGATGTCGGCCGCCGAGAGAGCGCAGCGGGCGCGCGAATGCTTTGAGAACATGGCAAAAGCGCCTCTTTGAGTGAAATTACCGCTCATCACGCAGATTATCACGCTCTCGGGGCCCATCATGGCCCTTGTATATGCGATGTGGTGGGCGTGGCCGTTGTGAAACGGGTCATATTCACATAAAATACCAATTGTATTATAATTTTTCATAGTATCGCCCTAAAAATCATTTTTTGTCTTGAAATGACTGCTGTTGTGGAATAAAATGAACAAATGTAGAAATATTTTTTACATTATTTCACGGACCTGGTGTTCACGGGACATTTCACGGGACATGAAATAATGATTATACGCTTATTGCGCCGGGAGACATTGACATGAAAGTACTAGTAATAAACGCGGGGAGCACGTCCCTGAAATACCAGCTTATCGAACCGGAAACTCAGACCGTGATGGCAAAGGGAGTGTGCGACCGCATCGGCCTGGACTGCGGGTTCATAAAGCATTCCTCTTTGAAAGAGAGCTCGTATAAAGCCGAGATCGACATGAAAGACCACGCGAAAGCTATCCAGGTCGTCCTGGAGATCCTTCAGGACAGCAAGCACGGCGTCATTCAAAGCCTCAGTGAGATAGACGCTGTCGGTCACCGCGTCGTACACGGAGGCGAGGAGTTCTATCAATCGGTCCTCATTGATGAGAACGTGATGAACTCTATCGAAAAATGCGTGGCAATAGCGCCGCTCCACAACCCCGCAAACATTACGGGGATCAGGGCCTGCGCGAGCGTCATGGGAGATCTGCCGCAGGTCGCCGTGTTTGATACGGCTTTCCATCATACGCTCCCGCCGGAGGCGTATATGTACGCCGTTCCGTATGAGTACTACAAGAAATACGCTCTTCGAAAATACGGGTTCCACGGGACGTCGCACCGCTATGTGTCAAAAAGAACGGCACAGCTGCTCGGGAGACCGCTGGAGGAACTGAGGCTGGTCGTATGCCACCTCGGGGGAGGCTCGTCGGTGTGCGCCGTAAAATACGGCAAGTCCGTCGATACGTCCATGGGATTTACGCCGATGGACGGGCTGCCTATGGGTACGCGCTCAGGAAGCATAGACGCGGGGGCCGCCCTCTACATGATAACACAATTCGGTCTGAGTCCACAGGAGCTTGTGGAAATTCTCAATAAAAAATCCGGTGTACTGGGTGTCTCGGGCATATCTTCCGATTTCCGTGATCTCGAGATCGCTGCCGCGGAGGGGAACGAGAGGGCCATGCTTGCAAGAAAAATGTTCAGCTATGCGGGCAAGAAGATGATCGGCTCGTACATCGCCGCGATGGGCGGTGTCGACGCGATCGCGTTCACCGGCGGAATAGGCGAGAATGACGAGGGAATGCGGGCGGGGTTCGTTGAAGGCCTCGAGTGTTTCGGCATTGAGCTCGATCTCGAAAAGAATAAAGGAAGGCGCACCGAGGGCGTCATCAGCAAGCCCGAATCGAAGGTCACCGTCCTGCTCGTTCCGACAAATGAGGAACTTATGATCGCGCTCGACACGAAAGAAATAGTCGATTCGCTCGCCGGTAAAAAATGACTTTAGAGCTGTAAAACCTTCAAATACAGCGGAAGGACATGCCGGGATCACTTTGCCGAAAGATGTGCATGACAGCATCGCCCGGTGTTGCCGATATTATTCGATATGGCAAAATAGACGAACTTGACAAGACTAATTGTCTACAATAGGAAAAAAAATCAGCGTATTTGGTGAAAATACAAAAAGTGGCGTGATATTTTTTGTTGTTTCCTATTGATATATGCATAAAAATATATTAATATAGTTTCCCTGGATAAAATCAGTATTTGATTGCCCCGGGAGGCTGCGACCTGCTTCGGCGTGTTGTCCGTACGACATGTCGGAGCGGGCGATCGCAGTATTGAAGGGCGGCTGCCGTCGCCGGGCGACCGGCGGACAGGCTGCTGTTTTTTAGGAGGGAACATTTTGGCCAGCAAAGTATTCCAAAGTGTAATAACGCAACTTCATGAGGCGACTGACAGAAGTCTGGGCGTTATTGATTCGGAAGGGGTAATTATAGCCGCGAGCGATACATCCTACATCGGACTTCCGTGGACGGAAGCTCTGACCACAATCTCTGCCTCCAAGAACAAGCTGGCAGTATGGGAGGGAAAGACGTTCAGAGTCTTTTCCACGCACGGGCCGAAAATGGAGTACGCCGTATTCATATCCGGTACTGATTCCGTCGCGGAGAGCTTTTCGCAGATGGCGGCCATAGCGCTGAAGATAGTAAAGGCGAACTGTGATGAGAAGTATGACAGGGCGACATTTATAAAAAACGTCATCACAGACAACGTGCTGCCCGGCGACGTGTACTTAAGAGCGAAAGAACTAGGATTCAGCATCGACGCCATGCGCGCCGTATTTCTCATTCGGCAGAAGGGGCGCTCGGACGGGGGGATCTTCGACGCGGTCCAGGCGGCGTTTGCCGACAACGAGGGAGATTACGTCCTCAATATAAATGAAACGGACGTTGTATTCATAAAGCTGGTCGACGAGAACGCCACCGAGGAGGCTATGTGCGAATATGCCGCGAAGATAGAAAAAGAGATCGCAAGGGTCTGCGGCAGAAGCGTCATGATAGGTATCGGCAGCGTGTCGAACTATCTGCGCGAGATCGCGACCTCCTATAAAGAGGCGCAGGTGGCTATCCAGGTAGGCAAGATTTTCTACTCTGACAAGAAGATAATTCATTATCAGAACCTCGGGATCGGCCGCCTCATCTATCAGCTCCCCACGACTCTGTGCGAGATGTTCCTTGCGGAAGTGTTCAAGAAGAACAACATAGATTCACTCGACCAGGAGACTCTTTTTACGATCCAGAGATTTTTCGAAAACAACCTCAACGTATCGGAAACCTCCAGGAAACTGTTCGTTCACAGGAACACGCTCGTTTACCGGCTCGAGAAGATCAAGAAGCTCACCGGACTGGACCTGCGCGAGTTTGACGGTGCGATCGTTTTCAAAGTTGCTCTGATGGTGAAAAAGTATCTTGACTCGCGCGAGAGCAAGCCCATGAAGACCTGAGGTATTATGGTACGGTTTATTGACGTTTACAAAGAATACGACAACGGGACCAAGGCGATAAACGGAGTCACCTTTACGATAAACGACGGCGAGATGGTATTCCTCGTGGGGCCGTCGGGGTCGGGGAAGTCGACTATTATCCGCCTTATCAACGCGGAAGAAAAACCGACATCGGGAAAGCTGATGGTCAACGGCTACAATTTCAGCATGATGCGGCCGTCGGATATACCATTTATGAGAAGGACACTGGGCGTCATTTTTCAAGATTTCCGCCTGATCGAAAAGAAGACGGTGCTTGAAAATGTCGCCTTCGCAATGCGCGTTATCGGCGCGTCGAAAAGGGAGATTGAAAAGCGGGTACCTTATGTGCTCGACCTTGTCGGACTCTCCAATCAGGCCGACAGATATCCCGACAAGCTCTCGGGGGGGGAACAGCAGCGTGTAGCCATTGCCCGCGCTCTGGTCAATAACCCCGAAATGATCATCGCCGACGAACCGACAGGCAACCTGGATCCCGCGCGCAGCCTGGAGATCATGCTGCTGCTTGAACGGATCAACGAGCTCGGCACTACAGTTCTGATCGTGACTCACGAGAAGACGCTTGTCGACAAGCTCACGAAGCGGGTAATAGCGATCGACAACGGCAAGATTGTGAATGACGAGACGGGTGGGTACTTCGGGTATGAAGAAGGACAATACGAATAAAGAGAACCTCAGTGCAAGAAAACTGAGGAGCAGGGGAAAAGCCGGGCGCACGAGTCCCCTGTATTTTATAGCCGAGGGCGTCCGCAGCGTATTTTTGCACTCGTTCATGTCTTTTGCCGCGGTCATAATCGTGGTAGCCTGTCTGCTTATCGGCGGGTGTTTCGCGCTGGTCGTCATAAATGTCGACGCCATGGTCGACGAGCTCGAACAGGAGAACGAACTTATCGCCTATGTCGACGATTCGTATACAGAAACGGAGTCCAGAAGTCTGAGCTCGGTGATAAATCTGATCGACAACGTTGCCTCGTGCACTTTCGTGACAAAAGAGGAGGCGCTGCAGAAGTTCATTGCGAGCCATGAGGATCCCGGCCTGTTTGCGGGCACGGATGCCTCCGCGCTTAGGGACCGCTACCATATCGTGCTTGAAGATATTACGCTGATGGCGGAAACCAAGGCTCAGCTTGAGGCGACCGAAGGCATTGCCAAGGTGAGCGCCTATATAGAGCTTGCGCAGGGTTTTGCGACGGTGCGCAACGTTCTGCGCATAGTGTCGTACGTTATAGCCGGAATCCTGCTCGTTATATCCGTGTTTATAATCTCAAACACAGTAAAGCTCGCCACTTTTAATCGCCGGGAAGAGATAGCTATCATGAAGACGGTCGGCGCCACAAACAGTTTTATTCGCTGGCCGTTTGTAATTCAGGGTATGATACTGGGTTTCACGTCGGCATTCGCTGCATTTTTCCTGCAGTGGGCCGTCTATAATTTCGTGCAGAGGGCCGTCATGAGGACCGATTACCTCGGGATCATCTCTGTCATACCGTTTGAGAGATGCGCATCCTTTATGATAGTTGTCGATCTGGTCGTCGGATTCCTTGTCGGCGTTTGCGGCAGCTCGCTTGCGATAAGCAAATACCTTAAGAAATAGGCGTTCTCCGCCTCACGGGCTGCGCCGCAGGCTGATCCCGGACACACGGCTGCAGACCGGATCTGTATGGAGGGACACAATGTCTAAGAAAAACAGAAGGTCCGTTGTATTTGTTCTTGTGGCTGTTTTAGCTTTATTGATCATACTTCCGACTATCGCAATGATAATCTCCTACGCGAGGGCCGTAACTTCCGAGGATATACAGAAGCAGATAGACTCGCTGAAGGAGGAGGCCTCGGATCTTACGGACAAACTCAACGCGATAAGGGACAAGCTGCAGCAGGTCGCTGCCGAGGAACGCAGTCTGAGCGAGCTCAAAAAAGCGCAGGACGAGCAGATCGAACTGACGCGGCTCGAGATCGAGAACACGGTGGCACAGATACAGCAGTACGGGCTTCTTATAGCGTCTAAACAGGAGGAGCTTGACAACGCCGTGGCGCAGGAGGCGGAGCGGCGATCGCAGCTGCAGTCGAGGCTGCGCGCCATGGAGGAAAACGGCAGCGTATCCTACATAGCCATAGTCTTCAAGGCGACCAGTTTTTCGGACCTGCTTGACAGGATCGAGATGGTCAACGATTTGATGAGCTATGATCAGAGTGTACTGGATTCTCTGAAAAAGGCTCAGGAAAAGATAGACGCGGCCAGGGAGAGCCTGGAGAAAAACAAGGAAGCCCTGAACTCGTCTAAAGCTCTTCTGGAAGAGAAGCGCGCTCAGCTCGCAGTTCAGATCGCCCAGGCGGACGAGACGCTTCTCGCCCTTCACGAAGAGAAGAAGATCTACGCCGAGGAGTACGAGAAAGTCGAGCAGCAGGAGAACGAGATCTGGGAGCGGATCGACGAGCTCACCGAGCAGTACGAGAAAGTAAAAGCGGCGGAAGTCGAAGCGGCCAGAAAAGCGGCCATTGAAGCCGCCAAGAA
>JAAYAR010000075.1 GCA_012719235.1 Clostridiales bacterium
GGTAATCCCCGCCAAGCCCCGTGAGTTTGCGCGATATATCGGAAAAAAGGACTTTCAGGTCGGAGACGACGCCGCCAAAGATCCCGCTCTGGAACACCTTGACGATGATCAGAGCGATTATCGGGCCGATGATCATTCCGAGAACACCCCAGAGCTTCCAGCCTACAAAGACCGTAATGACGGTGAGCAGGGGGGACAGGCCGGTCTGGCTGCCCATCACCTGGGGGTAGATCATATTTCTTGTTATGCCCACAACGGCTACGGTAACGCCCAGCATCACGGCCTTTTCGGTGTTCCCCGTAGCAAGAGCTATCACAGCCCAGGGCAGCATGACGGTTCCGGAACCGAAATTTGGGAGTATATCGCATATGCCCATCAATACGCCGAGAAGCACCGCGTACGGCTGCCCCATAATAAAGAAGCCTATCATGCACAATGCGGCCACCCAACCGCCGAGTATCAGCGTCGCGCGCATGTATCCTCCGAGACCGGAGCGAAGGACCCTTGTCACCAGATTGACGGGATGGTTGGGATTCGATCTGGTCCTCTGCGCGAGACCTGCCCTGTACATCGGTATGCGGAATGAGAACATGAATGTTCCGATGATAAAAACAGCGGCAAAGACGATCCATGAAGTGAGCCTGAGCGCGTAACCGCTCAGGTTTTTTGTTATCCGGGCAGCAAGAGTGGCCGAGCTCACGCTTATGCTGTTCATGAGGTTATTGATGGCTGTCCGAAGCTGAATGTTCATGTTCTCGGGCAGCGCTTCCGCGCGCTCATTGATGAAATCGAGCACCCTGGAAAAGAACTTTTCGATGGAGCCGATGATTGAATCGAGATTGGCAGATAGTTCCAGAAGTTCCGAGATGAGGCCGTAGACAAGTCCGAAAATTATCCCGCCGACAATAATAAAACATAATACGGTGACGATTATCGCACTGATCTTGTGCCCGAAAGAGGTCTTTCTGTTGACAAACCTGACGATCGGGTCCATTAACCAGGCGACGAAAAGCGCGAGCAGGGCCGGGGCGAAGAGCCTGAGGAGTTTGCCGGATAAGAACACGACAAATAAGACCGCAGCTATCGCCATTGCAAGTCCAAGCGCCAATCTTTTATAAACTCTGACGTCGCTCATTTTCCAGCCTTTCATATCCGGGGTTACCAACAGCTCATACGCTTTGCCTACCGTTTCAGTATATTTACTCCGGTCCGGCATGTCAAGAAAAGAACGGGGCAGGTGGTGCATGCCGGGTGATTGTACACTTTCGCCCTGCGCCCGGGACGCGCTGTATGGGAACGCTTCGCTTCCCCCCCGGAACAACCTGACTTTTGGATGAATATGATGCAATGGGAGGCGCTGCGCACCGCGCGGCGCCAAACTGTACCGGAAAGGATGGCGGTTAAGTGGTTGACATATCAGCGTATTTCGTCGCCGGAGGGGACCGGCGGATCGCCGAACTCGCCGCGATGCTCGCTGCAGACGGACACACGGTGAGCACATACGCTCTGTGCACGACTCAGACATACTCATCACTAAGACAGGCGGCGCAGGGCGCGCGCTATGCGATACTTCCCCTGCCTTTGGCAGACGGTGACTATCTGAACGCTGCGAGCGGGAACGCCTGTACTATCGAGGAGCTGTTTGAAGCAATAAAAGGCTGTGAGATCGTATTTGCGGGGAAAGTCGGAAAAAAGGAGGAGCGACTCGCCCGCAAACTGTCAATAAATCTCCTGGATTACTACAGCAGAGAGGATCTCCAGGTGGCAAACGCCATACCCACCGCCGAAGGCGCGATTGAACTCGCAATGAGGGAACTCCCCGTAACTATCTGGGGAAGCGACGTGCTGGTCGTCGGCTATGGCCGCGTCGGAAGGATCCTGGCTGACCGCCTGAAGGCGCTTGGAGCGGTCGTAACCGTGGCGGCCCGCAGATCGTCCGAGAGAGTCTGGGCCGAGGCGTACGGGTGCAGGGCCGTGTCCGTAGATGAACTTGCTTTTGAGATACCTGGTATGAAGCTCGTCATTAACACTGTTCCCGCACAGATAATCGGTGAGAATGCGCTCCGCAGCGCAAACCCCGAGACACTGTTTATTGACCTGGCATCCAAGCCCGGGGGAATAGATAAGAAGGCCGCCCAGTCGCGCGGTCTGCGGATCATTCATGCCCTGTCGCTCCCCGGCAACGTTGCAAGCGTTACCTCGGCGGCTATCATAAAAAAAACAATATATAATATGCTGAGCGAACAGCATATTGAATGAACAGGAGCGGTGACAGATGAAAAAAAAGCCTGTGGGGGTTGCGGTTTGCGGCTCCTTCTGTACATATTGGGACATCATACCTCTGCTGCACGAACTGAAGGAAACGTATGACCTTTTTCCTGTAGCGTCGGAAGCGGTCTGCACCGTCGATACGCGATTCGGAAAAGCGGCGGATTTCATGTCTGAATTTGAAAAGGCTTGTGGGAAAAAAGCGATAACATCGATCGCACAGGCGGAGCCGATAGGACCGAAGGGCCTGTTTGATCTGTTGATCGTAGCCCCGTGTACCGGCAACACCCTTGGAAAACTAGCCTGTGGCATAACGGACTCTACCGTGACTATGGCGTGCAAAGCGCACTTGAGAAACGCGCGCCCCCTCCTCATTGCCGTGTCGACGAATGACGGGCTCGGCGGAAATGCAGAGAATATCGGCAGGCTGCTTCAGCGGAAAAACATCTATTTTGTACCGTTCGGGCAGGACGGACCGGATACGAAACAAAACTCTCTCCAGTCTGATTTTTCGCTATTAAAACCGGCGGCCGAGGCGGCGCTCGAGGGCAGGCAGCTTCAACCCGTCTTGCTCGGCAGCGTTTGAAAAAACTCCTCAGAACTGAAGATCGCGAGCGGGAAGGCCCCGGAGGGCCTTTCCCGCGTTTATTATAGTCAGACCCTCCGTTTATAAAGGCAGGGCGTGAGCCTCGCGGTGCGGATACTCAGATTCAGACCGGCCTGTTCCGAAGACGGGCTGCAGGCAGAGCGCGGAGCCCGGGCATACGGTATTGACACTTCATTAAAGCGCTGATATAAATATGATAAAATTTGCACCGCCGGAACAGGCAGGTGTAATAACAGGGGGTAAACAATGGCTAAGCTTTCGGCAGGGGATATGTTTCCGGACGCCCGGGTGTTGACTCATTCCGGAGAAGAGCGGTCCGTACGGGAACTGGTATCGAAATCGGGAAAGACTGCTTTCGTTTTTTTGCGTTATTACGGTTGTTCTCTCAGCCAGTATGACGTTGAAGCCTACGCGAATAATTACGAACTCATAACCTCGGGAGGCAACAGCCTCGTAGTGGTATTGCAGTCAACGCCCGAGAGCATAAAAAAACAGTGCCCGTTCGATATACCGTTCGACATCATCTGCGATGAGAAAGCCGTGCTGTATAAACAGCTTGGTATTGAAGCCGTATCAGACATGAAGGACGCGTTCGGGAAACTCACCGAGTTCAAGATCAAGTATCTCCGCTCCGCTACGGATATAAAGCACGGGGATTATGAAGGGATCGAAGAGCAGCTCCCCGCCTGTTTCATAGTCGACTCCGGGCTGAAGATCCTGAAAGCCCACTATGCGGCCGAAATTGGGGACGTTCCTTCACCGGAGGATTTCCAGGGCCTTTTTGCCTGAGATGACCGCTGTCTCCGCCCGGACTATACGACACCGTTAAGAAGACTTAATTCCCGTCATAACCGGACAGACGTGGGAATAGAATTCTGATGGGTATGTATTATAGTCACTGTGCGCGGAGGGAGGTCACATTTTGCCAACAACTGCTGTAAATGCTTCGAAAGTTTCGAAAAGCGCCGGTGTTGCGGCGCTGAAAAATACCGCCGCAGCCATTATTTCATGCATCGTTCTCCTGGCGGTTTTAGCAATACCGGTCCATGCAGGAGTTCTGAGCCCGGAAAAGATCCTGCCCGCGGTCCTTCTGATAACGGGGGTCAGTTCCCTTGTTTCGGCTTCACGGACCGCCGCGGCGGCGTCTTCGAAAAAAATGGCGTTCGCTCTACTTGGCGGAGGGATCTTCGTTATTGTCCTGATCGTCGCCGGTGCCGTTTTTTTCAGTACCTTTTCATTTTCCTCCGATTTCCCCGCGATCTGCGGCGTTATCATGGCGGGCTCCCTGCTGGGAGGGCTGATCGCGACCCGGAAGAAGAGAAGACGGAGATATTAGAGTTACCTGTACTGCGGCGTTGTTTAATATCCGGATAAACAGATCGGGCGCGATGCATATTTGGCATCGCGCCCGGTTCGTAACGAACTTTATCTTTGTTTGACGCTCAAGCTTCCGGGATACGGGTTTCCCGCCCCGGGGCCCGGCTTCAGCTGCGCGGGGCTTAAAAGGCTGCCTGAGGGATCACTTATTCCTCATCTTTTTTCTTTCCGAAAAGAGAGAACTTCTTTTTCTCCTCCGTTTTTTCAGTCGACGCAGCTGCGGGGGCCGGCACGTCGACAGGTCCCCTTGAAGAGATTGCCCAGCGCATAATCTGTATCCGTACACGGTCTTCGCCGCTCTCTATCGTGATCAAATCATTTTTGATACCGCACACGACGCCGGTGATACCGCCGATCGTTGTGATCTCGTCACCCACAGCAAGCTCGCTGCGCATCTGTGTCACCTGTTTTTTGCGCTTGCTTTCGGGGCGTATCAACAGGAAATAGAAAGCTACGATAATTACGGCAAAAATGATGATAGACGAGTATCCGGATCCTACTGGCATGTTGTTTCCTCCCATAAATGTCCTGTGTTCACTAAGAGAATATTATACTTTGTTTATTTTGGCGAATCAAGATATATTTGGCGAAAAGTACAACTATTTTTACCTTTCATATTCTCTGTTCCAGAAGCTGAGAGTATTCCCTGCGAAAACGGTCGAATTCGTCCAGTTCGATGGCTGCCCGAATAGCTGCCATAAGCTCGTTGTAAAAAAACAGGTTGTGCATAACACAGAGCCGCAGACCGAGGATCTCGCCCGCCCTGATGAGGTGGCTTATATAGGCGCGCGAATAGCGGCTGCATACCGGGCATGAGCAGCCCGGGTCGATAGGCGAGCTGTCGCCGATATATCCCGCGTTTTTTATATTGAGCGTGCCCCTCCACGTGAAGAGCTTCCCGTGCCTCGCGTTCCTCGACGGCATGACGCAGTCAAAGAAATCGACCCCCCGCGCCACGCACTCGATGATGTTTGAGGGCGTGCCGACACCCATAAGGTACCGCGGCCTGTCGGAGGGCATATGCTCCTGCACGGCATCGATGATATCGTACATCACCTGCACGGGTTCTCCCACGGCAAGGCCGCCTATGGCATAACCCGGCAAGTCAAGCTCGCGGATCCGCTTCATATGCTCAACTCTTATATCGCCGTACGTGCCGCCCTGGTTTATACCGAAGATGACCTGCCCCGTATTTATACAGCCGCCCGCGGCTTTGAGACGGTCAAGCTCCCGTACGCACCGCTCGAGCCAGCGGGTCGTCCTTGCGGAGGATTCTTCTACGTATTCCCGCGGCGAAGGGTTTGCCACGCACTCGTCAAAGGCCATAGCGATGTCTGAACCCAGATTTGACTGGATCTGAATGCTCTTCTCCGGTGATATAAAAAGCTTTCGCCCGTCGATGTGCGAGCGGAAGGTGACGCCTTCTTCCTTTATGCCGCGGAGCTCGCTCAGCGAGAAGACCTGAAACCCGCCGCTGTCCGTGATAATGGGGCCGTCCCATGCCATGAATCTGTGGAGCCCGCCCAGGCCGCGTATGACCTCGTCCCCCGGCCTGAGATGGAGATGGTATGTGTTCGACAGTTCGAATTGGCAGCCGATATTCTTCAGATCCTCTGCGGAGAGCCCGCCTTTTATTGCGCCCTGCGTTCCGACATTGAAAAAAAGCGGGGACTCGACCGTGCCGTGGGCGCAGGTAAACCTTCCCCGCCTCGCGCGGCCCTGTGTTTTCAATAATGTGAATTCTGCCATCTGAGCGTATTCCTCTTTCGGGTTATGCGGTCTCCGACCGGGTTGAGATCAGCTGCCGCAGTTTCCGGTCAAGATCTTCATCTGCGGGCAGCGAATAAAATTCCTTTGTAACGGGGTCCCGGATGTCATAAAAGAACACCCGTGTCCCGAAGTGCGAGCCGATGTCATAAGCCTTTATGTTTCGAAGGTTCGAACCTTCTCTGGCGCAGATCGCGCGAACCCGGTTTTCAAGGGCTCTGTCTTCCCGGCTCGCAATGGATCCCGGCAGTACGCCCTTAAAATGAAATGCGGCGCAGTCGGCGCGGATCCTCGCGGCAACATCTTCTCTGTCAAGACCCGAATCCGCCAGAAAGTCGTACAGGACCTCATATGTGCGCCGCATATCGGTGCGCCACAGGGCGTCGCTGTCGCAGTATTCCCGGACTGACCGGAAAAATGCGAAAGGTTCGATACGCACCTCGTCGAAAACATAAGTTAAAGTATAGCGGAACATGCCGCTGTTATAGTAGCGGTTCAGCGCCTGCTCCACCCGGTGAAGGGCGGCCAGGTCTTCAAAACTCATCGCGTCGCTGCGCAGGATCTCATAGGGCGGATATTCCTCGACGATATATCCGGGGTACACGGAAGCGTCGGAGATAGCCGCCCCTTTAAGCATCTTGAGAAAACCCAGCTGCAGCATATGCGCCCGGCAGCCGATCGCGCTGTTGAACGAGCGGATGAAGGAGGACAAGTCCTCGCCCGGGAGGCCCGCTATCAGGTCCGCGTGAATGTGGCAGTTCCCCATCGCTGTAAGACGCCGGATATTCCTTGTGACCAGGACAGTATCCGTCACCCGCCTTACTTTGTCAAGAACGGAGGCGTTCAGCGTCTGGATCCCTATCTCAAACTGTACTCTCCCCGGCGGCATGGCCGCGATTATGTCGAACACTTCTTCCGTGAAAAGATCGGCCGCCGCCTCGAAATGGAAAGTGCAATCGGTCTTCATGTCTTGGACGAACCTCAGTATTTCCGCAGCCCGCGGGGCGTTCGCGTTGAATGTCCGGTCGACAAACTTTATTGTCTTTGCGCCCTTTTCGACAAGGAGCTCAAGCTCCGATCTGACTCTCTGAAGAGGGAGATAACTGACGCCGTGTCCGGCTGAGGACAGGCAGTAAGCGCATTTAAAAGGGCAGCCGCGGCTGCTCTCATAGTAGAGAAGCCGGTTCTCTATCCGGAGGCTGTGCCCGCTGCCGAAAGAGGCAAAATACTCGTCCGTAAAAGGGGACGGGTAGTCGGAAAAATCATCATCGCTTCCGATCAGGACTCCGCGCGGGGGCGGATCGGGCGATAAGAGCTTAGACATTAGGTCTGCGAAAACAGCTTCTCCCTGTCCCTTTATGATATAGTCGGCGAAGGGAAAACGCCCGAGGTCCTCCTCGAAAGATACCTCGGGGCCGCCGAGAACGATCACGCGTTCTGGTTCGAGAGACCTGAGCGCTTTCGCTATCTGCCCGACGAGGCCGATGTTCCAGATGTAACAGGAAAAGCATACCGGCCCGTCCCCGAACAGCCTTATCCGGCGCAGCACTTCACGGGGGCGGTCATTTATGCTGGCTTCCAGCACCTCGCAGCGAAATCGCGGCAGCACCTTGTCACAATACGCTTTCAGGCACCATGCGGCAGGCGATTTGTGAATGTTCTGAGCGTTCAACGTAACGATCAGGCAAGATCCGGGTTCAGTCATTATATTCCGCTCCTGTCGGCAACATCCGATATTGTCATGAAAAATGAGACTATCATCCGCCTATCTGAACGTTTCGGACGTATTTTTCGGCTAAAGACTTCAACCGCTCCATGTGTTCGTCAGAGGGCGGCTCGATCGAGAGGTCCATTTTCTTTCCCAGGCTCTCGTTCTTTGACTCTCCCAGCCGGTGGTATGGCAGCAGATGTATCGGTGTTTCAGGCCCCAGCTTATCGGCGGTGAACAGAGCGGTCGCCGTGATGTTTTCGTCTGAATCGTTGCAGCCGGGAATAACGGGTACCCTGATGTTCACCGGGACATTCAGATCGCTGCGGATATGGACGATGTTGTCAAGTATCTGCCGGTTCGGTACGCCGGTCAGTTTTTTGTGTACAGCGCTGTCCATGTGTTTGACATCCGGTAGTCCCAGGTCCACATAGCGGAAGATCCGGTCTATTGTGTCTCTGCCTGAAAAGCAGCTGGTCTCCACGGCGGTATGCACGCCCGCCTGCTTCGCCGCACAGAGCAGGGCCTCGGTGAAGTCGGGGTACAAAAGGCATTCCCCGCCGCTTATGGTCATGCCTCCTCCGGAATCGTCCAGAAACAGCTTGTCCGCAAGAACTCTGTCCAATACCTGCCGGACAGTCATTTCCTCACCGGATATTTCTCTGGCGCCCGAAGGGCAGGCGGGAACACACGATCCGCAGTTGTCACACAGATCCCTGTCCGTCTCGGCATATGGTTTTCCATCAGATTGTGCCATCGTGACAGCGCCTTTCGGACACACGGGCAGACACCTTGCGCACCCGGTACATCTGCTTCTGTAAGTCATGAGCTGCGGCCCGGGGTGTTTCGACTCGGGGTTAGCGCACCACAGACAGCTAAGCGGGCAGCCTTTTATAAACACGGTCACCCTGATGCCGGGTCCGTCATGTATCGAGTATGATTGGATATTGAAAACAGGGGCTCTTATATCCATATAGTCCTGCGTCATTATTTCTCCTTTGCGTACTCAAGGCAGTGTGTTCTGTCTTTTCGGCCGGAATTTTCGGCTCCCATGCTCAGCTTCGCCTCTACAGCTTTTGCTCGGAACGGTTGATCACCTCGTCCTGGATCGAGACGGGGAGACGAGTAAAATATGCGCTGTATCCGGCGACACGCACGACCAGTTCGCTGTGGTCTTCGGGGTGTACTTTCGCGTCTTCCATCTCCGCCCTGCCGACTACGTTGAATTGCACGTGCTTGCCCCCGTTTGTCAGGTATGTCTTTATCATCGAGCCGAGCTTCATCAGGTCTGCATCGGTCTTGAGGGATGTCGGGTGGAGCTTCATGTTCAGCAGCGTCCCCTGATAGGGGTCCTGGTTGACTCTCATAGCGCTCTGAAACACTGCGATCGGGCCTTGGGTGTCTTTTCCGTGATCCGGGGACAACGATGCGTCTGCGAGTATATCCCCGCCCTTTCTGCCGTCGGGGGTAGCGCCGGTAACCGCTCCTCCGGGCTGGTGAGCGGAGATCGATATGGCGTTCGGAATGACGCGGCCTCCGTATGCGGTGCTGTTTTCGGCGCAGGATTCGGCAAACAGCGCGTAGACCTCGGAGACACAGCGGTCGGGTCCGGCGAGGTTATTGCCGTATTTCGGCGCTCTGATGAAGTCCTGCCGCATGTCCTCATAACCGACCCAGTCGGCGTCCAGCGCGCGCAGGAGTTCTGTCATGGTGTACTTTTTCTCGTCATATACCAGCTTCTTGACGGCGTATAAAGAGTCTCCGACGTTGACTCCTCCGACCGCACCGAGGCAGCTGCTGTTTTCTATCGCGAATTCCTTATTCAGGATGTCTTTTCCGTCCTTTACGCCGTCCTGCATCAGAGCGGAACGGAAAGGATCCGGGAACAGGTCTCGCTGAACGATTAGTTCAACGTTATTGCGCTCGGCCGCCATACTCAGCAGGTACTTGAACTGCTTTTTGAATGCGGAGAAGAACTCGTCGAAAGTGGCGAAATCTTCGACATTTCCTGTAGGGATACCCACATTCTCCCCGGTATAACGGCAATAGCCGTTGTGCATAAAAATGTCGAACGCCTGGCTGATAATAAAGAACGTCACAACCTGCGTTCTTGACCTTGCAGGTATGTTGCCGTCGACACAGCCCGTCATGCAGTAATCTCTGGCGTCGCGCAGGGGCATTCCGTTGTTGACGAAAAAGTTTATATAGCTGTTGTCGCCGACAAAAGCCGGCATGCCGATCCCCGTCCGGACTACTTCAAGGGCTTTTTTCATAAGTGCCGGGGGTGTGTCCTTATGTACACGGAGCGTGATCGTGAAGTGCGGCAGCAGGGTATCCTTGGCCGATTCCAGGATCAGGCAGCTGAGTTCGTTCGTGGCGTCGGACCCGTCTTCTTTGACTCCGCCTATGGTCCAGTTGTACCACTTTGCCTGCCCCGCGTTCTTTGCCCGGTTGGCCTTGCCCGAGACCCTGTTAATCTTCATGACCTTGCAGCGCAGGATCTCAAGGTACTCGACGACTTCATCATCGGTGATACGGCCGGACTCGATATCGCTCTTGTAGTAGGGGTACATATACTGGTCAAACCGGCCGGCAGAAGTTGTGGGTGAGGGCAGGGCCATCAGGAAAGTAAACCAGAAGCTCTGTATCGCCTCGCGGAAGTTCTCCGCGGGATACTGCGGCACTTTGCGGCAGATCGACGCCATTTCAAGAAGTTCGGCTCTGCGCAGCTCGTCTTTTTCATCCCCGGCCATCTTGTCGGCAAGCGCCGCGTATCGGTTTGCGAAGCGTATCCACGCCTGATAGACAATTATCACCGCCTGCCAGAAATTGCGTTTTTCTATGGAGTCTCCGTGGGTGTAGCGAAGGTCTTTAAGGCACTGCCCGGCCTCGTCGATGATAGACTGCGCCCCGCACCGGAGGATCTTCTCAAAATCGACGCACACGAGGAAAAAACCGGGCCCCAGCCCGTAGCCGGACATGGCAAAGCCGCCGCCCGAGCCGCCTTTTCGGTCCTTCCACGGCGGAAGGATAACGCCCGATTTCATAAACGGCCACAAGCGGTCATCCATACCCAGGGATTTCGACATCTCACCTATAAGGTTGCTGTTAAGGCTGTTGCTGGCGAACCGGTCGTTGAGGCGATACAGCTCCTCCTCGTCCTCCGGAGCGATGGTATAGATATCGCTTTTCAGCGATTCGACCTCGTCCTTTGTCCAGACTCCGTACTCGTACTGCATTTCAAGCCCGAAAGGCTTGCTTGCGCCGGAGCCGCAGATGAGGTCCCCGTCCTCAATGAAGATCGTAATATTATCCAGTATGTGCGCATGGAGTTTTGCCCTTCTGAGCAGCATGGGTTCTCCGGCTGTCCTGTCCAGGGATTCAATGGCGAGTTTGAACTGTTCTATGCAGAGAGGGTACTTATTTATCTTCAGAGCGTCTTTCATCTTTCTTACTCTGTCTGTCATTTTGATCACCACCGCAAAAACGAATACGTTTCTATAATAGTATCAGCGCTGCTGTCGAATAACAACAGTTTTGAGCCTGCGGACGACTTTTTCGGCGCGCCTGCCGCAATATTTAAGTAAAAAAAGCGATTCGGAGAACTGTTTCGTATGGGAGTGTAAAGTGGTAAAGGAGATAATCGTCTCGGTCGGAGATCCTGAAAAAAAGGACTGCCGGGCCGCCTGAACCGGGAAGATCGGGACAGGGGGCTTTCGCCGCATCCGCGTTCGCGCATGGAGAGCGGACCGGTTCCCGGATAAGATACAACAAGGAACCTGTTTTTCAACAGGTCCCCGGCGGGGCTCCGTTTCCGCATAAATTTATCCCGGGCCGAACGAAGCGAAACCGGGGGACGATCGGGATCGTGTCCCCCGGTTCCGTGTCGTTATCCTACTTGCACTTGCAGCACCCGGTGGTCGCTTTGTTCAGTTCGTCATTGCTGAGCTTTGACAGCTCGACTACCTTGTCCATATCCAGGCCCGCGGCTTTTGCGAAGCGCTCGCCGTACTCGTGGTCGGCAAGGTAGCAGTGCGCCGCGTGGCGGTATTTGATATTTTCCGTGACAGGGGCTATGTCCGTGACTGTGTTCTCAATGAGCAGCTGCTTTTTATCCTCTGTGAGGATGCGCCACAGATCTCCGCCCGCACGGAAGCAGTCGTCGGTGGGGTCGTCTTTCGGATCATAGCGGTACATGGCGCCTTCAAGGTCGAGAGGCGGTTCCATGACCTCGGGCTGAGAGGACCAGTATCCGTAGCTGTTTGGAGTATAGGCCGGTGTGCCGCCGTAGTTCCCGTCGACCCGCATCGCGCCGTCGCGGTGGTAGTCGCTCACGGGGACTCTCGCGCGGTTTACCGGGATCTGGTTATAGTTTACGCCGAGGCGGTAGCGGTGGGCATCACCGTAAGCAAACAGCCTGCCCTGCAGGAAACGGTCGGGACTGAAGCCGATACCGGGAACTACGTGAGCCGGTGTGAAAGCGGCTTGTTCGACCTCGGCAAAATAGTTGTCGGGGTTGCGGTTCAATTCAAGAACGCCCACTTCAATGAGGGGGTATTCCGCATGGCGCCATATCTTTGTGATGTCGAATGGGTTCTCGTAGTGGTTCTTGGCCTGCTCCTCGGTCATGATCTGAACGTACATTGTCCATTTGGGGAAATCGCCCCGGTCGATGGCCTCGAAGAGGTCTTTGCCATGGTATTCTCTGTCCATGCCGTTGATCGCGGCGGCTTCCGCATTTGTAAGGTTCTTAATGCCCTGTTGGGTCTTGAAATGGAATTTGCACCACACGCGCTCGTTCTTTTCGTTGTAAAAAGAGAACGTGTGTTCGCCGAAGAAATGCATATTGCGGAACGAGGCGGGGATACCCCTGTCGCTCATAACGATGGTGACCTGGTGGAAACACTCGGGAAGAAGTGTCCAGAAATCCCAGTTGTTCTGAGCCGAGCGGCGCCCGGTCCGCGGGTCACGCTTGACGGCTCTGTTCAGATCCGCAAAATTATGTACGTCGCGGATAAAGAACGTCGGGGTGTTGTTGCCGACAAGGTCCCAGTTTCCTTCCTCGGTGTAGAACTTTACGGCAGTGCCGCGGATATCGCGTTCGCAGTCCGCGGCGCCGCGCTCGCCGGCTACGGTTGAAAAGCGGATAAAAAGGTCGGTCTTTGCTCCGGGTTGAAGCACTTTGGCCTTCGTGTATTTGGAGATGTCGTGGGTGACCGTCAGATGCCCGTACGCTCCCCATCCTTTCGCGTGCATCCGGCGCTCGGGGATCACTTCGCGGTTGAAATGCGCCATTTTCTCCATCAGCCATACGTCCTGCATGACTACCGGGCCTCTGGGGCCTGCGGTTATCGAGTTCTCATTGTCGGCTACGGGAGCTCCGACTTCGTTAGTAAGTTTCTTGTACTTGTCCATATTAGCGCTCCTTTCGTCTTAAAATAAAACATTGGGTTTACGTTTCAGGTGTCTGTGTATCTATGCCGACAGAAACATCGTTAGCAGCCATATGTAGGCGGCGGATTTTGGCAGCATGAGCATGCCGACTTTACGATTTTTATGCGACCGGAGCACAACGGGAAGATAGAAAACAAAACTGAGGATGACTGCCAGCCAGACAAACCTCAGACTGTGCACCTTATACCGCCAAACGAAGTAAAGCGCTGCGGCGCACGCGCCCTGAAAAAGGAGCGGGATATTGCGCGCAATTCCCCAACCGACGGGAGGATATCGCTCCGTCCACCTGTTCCCGGGGTGCAGGCAGAGTATGACGCGGATGAGAGCGAGGGCATATACGATGCACGACCATACCAGTATATCCGAAGGAGCAAATATCACGACGCCCAGCTGCCACAGGAGAATATAGAAGAATGTCATCGTGATCGACGTGATCTGTTTTCCGCGCCCCAGAGCGGGCCGCAGTTTTTCTTCTTTTCCGGTGAAGATCAGGATCATCCGGGGGACCAGATGAAACGCGTCTCCCGCTATCAGCACGAGCGCCATAACGCCAGCAAGAATGCCCGCACCGACACTCGGACTTAACAGTAATACAAGGCCTGTGACTATGCCCGAGACAAGATAGCATATATCAAAGACCGCTTCTATCATACCGAATACA
>JAAYAR010000076.1 GCA_012719235.1 Clostridiales bacterium
CCTACGTTCTGGTTCTATATAAGCCCCGCGAAGTACGGTTTCGGCATGGGCATATACGCACCGGCAGCCGCGCAGATGGAGCGGTACAGGGCGGCGGTGGACGCGAATCCCGCGCCTCTTGAAAGGCTCATAGCCGGGTTTGAAAAGCAGAGCATGTTCGTTTTCGAGCCCGTGCCGTACGCGAAGAAAAAGGGGAACCACCCCGAGCCCCTTTCAAGCTGGTACAGTATAAAATCGTTCGATCTCTCGTGCGACAGGGATTTCGGCGGCGAGCTCTACACGCCAAGCCTCAAAGACGGGATCACGGACGGATACGCGTTCCTGATGCCGTATTACGAGTATTTCCTCGCGGCGACGCTTTAGAGTGGCGGCCGCGAATAAAACAGGGCCTGCCGGAAAACACTTCGGACCGGTTTGCGGAGGCATAATCGCAGAACGGGCCGGCCCGGTGAAAAACGTGCGGATATAAACCGAAATAAATACAAAGCTCCGCCGGGGCGGGGCGAAAGGAAAGGTGAAACGATGCTCACGAAGAAACAGAACTTTCTCGAGACAATCCGCGGCGGCAATCCCGATCGTTACGTGAACCAGTTTGAAGCTTTCGCGATGATAATGGCCAACCCGTATATACGCGACAATCCCGCACCGAGGCAGCCCGGCATGCTGAATGTCGTCAACGCCTGGGGCGTCACGCGGTCGTGGCCCGAGGGGACTCCCGGCCCGTTCCCCGTACACGATGAAGAGCACATCGTCATCAAAGACATCGAGAACTGGCGCGACTATGTAAAAGAGCCGAACGTGATATACCCCGCCGAGGAGTGGGAGCCGTTCGTGCGCGAGACCGAAAAAATAGACCGCAGCGAGTATCTGGCCACGGCCTACATAGTGCCCGGGATTTTCGAGCAGTGCCACTACCTGATGGAGATTGCGAACTGCCTTGCAAACCTTTACGAGTACCCCGACGAGATGCACGAGGTGATAGACATGATCACCGAATGGGAACTGCGCTACGCGGCGGAGATATTCAAGTATATGAAGCCCGACGCGGTTTTCCACCACGACGACTGGGGGAGCCAGACGTCGACGTTCATGTCGCCCGAGATGTTCCGGGAATTCTTTGTCCCCGCATATAAGAAAGTTTACGGCTATTACAAGTCACAGGGGGCTGTCATCATACACCACTCGGACTCCTACGCCGCGACGCTCGTCCCCGACATGATCGATATCGGCATAGACGTCTGGCAGGGGGTCATGCGCAGCAACGATATCCCCGCGCTGCTCAGGGAGTACGGCGGGAAAATAAGCTTCATGGGCGGGATAGACAACGCCGACATCGACCACCACGGCTGGACCCGCGAGGAGGTCCGCGCCGCAGCCCGGCGGGCCGTAAAGGACGGTTCGAGGCTGTGGTTCATCCCCTCCCAGACGGCCGGCGGCCCCGGCAGCGTTTTCCCGGGTGTCTACGAAGCGCTGACCGAGGAGATCGACGAGATCAACAGGGAACTTTTCGGCATCTGAATCCTTCAAAAGGATCAGTGAAATACGGCAGGAGGCCGAATGATGAATCTGTGGCACGATGTCGCGCCCGGCAGGATGAGCAGGGACGACTTTTACGCCGTCATCGAGATACAGAAGGGCTCGAAAAACAAGTACGAGATGGACAAGGATACGGGGGCCCTCCGGCTTGACCGCATCCTGTACACCTCGACTCATTACCCCGCGAATTACGGTTTCCTGCCGCGCACGTACGCGGCGGACAACGACCCGCTGGACGTGCTCGTTATCTGCAGCGAGCCGATACTTCCCCTCAGCCTGGTCAGGTGCTACCCCATCGGAGTTCTGACGATGACGGATAACGGGAGCCTGGACGAGAAGATAATCGCCATACCGTTCGACGATCCGATGTATAACAGCTTCAGGGATATTTCGGACCTGCCGCAGCATCTGTTTTCGGAGATCCGGCACTTTTTCAGCGTCTACAAGACCCTCGAGGGGAAGGACACGGTCGTCAGCGAGATCGCGGGCCACGAGGAGGCCCAGACCGTGATACAGAAAAGCCTTGACGCATATATAGACAGGTTCTGCAGATAGATGCCCTTCCCGGGCATGCAGCCGCCCGCCCGGGCTGCCTTGACGGATACCGGGCGGCGGGAGAGGACGGTCAGTCCCGGAGCAGCCTCTCCATTAAGCGCAGCGTATCGCGTATCGCTTTTTCGCACACGCTCGAGCGCAGGCCCCGCTGCTTTATCAGCGCCTTGTGGGCGGGGATCGACGGGTTGAGCCCCAGCATCCTCTCGCAGCAGATCGTACCGTATTTTGCTCTGAAGGCGGAAAAAAGGGCTTCTCTCTTCGCGTAGAAAGCCTCGGCCCGGGGATCGTCGCCCGTTTTAAAGTCGGCGTACTTCATCCCGAGCGCCATGAGGGCCCCGGTCACGCAGCCGCAGACAGAGCCGCAGCCCACGCCGCCGCCGAAACCCGCGGCTATTCGCTCAGCCGTATCCTTGTCAAGCCCGACCTGCTCCGCCAGAGCCCCGAAAACCGTCATGCTGCAGTTTTTTCCGCCCGAGAATTCGCATGCGGCCTGTGCCTCGTTCGCCATTGACAACACCTCCGTTATATGCGCCCCTGCCGTATTAAATGCGGCGGGGAGAACAGTTGTTCATCCGTTCTTCGCCATTATAATGCGCCGCGCGAAAAGCCGCAAGAAGGGGCCGGACAGGCTTCCGGACACGCGGTTGCGCAATGTTACGTTTGCGTTACAAAGCCCCGGGAGGCGTTGACACGCCCGGGATATGCTGGTAATCTCAAGGCGGTAAGTGTGCCTGCCGGAGATCAGTGCGCCCACCCGGATGTATAGCGGCGTTATCCGGCCCCGCGCACGAACCAGACTCCCTCAGCGGCCCCGAACGGGAAGGGGAGAAAAACCGGTGTTAACGCCGGGAGCGTACACATAAAGCCCGGTTTTCATGTCCGGGCGCAAAAAACTAAAAAGGAGGAAAACACATGAAAAACCTTAAGCGTATCGCCTGCCTCGTGCTCGCGCTCGCTCTGGTCTGCACCCTCGGAATTTCCGCCATGGCTGCCAGCGAAGATCCGTATTCCGTGACAAAAGCTGACATGCGTGCCGAAACATTCCCGGATGTGACCGACGCGAACAACGAGGAAGCGATATATGCTCTGGCCTCCCTCGGAGTGCTCGTCGGATATCCGGACGGCACCTTCAAGCCCGGCCAGGTCATAACCCGCGCGGAGTTCGCGAAGATCGTGTATCTCTACTGCGGCATAAAAGCAAGCGATCTGTCGTACTGGGAGAGCCTGAAGAGCCAGTTCAAAGACGTCTATGAAGGATATTGGGCGGAAGGTTACATAAACTTCTGTTCCGATCGCGGCTACTTCAAGGGATACCCCGACGGCACCTACAAGCCCGAAAATAAGATCACGATGCAGGAAGCCGCCACGGTTCTTCTGCGTATCCTCGGCTACACCGACGCCCTGAAGGGCACCTGGCCGAACAACTACAACCGCAAAGCCGTTGATATCGGCCTGACCGATTACATCAGCTTCATCGGCGGCGGCAACGCCACCCGCGAAATCGTCGCCCAGATGGCTTATAACATCCTCGACTGCTACAAAGTGCAGTATGTCGGAACGACTGCCGCGAACACCGGCTATCTCGGCAACGCGACGGCCGCCATCCTCGGCAGGCTGCTCACAGATTTCAAAGATGCCGCAACCTTAGCCGGCCAGGGTGCAGTCTTTGACAGCTTAATAGTGAGGAGAATATTGAGCCTGATCGATATGTACTATATCGACGACGAGGGCTTCGCCCACCTGTACGGCCGCACGAACGAGGGCGACTACGTCTACTTCGATCTGCTTCTCGACGCCTTTAAGGCAGTGAAGATGAACGTCCGCTTCGCGGACTTCGACTTCGATTTCTATACTGAGAAGGAAGAAATCGGAGAAGACATGATCGAGTCCTTCGGCTGGCATGTTGAAAACGTCAAGGACGGCCAGCTTGCCCTCGACTTCTACTCAAACCCCAGCGATTACTCGGTACCGGCATCAGTGGGACTCGCCAGCCGCTACTATCTCGTCGGCGGAGACCTGACCGATTTCGGCGCTACGAAGGGCCGCATCATTATCAGCTCCAAGGGCGAGGCCATCTTCGCCGTGACCGACGGCAGGACCACGCTGCGCTACTATGATTATCAGAATGAAAAGGTTGTAACGATCCCCTACGCCAAGGCTGTAACAGAGGACTATTATGACCATTATGTCAATGCTCCCTTCCGTATTTTCAAGAGCGCCGCTGTAGACCGCCTCGGATACGTCACGTTCAACTACGCCATCTCTAATCCCG
>JAAYAR010000077.1 GCA_012719235.1 Clostridiales bacterium
GTGGACTCCCTTGACTGGAAAGACCTGTCGGCAAAAGAGATATACGACAGGGTCACATCCCGAATAAAGCCGGGGAGCATAGTGCTGTTCCACAATGCGGCGCTCCACACCACGGAGGCGCTTGAGGACATCCTGCTCTGGCTGCAAAAGAACGATTTCGAACCTGTGGCCATCAGCGAGCTGCTGCTGGAGGGCGACTACACGATAGACCACGAGGGCCGCCAGACGCCGAAAAAACCTGCGTAACAGCCGCCTGCACCCTGGCCTTCTCCTCGAGGAGAAGGTGCCGAGCACAGCGAGGCGGATGAGGCGGTGTAATCGGTATGGAAGGCAGTACCTCATCAGCGTCGGCAAGGTCTTTCCCCGATCCGATATAACAAATGTTGACTCTGCGTGGTATAATAGCCGCGTTGACCGCCGGAGCTCGAGCTTTTTCGCGCCGCGCCCCGGCTCCGATTCTCGCAGCGCGAAGTGCGCGCACAACGGAGGGTGGGAAGACCTTTGAGCAAAAGAGGGGACAGGCAGGATACGGGCGAGCTGCCCGAGATACCTGTCAGGTTTTTCGAAGCGCCGCCGCAGCCCGTGAGCGCTCCCGAATACCCGGGCCGCGAGCCGCAGCCGGCGAGGAAAAAGCGGCACGTGCTGCGGAATCTCATAATTATAATACTGATCCTTGTCCTTGTGCCGGCGGCGGCGTTCATCGCCCTCGGGGAGAGGCCGGGCGGCCCGGCCTCGAGCCGCGGCAGCGTCACGATACTCCTCGCAGGGGTCGACGGCGACGGCACGAGGACAGACACGATAATGCTTGTGAGCGCGGATACGGCCGGGCGCGGGATCACGTTCCTGAGCATACCACGCGACACTTACGTGAGCGCCCCATACTCCGTGCCAAAGATCAACTCTGCCTACGGCTGGGCCGGCGGGGGCGAAAAAGGCATGGAGGAGCTCTGCGACAGGATCGAGGAGGTCGTCGGCTTCAGGCCGGACGGATACGCCCTCGTGAACCTGAGGGCGTTCGCGGATATTGTCGACGCAATGGGGGGCGTGTATTTCGACGTCCCGCAGGACATGTACTATGAAGACCCTTACCAGGACCTGACGATCGCACTCAAAGCCGGTTTCCGGCTGCTTGACGGCGAGGACGCCCTGGGACTCGTGCGCTTCAGGTCGGGCTACGCGATGGCGGACCTCAGGCGTGTCGAGGTGCAGCGCGATTTCATGAAAGCCGCGCTTAAGCAGTGGAGCTCTCCGAAGAACCTGCTCAGGCTCCCGCGGCTCATATCCATAATAAAAAGGGACGTCCTGACGGATCTGTCCCCGCGCAACATATTGTGGCTGCTGAGGCTGCCGCTGCTGCTCGACGTGGAGAGCGCCGGCAACTACACGCTGCCCGGCATGCCGAAGACCATCAACGGCGGCTCATATTTCGTTGTCGACGCCGCAAAGACGTCGGAGCTGACGGGCCGCTATTTCAGCTGAGCGGCCCTCATTTCGTCGCGTAGTCGCCGCCGCTGCCCCCGGTGAAATGGATTATCGGGCGCTCGAGGGCCGGTACGAGTATCGGGCTGTGGCGCATGCCGCGCGGTATATATATGACGCAGCTCCTGTCGAACGCCACCGTTTGACCCTCCACCTCGAACGTCACGGCCGCCCCCAGAGCGCCGGGGTCATCGGGGTCCGTACCGAGGAAGCCGATAACCTCGTCAAAATCGTGGGTGTGCGCCGCGGGGCCGGTGTCGTTCGTCCCCAGGAACCACACGGCCTCAAGATACGGTGCTCCGCGCAGCTTTTTTCCGTCTATCCACAGCAGCCTCGTCAAAAAGCCCTCCGGAGCCTCGGGCAGAACGCCGTCTGCCGGCTCGTACCGCTCTACATGGTACCCCGAGTAAGTGCCGGGCGCCGCCGAGGCGCGGGCAGGCTTTTCGGAGAAGGAGCTCGCCCCGGGCTGTACGGCAAAGAACAGAACGGGTCTTTTTAATGCCCGTACCGCTATGTTCCCGTGGGCCGCCCCCGCGGGCACGAATACGGCGCAGGTCTCGTGCAATATGAGCCTGTCGTTTTCTATCTGCAGTTCGACCTCGGCGTTCAGGTTTTCGGGGTCGTGCTCGTCGGACCCGACGAATACGAGCAGCTCATCGGACTCGTGGCTCACGAGGCCGGGGCAGGTACAGGGCCGCAGGTACCAGCCGGTTTCGCAGTATATGCACCCGGGTACTTTTTCCCCGTCAAGGCGGAGGGTAGTAATCTTCGAGCCCGGGGGGTCAAAGCGTGCGTCGGCCCCGGCTTTTTCGCCAGCGAGGCAGAATTGCTTTTCGTATGACATGGCTGCGCCCCCTTAAAATCACTGCCCCTTGCCGCGCACGGGAGGAGATTACATAAAAAGAATATATATTAATACGGCCGCCCGTTCAATTGCGTGTTGCTATACCCGGGCGGAGCTTTGTATAATTGCTTGGCCGGTATAATGCCGGCTGCGGGAGGTTAACGAATTGAGTCTTACTGCCGGAAAAAAAAGACTGCTCAGTATAGCGATACTGGCGATAGCGTTTTATCAGATGCCCCTGAATGCCCTGATGCCGGTGATAAACACCGTCGTGGAGTCGGTGTTCACGGATCGCACTCTCGCGGAGGTGCAGACGGCGTTCGCTTTCGCGAATTTCGTCATGCCCGTGGTGTCGCTGCTCGGGGCTTTCCTTATAAACCGCGGTGTAATAACCAAAAAGACGGCCGTCTGGGCGGGCCTTACGTGCCTCGGACTCTCCGCCGTCAGCGTCGTCATAATGCACGAGAGCTTCTGGCAGCTGTATTTCGCGAGCGCCGTCATGGGAATAGGGATGGGGCTTTTCGTGCCGAACGCTTTCGGGCTGCTGTTCGATAACTTTGAACCGGGCGAGAGGCAGACGCTCGCGGGCTACCAGACGTCCTGCGTCAATCTCGGGGGCATCGTTCTTAGCGTATGCGGCGGCCTGCTCGGCTCCGCGTTCTGGTACGGCGGCTATCTGCTGCTGGCGGGCGGCTTTATCGTGGCCGCGCTCGTATTTATCGCCGTTCCGAACTACCGGGCCCCCGCCGCCGGAACCCGCGGCGGCAGGAGGGGCGGTCTGAAGCTCGACCCAAGGGTGTTCTACTACTGCGGCATAGTGTTCTTCTTCATGCTCTGCTACAACGCCGGGGGGAGCAATATCTCGACCCATATAAGCTCGGGCGGCATGGGAGATTTCACGGTCGCAGGGAAGTTTATCACCTCGACCGCCCTCGCGGGCGCCGCCACGGCCGTCCAGATGGCGGGCGGCGTGGTCTCCGGGCTGTTTTTCGGCAAGCTCTCGGCGAAATTCCGCGACCACCTTATCGCCATCGCCATGTGCCTGATATTCCTCGGTTTCATGGTCCTCAGTCTCTTCGAGCGCTCCGTGGCGGCTACGTTCGTTGCGGTCTTCGTCGTGGGGATGTCCATAAGCCTCGCCATGCCGCGCTGCGTCTTCGCTGTCTCCACGCTGGTGGACGCGGACAGCTCGGCTATCGCGACATCGCTCGTGACGTGCATCGCGCCGAGCATAGGAGCGTTCCTGTCCCCCGTCATCATCACGAATCTGACGACGGCTATCGGGGGGGAGAGCACCGCTTTCCGCTACAGGTTCGTCGGCATAGCGGCGCTTCTGATAGCCGCCTGCATCGCGGCGATCACGGCGCTGCGGACACGCAGGGAGAGCGCGAGAGTATAACAGTTTATGACAGTGTGGGCGGGCCGCAACACCTCGTTCCGGCCCGCAAAGAGCGTTTCAAAGAACAAGTGTTCTTTGAAACGGCCGGTGGAAAGACCTCGCCGCTTCGGCGGCTCGAAAGGAAAGGGATTCGACGCACATATCGCCAAATCCCTTATTATCGCACAAATTTCAAAATCGGTCACGCATACGCAACACAATTTTGAAATTTCTTTCGTACGGCAAAAGGACTGTGGTCGAAGTATTCCGATTTTTTAACAATCCGGGCTGGCCGGACATTTTGTTCAGGACGAATTTTTTTGCTGTTTCCGGCGCTGAGGGGGGCGTAACCGTGGGTTATAAAGGTAATTATTGAATAATTACAGGCTTGAAGCGGCGCTCACGGGGGGATATAATGAATAGAGCCTGCCTCCGTGCCCCGGCCCGGAGGCCTGTGGCACCGTAACCTTGCGAAGGGGAGTAGTAATTACATATGAGCCTTGAAGTTCACCGCCTTATGAAGAAATTCGGGGATAAAACAGTTGTTGACGATCTCAGCTTCACGATGCCGAAGCCGGGCGTATACGCCCTGCTCGGGACGAACGGAGCGGGGAAGACGACGTCGCTGCGCATGATCCTGGGCATTCTCTCAAAGGATTCGGGCAGCGTGCTGTGGAAAGGAAAGCCTCTCGAGGTCTCCGAATGCAACGTCGGGTACCTGGCCGAGGAGAGGGGGCTGTACCCAAAGTATACGCTGATGGATCAGCTGATATATTTCGCCGAGCTGCGCGGAGTGTCCCGCGCCGAGGCGCGGCGGAGGATAAAGGAGTGGTCGGACAAGCTCGATCTGGGGGAATACCTGTACCCGCAAAAATCCGTCGCGAAAAAGGGTTTCGCGTTCGGGCGGGGGGGCGGCGGCACGGGGACCGTGAAGCTGCCCTCAAAGAAGGCCGAGCAGCTGTCAAAGGGCAACCAGCAGAAGATACAATTTATGGCGGCCCTGATATCCGACCCGGAGCTCATCGTGCTCGACGAGCCCATGTCGGGCCTCGACCCCGTCAACACGGATCTTTTCAAGAGCGTGATAAACGAGCAGATTGAACGGGGGAAATACCTGATAATGTCCTCGCACCAGATGGCGACTGTTGAAGAGTTCTGTACGGACATCACGATACTTCACAGGAGCAAAACGGTGCTGCAGGGAAACCTGAACGAGATTAAGCGCGGCTACGGCAGGATCAACCTCAGCCTGAAGGCCGAGGGGGATATCTCCGCCTGCATAGCCCGCTCAGGCGCCCGGATAGTGCACAAAAAAGAGAACGAGTACATGATAAAGGTCACGGGAGAGGAGCAGGCGAACGCTCTTCTCGGGGTGCTGATCGAGGAAAAAGCGACCATCATCCGCTTTGACCTCAGGGAGCCGTCGCTGCACGAGATATTCGTCGGGAAGGTAGGCGACGCGGCGGATGAATAAAAACGATTTCACCGGTACGGGGCTCGTTTTCAGGTTCACGCTGAGGCAGCACCTGAGCAGCATCTCAACGAAGATACTGCTTTTGATCCTTGCGGTGATCTCCCTCGCCGCCATACCCGTCGCGGCGCTCGTGACGGGCGCCGGGCGGAGCGGGACGGAGTTCGGACTGGTTTACATAAAAAACGACACGCCCTATGAGCCCGACACGGAGGCCATCGCCCGCCGCGACGAGCGCCTCGGCGGAGCCGAATTCATCTCTACGGACCTGGGCGTCGAGGAGACCGTTGAGTTCCTCGGCAGACGCGACGCCCTGCTGCATATCGCGCCCGGCGGAGATGGAGACGCCTTCGAGATCACGGTATACCGCTCTCCCGACAGCGAGCTCGGCGACGGCGATCTGAGCGCTCTTGCCGCCGCCGCGTCGGCCGCCTTCGGCACCGCGAGGCTCGAGGCCTCGGGCGTGGATTCCTCGGCACTGGGGGCCCTCGAGGGCGGTTTTACGACGCGGGTCTACGGCTGGGAGGAATACGGCCGCAGCGGGGAGGACATGGAGTCCAGAATGGCCGTGACATACGCCTACACGATGGCCGTGATGTTTCTGTGCGTGTTCTCAAGCTCCTTCATAGTCCGCTCGGTCGTGGAGGAGAAAGCTTCAAAGCTCGTGGAGGTCCTCATGCTGAGCGTGAGGCCTCTTGCGCTGATCCTCGGGAAGATCCTGGCGATGGCTGTCACCGCTTTTTCGACTCTTATAGGGATGGCGGCCCTTGCGTCCCTGTCATATTTCGTCACGCGCTCGTTCCTTGACGTGTCATTTATAGCAGACTACCTGAGCCGCGCGGGCTTTACGGGAGGGGCCGGGCCGGGCTTTTCGCTGATAGCCGCCGTCCTTTTCTCGCTTGTGACGGCCTATATGTTCTTCGCGCTTCTGGGGGGCCTTCTGGGCGCGGGCTGCGGAAACATGGAGGACGAGGGATCTGCCATATTCGGAATAATGATCTTCGTAATGGTGGGATACTTCTACTCCATGATCAGCACCATATCCTCAAACCGCCCGATGCGCCTTATCGGGGCGCTTTCCCCGCTGCTGTCGTCATTCTGCGCGCCCATAGCCTACGCCGACGGCGAGATCGGTTTCGGTATGCTCGCTCTGTCATGGCTCATATCCCTCGCGGCGCTCGGCGTGACGGCGCGCCTGGCGGCGGGAGTATACGAGTCTCTGCTTTTGCACAGGGGAAAGCGCATCGGCCTTACGCAGCTGCTCTCGCTGCGGGGAACGGGGAAAGGGGGGCTCGTTTCATGAACGGATACGCGCCCGGCCAGATGAGAAAGATCTTCTCATTCACGTTCTCACAGAACGTCAGGAGCAGAGGCTACCGCGTGTTCACCGTACTTATAGCCCTGCTGATGATCGTGGTCATCCCGGCCGTAATGGCGGTCGCCGCGAACAATAAGAAAAAAGATGCGCAGTCCGCTTTTTCACCGGTCACTTTTGTCGCCGCGGTGGAAGCGCCTTCCGGGGTGGGCTACGACTGGAACATGCTGAAGAACCTCGGCGGGACGGAATTTTCCGGCATAGAGTACGAAGTCGCCGGGGATATCGAGGAGGCAGCCCGGCTCTGCGCCGGACGGGACACCTCGCTTATTGTCATCCTCAACGATCAGGGCGGCTCCCTGACCGCCGACGTGCTGCTTCCTGAGGGTACCGCCCTCAACAGGGGCAGCGCGCAGGACTTCGCCGATTTTCTGCAGTCAAGCTTCCCCATCGTGATAATGGGCCGTGCGGGATTTGACGGGGCTGCCGGCCCGGATCTGGGTTATCCCGTCAATACGCGGATCGAGGGGGCAAAAGATCCCGAGGACATGTATTACTCAGACGGAGAGGAGAATACGAAAGCGATAGCCGTCATGGTGCTCACTTACGCCACGGTCGTGCTGCTGTACTTTTTGATACTGATATACGGTCAGCAGACGGCCAGGAGCACAATGGACGAGAAAGTGACGGGGCTTATGGACACGTTCCTTGTCTCGGTCAGGCCGCGCAGCCTGGTGATGGGGAAGGTCCTTGCGATAGCCGCGTCGGGGCTCCTGCAGCTTTTCGTGTGGGCCGCTGCCGCGGCTCTGGGGCTGCGCGTCGGCGCGCTGATAGCCCGGGCGGTCTACCCCGAGGATCCTCTCGGCATCGTAGTATTGTTCAAGACGTTCGGAGCACTGGCGGGAGGTATGTTCAGCGTCGCGGGGGTGATCACGGCCTTGCTTGCGGTCGTCGCGGGGTTCCTGTTATACTGCTCCCTCGCCGCTTTCGGCGGCTCGATGGCGTCAAGGCCCGAGGATCTGGGCTCCGCCAATATGCTGTTTACTCTGCTGCTCCTGTCGGGCTATCTGATGGCGGTCTTCACGGGAGCGGTGAGCGGCAATACAGATCTGCCGGTCTGGATGTACATATATCCGTTGTCAGCCGTGCTCGTTACGCCGGCGGCGGTACTGGCGGGTACGATCCCCGTGTGGCTGGGCGTCGTTTCGCTGCTCATCATCGCGGTGTGCGCCTGGTTCGTGACCGTTGTCGCCGGGAAAACGTACGTCCTGCTCGTGTTCTTCAGGGGCAACCCTCCCGGGCTGAAAAAAGTCATAAAAATGCTCAGGGGCAAAACAGATGGATGACAGTCTTGCGCGCAGGGCGGCAGGTCAAGTCCCGGGGCTATCACATCTCCTACGGCATAGCGCACCGTGAAAACGGGATCGGGGCCGACCGGACAGCGCACGAGGCCGATGAGAGGATGCCGGAGCACAAACGGGCCTATTACGCCGCACATGAGCGGAGGATGCCGCGGGAGGAACGGGCCTGAAAATCTGATCTTATGTTTGTTTTGTGAGGAGGTAAAAATGAGCAGGCAATTTGAAAAGTATCTGATCCATCCCATCGAGCGGCCTGTCACGGACGCCGACGCGAAAGTGGATCTGATCCGCTCCAAAGACAACCCGGTCATGAGTTTCTTCTATGAGAGCGCGTTCTACCGCCGTCCCTGCGTCATCTGCGATAAAGAGTATGCTCTGCCTTACGACGAACTCTTCTGCTTTCTCAGCACGACGGGCGACGATATAAATCTCGGCGCCGTCGTCAGCTTTCAGATCGCGGACAGGAAGATCGTCACCGACCGCTGCTGCATGATCCAGGTGCCGGCGTTCGTACCTCACGGCCCCATCGAGATCACCGATATGGCCGAACCGATCTTCTCATACTGCACGGGGATGGGGCTCGAGCACGGCAGCCTGCCGAAGGAAAACTGGCGGCCGCAGGACGTCCTCCCTCTGGAAGAGATGATCATCTACTATAACTGCGGCGACGCGAAGGATGAACACGAGGGCATAAATCAGAAGTGGATCATGAAGTGTATCCCGAACAAGACCATGAAAGGAGAGATCTGCAGTTCCCTCCGCCGTTTCTTCGGGACGGACGGATGGACCTATGTGGAGAGCGCCCATCTGCACAGTTCACCCGAGATCCTGGCCTATTACGGGGCCGACCCGTGGAATCCCTATGAACTCGGCGGCGAATACGTGCACGGAGTAAACGGGCAGCTGCTGACGTTCACAAAACCCACGGTCGTCTTCATGCCGGCATACGTCCCTCATTGTCCCATTGTCGTAAACAAGGTGGATAAGCACAACATCTGGCACAGCGCGGGCCTTGCAACGGGGCCAATAAACAGAAGAGAAGGCCAGGACCTGAAAAATCTGAAC
The DNA here is from genome assembly GCA_012719235.1 of Clostridiales bacterium. Classification (GTDB taxonomy): domain Bacteria; phylum Bacillota; class Clostridia; order Oscillospirales; family Oscillospiraceae; genus JAAYAR01. The sequence goes on from JAAYAR010000077.1 coordinate 8,914, forward strand.
GTCGAAGCCGGCGAGGTCGAAATGCCCGAGCCATGGTGACCGGCCCGGGCACCGCGGGATCAGACAAAGGCAGGCTGCAAAAAAGCGGGATATTGAGACCGCAGTCCTTTTGCGGTACGGCGGCGTATGCGCCTGATGCTCAAAGGGAACGCCTCTGATCGGGGCGTTCCCTGTTTTTATCCGCTCATTCACGTGCCGGCCGTTAATTTATGATCAAATGATGCCGGGCCTGCCGTCATACGTGTACTTTACGGGCTCGGCTCTGAAATCGGCGAGGAGACCTGCCATAAATTCCGGGTCGCCGAGCTTTTCGGGGCGCTTTGCTCTCGTGAGGTGCAGCTCCTCCAGAAGATCCTGCAGCAGGTAGGGGCAGGACAGGTCGACCATGTCTGAATCCTCCACGGTCTCCAGGGTGAAGGTGTGGAAAGGCGGCACATAGACGAGCATGTCGGGCCCGGCTGCAAATTCCGTGCCGTCAATATTGAACTTGATTTTCCCCTCCCTGACCCAGAACAGGCGGTGGTCGTAGCGGGGGGTCGCGAACTCCATCCGCAGGCCGCTCTTCATGCAGGCTTCCCAGACCTCCTTGACGCCGTGCGTCTCGTAACGGGCGATGATCAGGTTCAGCGTCATGCCGGGCAGGGCGTGCGAGCGGATACCCTCTCCGAAGCGGCGGTGCGCGGGAGAATCGCCCTCGGGAGCGATATCGTAATAGTAAGAATTGTCGCGTGGCTGGGCGTGGGTGTGGAGCTGCATCTGATTTTTGAATTCCGGCGTCCCGGCGATCTCGGGGAAATGCGCCTGCATATAGTCGCTGCGCTCCTTCGCGTAGCGCATGTCCATGCCCTGGAACATGACTATCAGGCGGCTGTTTGAGCTCAGAGGGCGGAATGCGTGCCCCTGAAAGGGCTGCACGTGCAGCAGGTCGCCCGGGCGGAGCGTGAGCTTGCGGCCGAGGGAGATGAATTCCCATTCGCCCTCTGCGATGAAGAAGGTCTCGCAGCCCTGCAGGTGCTCATGATAGAAGATCTCGGTCGATTTGCCTGTGAATTCTTTCTCCGGCGCCGTGCAGCGCATGGCTATCCCGCCGATCTCGTCCTTCTGTTCGGGCCCGAAGGCCGGGGTAAACTTGGACATCACCGACAGGGTGACCTTGTTATGCCGCCAGACAAGTGCGTCGTCGGGGTTTTTCATATCGATCAGATACTTATCGAACATTATGCGGCCTCCTTGATTGCGCTGTATGCCTCAGCTGTGTGTCTTGTACCAGTCGCGGGCGTAGGTCTCGTACACTTCCTCGCAGATGGCGCTCTTTCGCTTGTAATCCTCCTCATCGAAGCTCCTTGCCACTCTGCCCATGTAGGCAAATCCGCCGCCGGGGGCGAAGGTGTCCACGTATTCGATGAGGGCCGCGCGCAGTTCCTCATCGCTCGTTCCGGGCAGCGAGAAGCGGCCGGTGTTGTCCCAGCCTCCCATGATGGCAAGCTTCCTCCCGAATTTTTTCTTTATCGTCGGGAAATCGTTGCCCGCCTGGGCGGGCTCCCAGCCGCTGACGCCGATGTCAACAAAATCATCAAGGAAGGGCTCGGCATTGCCGCAGCAGTGCATCATAACGCACATGTTATTATCGAGCGCAATGTCCGCCAGCCGCTTATGGTGGGGTTTTATGATCCTGCGATATATATCCAGGCTGATGAAAGGCGACCTGTCGGAAGAAATGTCGTCCGAGAGGGCCAATATGTCCGGTTTCAGGTAACGGATCTGCTTTTTGAAAAGCTCTACGTGGTAGTCGCACAGATACTCCATCAGCGCGCAGCACTCCTCAGGCTCCTCAAGCAAAACTATAAGGGCCTCCGAGAAGCTCATGAAATTCACAAGCTTAATAAAAAAATGGCCGTGATAGACGATGACGGGGTCGTTTGCCGTGTCCCTGCTCGCCAGAGTCTCCGCAGCGTATTTCTCCCAGTCCACCGAGCTCAGGTCCGGGTTCCTGATGACGTCGCGCCAGCGCGTGATATCGTCCAGCAGGACACGCCCGGGCAGGGGCATGATCCCGCCCATCGATTCCTCGGTCGTGGTATAAACGACGCCGTATTCGTCGACCGGATAGCCCTCATCGTTTTTTGTGTCCCCGAATTTGTACGGGCCGCCGGAGATCAGCCATTTTTCTCTTCTGTAGGTGGGTATGAACTCCGGCATCTGCCCGCGAAGCAGCAGAAGGAAATTTTCTTTTTCCGAGATCATCTGATCAACCTCCCTGATTTAATAGATGTATATACGGCGCACTTTGCACAGCTGCGTACAAAAAACGGAAAGAACGCGCCGCTCCGGCAGCCCCCGGGCCTCAGTTACACTGATTATATTACAAAAGTCCCCATGTTGAGAAGAAAATTCCGTTCCGAAGGGCCGAAACAATTTTTCACGGCAGCTGTTTACACCAGGGGGCGTGAAACGTAGGCAATCGTAACACCTGTGAAATAAATTGTTATCTTCCGGTGAGCCCCGGATTCGTGTAATATTGTGCTCAATAGAGCAGTATTCCGCCCGAACCTTTGAGGCTGCCGTTTTTGCAGAACCCGCTTATATCTTTACCTGCGTGAGCGGCGCAGCGGTATTACAAAAGCTCGTTACACCGGACATCTATGATCACAGAAATGCAAACAGGAAAAAGGAGGACCGATATGTACAGAAAATTTCCGCATCTGAGCGCTCCTCTTCAAGTCGGGAATATCATCTTGCGAAACAGGATGTTTTCCGCCCCCATGTCGCACCCGAATATAACGCCGGAGGGCCTGATAACGCCGCAGATGACGGCATACTACGAGCTCCGCGCGAGGGGGGGCGCAGCCGTCGTGACCGTCAGCGAGGCCATAACCCATTTCAGGACGGGCAAGAGCCATGACAGGAATGTCAACCTGAACGCGGACTACGCGATCCTCGGGTTGTCGGAGACGGCAAGGGCCATCAAGCGCCACGGAGCCGCTGCCAGCATAGAGCTGTCCCACGGCGGATACCGTTCAAACGTCGACTCCGCCGAAAAGAACTCGTCGAGCGGGGAGATCAAGTACGGCCCCAGCGACACGATCCTGCCGGACGGAAAAGAAGTGCGTGAGATGCCGGTCGACGTCATCCGTGAGATAGTGAAGTCCTTCGGCGAAGGGGCGGCGCTCTGCAAACGCGCGGGCTTCGACATGGTAATGGTGCACGGGGGACACGGGTGGCTGATCAACCAGTTCCTATCCCCGTACACAAACAAGAGGTCGGATAAATACGGCGGCAGTCTTGAGAACAGGGCGCGGCTCGCACTTGAGATACTGGACAGCGTCCGCGGCGCGGTCGGCCCCTCGTTCCCGATAGAATTCCGGATGAGCGCCGAAGAATATATCGAAGGCGGTTACGATATCACGGAAGCGGTAGAGTTTGCGAAGCTGATCGAGAGCAGGATCGACCTGCTGCACGTCTCCACGGGAAACCTGAACTTCAACTTTAACAGGACCCATCCGACGATGTTCGAAGAGCGCGGATGCAACGTCGTCTACGCGGCCGAGATGAAGAAGCACGTCAAGATCCCGGTCGTGACCATTGGGGCTATATCGGACCCCGTGATGATGGAGGATATCATCGCATCGGGTAAGGCGGACGCCATCGCCATGGCGAGGGCCCTCCAGGCAGACCCCTATCTGCCGCGCAAAGCCGTTCTCGGCAGGGACGAGGAGATCACGCCCTGCATCCGGTGCCTGACCTGTTTTGCCGAACGTTTCA
>JAAYAR010000078.1 GCA_012719235.1 Clostridiales bacterium
CCATTGTACAACTGCTCGCGCTGCCTCGTCGCAGTGCTCATACTGCAGCAGACAGCGCTCCGTTGAGACGATGTCGTGGCTTCGGCCCCGGTAAAAACCGGCGACCGGTTCGCCGCCATGCCCGCCTACGGCATATATCGCCTTGTTTCGCTTCATATGGTCATATGCACCGGTTATCTCCTGAGGAAGGACCGTGCATCCGCCGATCCGCGAAAGGGCGTCGGATGCCCAGCGCAGCTTCGTGCGCAGTTCTTCTTCATATGTCATGTGGCGCAGATCACAGCCGCCGCAAACCGGGAAATACGGGCAGTCAGATACTATCCTTTCGGGAGAGGGGGTTAGGATCCGCTCGATTTTACCGTATCCGAAAGAGGAGCCCGCCTTCAGTATGCGTATCAGGCACTCTTCGTTCGCCAGAGCTCCTTTTACGAAAACGACATATCCGTCTATACGCGCAACGCCCATCGCATTGTCCGCCACCTGCCCGATCTCGACGCGGAAAATGTCGTTCTTTTTTGGTTTAAGCATAATTCTTTTGTTCCTTAATCATACAGTTTCATGTCCCCGTAAACCGGCTGATCTGCAGATGGCCGGGTGTCACAGGCTCGGGAAAACTCAATAGTAATAAAACAACCGGCACAAGAGGGTACCGTCAGGATACCCCTCTTGCGCCGATTGTAGCATATTGCCTGATTGCCTGGCAAGTTATGCCGTATTTGCCTGCGGCTCAGCGGCCGATAAAGAACTGTGTCCAGTAGATGCCGTAGCTTCCGCCGCGTACGGTGCCTACACCCAGATAGTTAAAGCTTGAAGATAGGATGTTGGAGCGGTGGCCAGAGGAATTGATCCAGCCGTCCATGACGCTGAAAGCATTGGGCTGCCCGGCGGCGATGTTCTCTCCCCATGCGCGCCAGGATTCCTGTGAGTACATATTGTATCTGTCGATACCGGATTTTCCGTCAGGTGAAGTATGGCTGAAATAATTCTTTGCTGCCATGTCACCGCTGTGGTAAACAGCGCCCTTGGCGGCAGCGCTTTCCCATGACAATGCCCGGCGCCCCTGTGCAACACGCCATGCGTTTGTGATATCGAATACCTGGGCGGAAAGAGCGTCGGTTGAAGAACCGCTTCCGGCGCTTCCGACCAATACGGCGTAAGTGCCCCCTCCGAGCTTATCTTTATATAATGTTGCTCCGGTCGTCGGACCGCCAAGCTCAAAATCTTTGGCGCATGTGTAGATGCTTGAGACTTTGCCTCCGCTTATGCCTGCCATCAGGAAAGAAGAATAGTCGCTGTTATAGACGTACCATGTTAACGAGCCGGCCGCGTCCTTACGACCGGGCTGGCCCAGTGTTGCCAGCACCATGGATTCGGTCTCACCTATGTAGACACTTTTTTCGCCTGCCGTTACGTACGTCGCTCCTGCCGGGATATCAAATTTGCCGCCGTTATCGGGTACGTCGGGAGTCCCGTCCGGAACATCGGGAGTTTCGTCCGGGACGTCGGGAGTTTCATCGGGTACATCGGGAGTCTCGTCCGGAACATCGGGAGTTTCGTCCGGGACGTCGGGCGTCTCGTCGGGTATGTCGGGAGTTTCATCGGGAACGTCTGGAGTCTCGCTTTCCGGGGTGTTGTTGTCCTTTCGTCCGCAAAGAATATTTAGAATAGCTTCCCGGTATCCGGCCAGATCTCCTCCCTTTATGCATGAAAAGAGGTTGGCAAGATCAGCTTTATTTATGCACGAGCCGGAAATAACTTTGCAGTTTTGGGTCTTGCCGGGGTTTGTCGTCGTTTGACCGGTGCAGGCTTTTCCGCTGCTGCTGCCGGCACAGTTTGCGGGATTTTTGTTTGAGGCGTTGAGCGGGGCTGAAGTTTTTGCGGTGCCGCAGTATGCCGGAGCTTTTTCGTTGCACGCCTTCGAAGTGCCGGCAGTCGAGCAATCACCGCCTGAGCCTGTGCTGCAGTCGGTTTTAGCCTGAGCATCCGGTCTGCTTGTATCAGGCGCACACTTCTTACTGTCGACAATGTTCTTGGCGAACAGTGAGTCAAGCGTAAGTGACCGGATTGCCGCTGTACTGTTTTGCGGGCAGGAAGCGGATTTGCTGAAAATGGAATTACCTGAACTTGCTGCAAAAGCGGGTACAGTGAAAAGCATCAGAGCGACCAGGACAGCCGCGATTATGCGGGTTCTTTTCATGAAGACCCCTCCTTGTGTCAAGATGCCGACAGTCTAGCATAAAAGTTACAAAGCGGCAACAAATAATCACAAAGAGGGAACAATTACATCAAATCCCTTGGTTTACCAACAAGGCCCAATAACTCCGCATCGATTGGGATTCTCGCTCAGTTGGCGAGTAGATCCGTTATATCCCGCACGGACATGCCGTCCTGCAATGCGAGATCCACACCAAAACCTATCAGGCGTGATATTGTTCGGATCCGCGCGTCGATATCGCGCGGAGTTACAATGACGCCGCCCGCGTACGGCTCAAGAGCCTCCGCGTCCGGTTCGCTCAGACCGGCGTCATGGATAACGTCGGCTGCGAGCGTGGCTGCGTCGACTACGGTCGGAACACCGAGAGCAATAACTCTGACGCCCATTGAACACTCGTCGATAGCTGCGCGGGCGTTGCCGACCCCGGAACCGGGCGTTATACCCGTATCGGTGATCTGGATCGTATTACAGACTCTGTTCAGGCGGCGGGAGGCGAGAGCGTCTATAGCCAATACACGGTTCGCACCGGATTTCTCTCTGGCGCCCAGCAGGATTTCACCGCTTTCAAGCCCGGTGGAGCCCAGCACGCCCGGCGTTATGACGCACACGGGCCGCAGCTGCGAAAAGTACTCGGGAAAAGAGTGGATCAGGTGGCGTGTAGCTACAACGTGCTCCGCGGCCATCGGTCCGACCGCGTCGGGGGTCACACTCATATTCCCGAGGCAAGCGACAAGCACGCAATCTGAAGCTTCAAGCTGCAGAACGTCCCTGAGTTCGTTTCCCAGCGTCCGGGCGGCTCCCTCGAAGACGTCGGATGAGCGCAGATCGCTGTCTTCAAAGGACAGTGTAACGTATTTGCCCGGCCGCTTTCCGAAAGACCGGCCGGCCTGTTCATTCTTTATGACGACGCGTGTGATGCTGCAGAATTCGGTTTTCCTCTCCTCGGATTCCACACCGTCCGGAAGGTTTTCGTTCCCGCTCTGCTTCCAAAGCTCCGTTGCTTCAAGTGCGAGATCCGTCCTTCGCGCATAGACCATCTTCCGTACCTCCGAAACAAAGTTGATTTAACACGCTCAGCAGCCTTTCATCGCAGGATTTTGCCGGGGCGGCACAAAAAGCCGCTGTATTATGTTTATTGTTCTCAAAAATTCGGAAAACTCTCTTGCAATTAATCGGATTGCATGATAAAATCATCTACCGCACAGGCAAATCAAGCCCGGAATTGTGGACAAGAGGAGGTGGGGTACTTGCCAAATATCAAATCAGCAAAAAAGCGCGTCAGCATCTCTGCGGATGAGAATATGAGAAACAAAGCTGCAAGGACGCGTTTAAAGACCACGCTCAAGAAGTTTGACGCAGCTCTCGCCGGCAGCGACAAGGAGACTATCGGCGAGGTTTATCTGGAAGCCGTCAAGATGATTGACCAGTCTGCAGCGAAGGGCATCATCCATAAAAATACGGCTGCCCGCAGAAAGAGCAGCATCGCGCGCAAGTTCAACGCGATAGCGTAATATGTTTTATTCAGGTTACAGGCACAGGGGCTCCCTGTGCCTTGTGCTGTGTAAACATGCCGGGGAGGTTAAAACACGCGGCAATCAGCGGCGTCTCTCTTCAGGAGGGGGAAGCAGTGACCGCTTTCACTGCCGGTTTCCCTGTTGTCAAAACAGCTGTAAGTGATGCCTGAATTTCCGCGATTTATACGCTTCCGGATATCGCGCTCTCCCGCTCTACGCGTTTTGCAGCAGCTCATCCGCACCACATCAGAAAATGGAGGCAAAATGTTTCGTATAGGATACCATGTATCATCATCTGGCGGATATCTTGCGATGGGGCGCAGGGCAGTACGCCGCGGAGCGAATACGTTCGCTTATTTTACCCGCAACCCCCGGGGAGGAGCGGTAAAGGCCCTTGATGAGAAAGACATATCGGATTTCAGAAGTTATTGCGAAGAGAACGGGGTCGAACAGATCGTCGCGCACGCGCCGTACACGCTCAATCCCTGCGCCGAAAAAGAGAACGTCCGGGTATTTGCCAAGATGGTCCTCACCGAGGACTTGGGAAGAATGGAATATACCCCGGGGCAGTTCTATAATTTTCATCCCGGAAGCCATGTCGGCCAGGGCATGAAAAAAGGAATTGAGACAATCGCCGCGCTGCTCAACCGGGTCATGTGGCCGGAAATGCGAACCACGGTGTTATTTGAGACGATGGCGGGAAAGGGCAGCGAGGTCGGCGGCAGTTTCGAAGAAATCAGGGAGCTTCTGGATCGTGTGGTCCTGGGTGATAAAACGGGCGTTTGCGTCGATACGTGCCACGTATGGGACGCCGGGTACGATATCGAGAACGATCTGGACGGAGTGCTGCGCGAATTTGACAGAGTTATCGGTCTTGACAGGTTGAAAGCGGTCCATCTGAACAACAGCCAGAGCCCCCGGGGCGCCAGGAAGGACCGGCACGCAAAGCTCACGGAAGGAAAAATAAGTTTAGAGGCCTTTGCGCGGATAATCAACCATCCGGCTTTAATGGATATGCCGTTCATTCTCGAAACACCAAACGATGAAGACGGATACGAGAAGGAGATCGCAATGTTGAAGGAAATGTTTGATAAAGTCGCTTCAAACTCCTGACTTAAAGTGATCCGTTCGGTTTCCGATTGAACGACGGAATGATAAAGACACAACCGAATGGCGGCGCATTTATGTCGATCGGCGCCGTTTTACGAAAAAATGATGACGCATCGACAGACCGGGTCCCCGAAAAGGCGCGGGACTTGATATATCCGGACTTTTTCTGATTGACATGCGTGAAGGACTTAATGTATAATACTTAGCACGCTGTTAATAGCTTGTAAGATTGATGAATATCCCCCGGTCAGGAAAACTGCGGTCCCGGAACAATCCGGACTGTCGAGTATATTAAGGTAATGGAGGATCCCGCACATGAAACGAACCTATCAGCCGAAGAAGCGCCAGCGCTCAAAGGAGCACGGTTTTCTGAAAAGAATGAGCACAAGAAACGGCCGCAAGGTCCTTGCACGCCGCCGCGCAAAAGGCAGAGAAAGACTTACGCACTAAACCGCCGAAAAGAACTCTCTTGACACCAAAGGCAGCCCGGCGCTCATCGTCTGCGGACATGCGGCATTACTCAGCCGCGGCCTGATATGTCAAGTCCCTGTTTCTTCTTTGTGGCCGCGTGAAGGTTTGTGCTCAGATGAAATTTACCGCTTCACTGAAAAAGAACTTCGAGTTTAAACGGGTATACGCAAAAGGGAAGTCTCACGCTGCGCCCTCAGTCGTAGTGTATTGCCGTAAAAACAACGGCAGCATGAACCGTCTCGGTATAACTGTCGGATCGAAGGTCGGGAACGCAGTCGTCCGAAACCGGATAAGACGGCGCCTGAAAGAGATTTATCGCCTGAACGAGTCTTGTGTCAGACCCGGGTATGACATAATTCTTGTAGCCCGATTGCGTTCTGTCGAAGCGCCTTACCTCCGGCTGCAGTCTGAGATACTGAAGTCTTTCAGAGCTCTGGGCATTTTGGAAGAAACGGCATCGGTATGAAGAGATTCTTTAAAGCCCTTATCAGGTTTTACCAAAAGCATATATCACCGTTAAAACGACCCTCCTGCCGTTTTATACCTACGTGCTCCTCTTACGCTTTGGAAGCGATAGAGAAGTATGGTGCGTTCAAGGGAGGGTTATTGACTTTGTGGCGAATATTGCGATGCAACCCTTTTTGCAAAGGAGGGTACGATCCCGTACCCTGATATCGACGGAGGCAATTAATGCAGAATATTATATACCCGTTTTCACTTATACTTCTGTTTCTTTACAATCTAGTAGACAACTACGGCCTTGCGCTCATACTGTTTACTATTGCAATTAAACTGATCACTCTGTACTTCTCCGCCAAGAGCAAAAAGAGCATGATGAAAATGGCGCGGCTCTCGCCGAAACTCAAGGAAATTGAGGCAAGATGTGCGGGGGACAGACAGAAGTACAACATTGAGGTCAATAATTTCTACAAGTCCGAAAAGGTAAAGCCGACGTCCGGCTGCTTGTGGACGATTTTCCCGCTTGTAATTATGATCCTGTTGTACAGCATCATCAGACAGCCATACACAAGCATGTTCGGCTTGTCCGCTGAGCAGTTTGAGATATTAAAGGGCGGTCTTGCAAATATCGGGGTCAATGTGGAAGCCGCCATCGGTGCGGTGAAGTCCGTATACGCCGAACTCCCGATCGCCCAGGTCGTCCATGAGAACTGGGATGCCCTTACAGCCCTGGCAGCCACGGACACCGCGCTGGCTGACGTCATGGGTTCCATACACGATATCAATTTCTATTTCCTCGGTATCAACCTTGCGCAGGTCCCGAAGTTCCTCTTCTTTATGGAGGAGGGAGTATGGCAGTCGCCCGGACTGTGGAACCAGATAGGACTGTTTTTAATACCGATCCTAGCGGGACTCTCACAGCTTTTTGCCTCAATCGTAAGCCAGAAGTCGAACGACTCCGTTGCACAGGGTTCCTCTTCAGCGGTCGGTACGACAAAAATGATGTTGTATATGATGCCGCTCGTTTCCGTATGGATCGCGTTTGTTATGCCCGCGGGTATCGGTATCTACTGGATCGCAAACAGCGTGACCGGGATGATACAGGAAGTTGCGCTGACCAAGCACTACCGCAAGGTCTATGATGCAGAAGACGCCGAAAAAGCGCGGCTGGAAGCGGAGGAGCGGGCTCGCGAAGAAGCGCGTCAGGCCGAGCGTGAGCGCAGGGCGGCTCTCGGTCTAAGCAATACCGCAAATCCGAACACCAGTAAAAAGAAGCTTGCGGCCCAGAACAAAAAGCCGGACAAGCCGCCGCAGAAGCCGCTTGAGAAAATGACTCCGAAGGAACTGCGCGAATATGCGGAGGAACTCGAGAGAAAGATGAGTTCCGAAGGCCGGACCGAAACCTCCGACAGCAGGGTGGACGACCGCCTGTACGCCCGCGGGCGCAACTACAAAGCGGACCGCTTTGCGCAAAAAAGTGCGGATCAGACTGTGGCTGAGCCGCAGGAGGACGTTGATGAAGGCGGCGAAGAAGACATGACCGTCGGTGATACCTGATCTGTTGCTTATCGATAACCGTTTCCCTGAAAACGGTTTATAAAGTCTGAACCCGGTTTATGATGCGTGCTGCCCAGACGCGGGCGGCACGGCATATACAGTGCATCAGCCTCTTTAGTATTAATGTTGTGCCCTCGGCATTGCGAAAGGAATGGCCTGAATGATTAAATCCGTTGAAGCAACCGGAAAAACATTGGACGAAGCTATCCGCGCGGCGCTTTTAGAGCTCAAGGTCGACAGGGATGCCGTGTCCGTGGAAGTTATTGATAACCCGAAGACGGGATTCCTGGGATTGCGCAGTACACCTGCGCGCGTACGCGTATCATATGAGCTTTCAAATGCTGACATGATCGCAAACTTTCTCAATGGTCTGCTCAAACATATGGGTTCCAACGCCTATCCGGAGGTAACGAAAACAGGTGAGAATACTTACTCTGTCGAACTCAAAGGTGACGACCTCGGCCTGTTGATAGGGCATCGCGGCGATACGCTTGACGCGATACAGCACTTGACGAATTACTGCCTCAATAAAGGTGATGCGCCGAATATCCGTGTCAGCGTTGATGCCGAGAATTATCGCAAAAAACGCGAGGAGAGCCTTATCCGCCTTGCCGAAAAAGTAGCGGCGAAAGTTGCCAAGTACCGGAAAAACATCACGCTCGAACCTATGAACGCGTACGAGCGGCATGTGATTCACGCCGCACTGCAGGACGAGAAAGATATCACGACATATTCGACAGGGAAAGAGCCGAACAGGCGTGTTGTGGTAGCCTACAGCCGGTATAGCTCCGTACCGCCCAGAGCGTAAAGAGAGTGTAAAGTAACGTCCATAAAGGAACAATCGAAAAAGGGGAGTTTGGTTTCGGCCGAACTCCCTTTTGTAAAGCAAGCGTGTCTGTGCATTTGCGCGGCCCTTGGTTTTTTTATTTTCCCAGGCGTGATCCCGTTTTATGGTGAAACCCGGCCCCCAGAACAGCTTCCGGGATGCCACTTACAGGAAATGAGCTCTTTTCCGAGTATGAAAAATAGAGTATAATAACTGTACTGCGTGCGAATCGGTTCATCGCGTCGCGTACGATCGACAGCTCGGCAGATCAAGGATCAGCAGTTTATGCAGACTCCGATTTTTATATTATGATCGCTATTATCCTGATCGAGGAGGGGTGAAAAACGGAAAAGACAGCGCTTGAGATACGCTATATCAAGGGGATAGGCGAAAAGCGCGCGCAGGTTTTCAACAAACTCGGGATTTTTACCGTAGGCGACCTTTTGCGTTTCTTCCCCAGAGACTACCAGGACAGGACAAAAGTGCGCACCATCGCGCAGCTTAGGTACGGTGAAACCGTCTGTGTGCGCGCCAGGGCTGTTGAAAGGGCCCGCACAGTCCGAGTCCCGTCGGGCCTGCTGTTGTCCCGCGTGGTCGTAAGCGACGACGAGAACGCTCTGACGGTAACGTTCTTCAACAGAAAGTACGCGGCGGAAAGCATAACTCCCGGGGTTGCGTATATTTTTTACGGTAAGATCGGCGGGAAAGGCGGCAGGCTCGAAATGCTGAATCCCGACTTTGAACCGGAAGCGGCGCAGGGGAAGAGGACCAGCGCGATAATTCCCGTCTACCGCCTGACGGCCGGTATGGGCAGAGCGCGCCTGTCGGCGGCGATTGAAAACGCTCTTGAGATCTGTAAAGGGGAATTAACGGACCCGATCCCGGAGTCCGTCCGCCGCGAATACGGGCTGATGGGCGCGCCGGAAGCATATAAAAACATCCATTTTCCCGAATCGTGGGAAGTTCTTTCCGAAGCCAGGAGGAGGATGGTTTTTGAGGAGCTGTTTTTGTTCAGCCTGGGTCTCAGCCTGCTCCGTGAACGCCGCACGGGAAAGAGCGGGCCGGTTATCGACAGAACCGATCTAGGGCCGTATCTGAGGGCGCTGCCGTATTCGCTCACCCGGGCGCAGCGGCACTGCGTCGACGAGGCGCTGGCCGACATGAGTTCCGGAAGACTGATGAACCGTCTCATACAGGGCGACGTCGGGTCGGGCAAGACTGCCGTTGCCGCAGCCTGCGCTTTCTGCGCGGTACAAAGCGGGTATCAATGCGCGCTGATGGCTCCTACCGAGATACTTGCAAAGCAGCACTTTCAGACTCTGTCTCAGATATTTGAAAACTGCGGCTACCGTGTCGAATTGTTGACAGGCGGTATGACGGCAGCCTCAAAACGAGGGGCACAGGAGCGTATTGCCTCCGGAGAAGCCAGACTGATTATCGGAACGCACGCTCTGATATCAAAGGGCGTGGAGTATGCGAATCTCGGTCTTGTTATCACGGATGAACAGCACAGGTTCGGAGTGACACAGCGGGCTGAGCTGGCATCGAAAGGTGCTCAGCCGCATGTGCTTGTCATGTCGGCAACGCCGATCCCGAGAACCATGGCTTTGATTCTGTACGGGGACCTCGATATATCCGTGATCGAAGGGATGCCGCCGGGGCGGATACCCGTCAAGACATACAGTGTGGACGACAGCTACAGGGCCAGAATATACGACTTCATGCGAAAACTTGTCAGGGAAGGCAGGCAGGTATTCGTAGTTTGCCCCGCAATAGAGGATAACGAAGAAATGCCGATGAAATCCGTCGAGGAGTACGGGAGAGAGATGAGGGAGGAAATCTTTCCCGATCTGCGCGTCGACTGCATTCACGGCCGCATGCATCCGGCGGAAAAGGAGGCGGTCATGGAGCGGTTCGCGTCAAACGGCAGCGATATTCTTGTTGCCACTACCGTGATCGAGGTGGGAATGGACGTGCCCAACGCCGCGTTGATGGTAGTCGAGAATGCCGAGAGATTCGGCCTGTCGCAGCTCCATCAGCTGCGCGGTCGGGTCGGGCGCGGGAAAAATGAGTCGTATTGTGTGCTGATAAGCAACAATCCCGGTGACGATACGAAAGCCCGTCTGGATATTATGTGCCGCACGAACGACGGTTTCAAGATCGCGGAAGAAGATTTAAGGATCCGGGGACCGGGCGATTTCTTCGGTTCCAGACAGCATGGGCTGCCTGAGTTCCGGATTGCGGATATATCATACGACGTTCGCATTCTGAACGATGCGCAGCGCGCCGCGCAGGAGTGCGTAAAAATGCTCTCCGCCCCGGGTGGAGCGGAGAGTGATATGCTGCTTGCCGGAGTGGGCGCCTTCTTTTCAAAAGACGCAGTGTTTAACTAGCGCAAAGGCGGCAAGGGGGAACTTCGGGTGCGTTGAATTCCGAACCTTCGGCGCAGCATCCCGAATTCCCGCTGCAAGAGAGAGTTATATACCTTCTGCAACGACTCTCCGGATCAAGAAGACCGAAGTCAAAGCAGCAACACATGCAGCACCTGCAGGGACAAGAGCCCTGCCGGCCACTGCTGTTATACCATGACGGTCCGCAAGGCATAGATGGCGACCTCCATATGAATGCTTTCAGAGGATGTTTCCCCTAGTTCATTCTATTACGGGGCGGTGAATTCGTGCGCGCAAAAGAAAATATCGAATTGGCAATGGCGGGAACCGGCGCGGCGCGATGGGGATGCGCCTCGTATGATTCTCTCGCCCCGCTTATGGATGAAAAGCGTAAGGAAAGAGCGTCCGGACTCTGTCCGTCGCCCGGCGGAGTTATTGTTGCGGCATTTCCCTATTATGCGGGGCGCGACGAGGGTAATTTGTCCCTGTATGCGCGGGCAGAGGATTATCACAAGGTCCTGGTTTCCAGGCTTGAGCGGGCAGCCTCTGTGCTTTCGGAACTCTATCCCGCAAATCGTTTTGTGCCGCTCGCCGACTCGTCTCCGCTTCCGGAGAAAGCTGCCGCGCTGCTGGCCGGAATAGGGATAGCCGGGATGAACTCATTAATTTACTGTGACCGATACGGATCTTTTGTTTTCTTAGGTTGTATCTTGACGGACCTGACGTTTCGGAATACGTGTTCGGGCAGGTCGCACTGTACCGGTTGTCTGATATGCGTAAGATCCTGCCCGACCGGAGCATTGACCGCAAGCGGTGAGCAGGTCATCTTTGAGCCTATGCGCTGCATTTCCGCCGTCACACAAAAAAAGGGGACTCTGACCTCGTTCGAGCAGCAGGCATTGCGCGACGGCAAGAGCGCTTGGGGGTGTGATATATGCCAGCTTGTCTGCCCTATGAATTCAGCGGTCGATAAGACTTCAATCGATGCGTTTTCCGGCGGGAGCGTTCCGATCCTTACATCGCTCAACATGGAGGAGATCGAGCCGCTCAGCGAAGAGAGCTTCAAAAGTCTGTATGGCGACAGGGCGTTTGCCTGGCGGGGAAAAGCGGTCCTGGAGAGGAATCTGAGGATCCTGAAAGAATAAAAAGCATAAAAAACCAAATAAAGCTGCCGAAACGTTTAAAACCTCTCAGAAGTGGGATAATATGACTATCCTGTTTTTGGGAGGTGTTTTTTGTGCAAGTATCGGAACTTATGAGCAGCAGCGTGATAAGCGTAAAGCCGGAGGATACGGCGCAAACAGCCGCAAGACTGCTCTCCAGGCACAACCTCGGAAGTATGCCTGTGCTTTCACCTGAAGGAAAGCTCCGCGGTATAGTGACAGACAGGGATATCGTGCTCCGCTGCGTAGCTGCCGAGGAGGATCCTGAGGCAACCACAGTCAAGGAGATTATGACACGCGGCGTTGCATGCGTAGCTCCGGAGGACGATGTGAGGGAAGCGGCCAGAGTCATGGCGGAAAAGAAGGTCCGCCGCCTGCCTGTCGTCAACAACGGCCGCGTTGTCGGCATGCTCTCGCTCGGGGATCTGGCAAGAAGCAAAATGTTCGATATGGAAGCATCCCGCGCTCTGACCGATATTTCCGAAAATATAAAAAGGATGTAGGAAGAAACTGGTGTATAAGCCGGATCGTTCCGGCAATAATATGTGCGGAGGTGCATATAACAACGATGGATAAGAAGAAAAAGAGTTTTTCAAGCTTCATCGCGGGGAAGGGCTTTTACATAGCCCTGTTCCTATGCGTAGCTGCAATAGGAATATCGGGCTATATAATCCTTTTCTCGGATAGCGCGAAAACTGACACCGAAGACGTAATAAACGGCAGTCAATACGAGGCAAACGAAGCTTCGGGCGATGTTGACGACTCTTCCCTTTTGAGCGAGACAGTGCCGATTCTTGATGAGGATGCCGACGCGTTCCTCGAAGAGAAGGAGAGCGAAGTCCTGATCATTGACGACGACGCGAGCGAAGTTTCGGCTTCGAACGATCAGAGCGCCGAAGCAATGTACAGTCAGCCTGCGGCTCAGCCGGCCACAAGCGTTTCAAATGTACAGGATCAGAACTCCGGCTACAGAATGCCTGTAACGGGCACGATCGGACAGGGACACTCGATGGACGTCCTCGTCTACAACCCGACCCTGGATGACTGGCGCACCCACAGCGGAATCGATATCATCACCGAGGCCGGGGCTCCCGTTTCCGCGGCGGCCGACGGAGTAGTCTCAAAGGTCTATCTTGACGATATGCTCGGAAATGTTGTCGTCATCGGCCACGAAGACGGCATGAGCACACTGTACGCAAACCTTGCTCCCGAGCTCTGTGTCGAGGAGGGCTGGAACGTTTCAGGCGGCGATGTGCTGGGTTTTGTCGGCACGAGCGCTCTGAGAGAGTATTCTCTCGAGCCGCACCTGCATTTTGAGATGTATTACGAAGATACTTTGATAGATCCTCTTGAGATCCTTCCGACAGAATAAACTTACAATACGGACCATATGACCCGGGTACGGCGCTTTGCCGGGCCCGGGTCATATTATAGGTTATAATCAGTTGCTCTGCGCCTTTGACTCGCAGTAAACACAGCGGTAAGAGAGGCTTTCCCTGTCGCTCAGCCTGAATTTGTGAGGCAGTTCCTGCTCGGTAGTCGTGATGCATCTGGGGTTTTTACACTTAATGATATCGCTCAGTATTTCGGGCATGGAGGGGTGTTCCTTGCGAACCCGCTTGCCGTTTTCAATGAAATTGATGGTGATCCTCGAATCGACATAGCCGAGAATGCTGTAATCGAAGGGCAGCATCTCGCCGATTTTCAGGATATCCTTTTTCCCGAGCTTCTCACTTTTCGCGTTTTCGATGAGAGCGATCTCGCACTTCAGTTCGTTCAGCTTCATCAGCTTATACAGTTCCATCCCCCTTCCGGCGGGGATATGGTCGATGACGATACCGTTCACAATGCTTCCGATGATCATTCTTCCGCCTCCTCAAGCAGTTTGAGTATCAGTGCCATTCGGATGAACTTTCCGTAACGGACCTGACGGAAATACGCCGCTCTGGGGTCATAGTCAATCGCGGTCGATATCTCGTTGACCCGCGGGAGAGGATGCAGGATCCGCATATCGCTTTTTGCGTGCGCCAGTTTATCAGGTGTGAGAATGTAGCTGTCTTTCAGCCGCACGTAGTCGGCCTCGTTGAAAAAACGCTCCTTCTGCACTCGCGTCATATACAGAATATCAAGTTCGGCGATGCTTTCGTCAAGGGAACGGGTCTCAACATAAGGAATGTTTTCCCGCTTGAGAACGCCGTTGCGCAGATATTCCGGAATTACCAGTTCATCAGGAGAAATGAGCACGAACCTGACGCCCGAATAGCGCGCCATCGCGGTGATCAGAGAGTGGACGGTCCTCCCGAACTTCAGGTCGCCGCAGCAGCCGATCGTCAGATCGGTCAGACGCCCTTTCTCACGCACGATTGTCAGGAGGTCCGTGAGTGTCTGCGTAGGGTGGTTATGGCCGCCGTCGCCCGCGTTGATGACCGGGACCGGAGAATTCATTGCTGCCACCAGTGCGGCCCCCTCTTTAGGGTGGCGGATCGCGATAATATCGGCAAAGCAGGACACGGTCCTTACGGTATCGGCGACGCTCTCCCCTTTTGAAACCGAACTGTACTGGGCTGATGAGAAACCGATAACGCTGCCGCCGAGATCAAGCATAGCCGACTCAAAGCTCAGGCGAGTCCTTGTCGAGGGTTCGTAAAACAGAGTTGCTATTTTTTTGCGTGAGCACTTGTTCGTATAATTGTCGGGATTCACAATTATGTCCGACGCAGTTTCAATGAGCTCATTGGTCTCGTCCCGGGTAAGATCTGATATGTCGATAAGGTGCCTCATTATTTTCTCACCATCCAGCTCTCATTTGAGGGGTCGTTGCGAAACGCGATCAACCGATCGATGTCGCCTGCGGCTATGAAGCCTCCTTCGGCAGCAACTTTTACAACCGTGTCAAAATCCGTGAGAGAGAAATTCTTGACGTTTGCCTCTTTCAGCCTGACGAAGCTGCGGAGCATGTTGTACGTGAAAATACTTGCGATACCAAGAACGTCCGCACCCGCCTCGCGCAGGATCCCGACCACCTCAACGGCGCTGCCGCCCGTAGAGATCAGATCCTCAACCACAACAGCCTTCTGTCCCGGTATCAAACTGCCTTCGATACGGTTCTTTCTGCCGTGCTCCTTTGCTCCCGAACGCACGTACCCCATGGGCAGGCCAAGCAGGTGAGCCGTTATTGCGGCGTGAGGTATACCCGCCGTGCTTGTCCCCATCAGGATCTGGGCGTCCGGGTAGTTGGAGCGGATCAGCTCTGCAAGGCCGTTCTCTATATCGCCGCGCACGGCGACGTCGGAAAGAGTAAGCCGGTTATCGCAATATATTGGGCTCCTGATGCCGCTCGCCCAGATGAAGGGCTCGTCCGGTCTTAAAAAAACTGCCTTGATTTGTAACAGGTCTTTTGCGATCAACTCTTTGTTGTCCATATAACACCGTCCGCTTCTATGGTTTTGTCCACGTTGTGCCGGATACGCGCCGGGGCAGCGCCTATGATACAAAATCCCGGACGCAGCTGAGATAGGCTTCAAGGGGGTCTTCTGATGACGTGATCGGCCGCCCAACAACGATATAGTCGGAACCAAACTCTTTTGCGCGCGCCGGAGTGGCGATCCGCACCTGGTCACCCGACTCGTCTCCTTCAAAACGGACTCCCGGGGTAACAGCCAGAAATTCCTCGCCGCAGCATTTGTGCATCTCATACGCTTCAAGCGGTGAACAGACGACGCCGTCAAGCCCCGCGGCCTTGGCATTGAGCGCGTAATGAAGGACTGTCTCTTTAATGGATGAACTGATAAGCAGTTCGTTTTGCATACGTTCCTGTGAAGTGGATGTGAGCTGTGTGACCGCGATGAGCAGAGGACGGCTTCCGTCGGGTCGGGTCAGCCCCTCAAGAGCCGCTTCCATCATGGCCCGGGTTCCGGAGGCGTGCAGGTTGCACATATCGACTTCGAGGGATGAAAGGATCCGCATGGCATTCCTGACTGTGTTCGGTATGTCGTGCAGCTTCAGATCCAGGAATATTTTGTGCCCCCGCGCCTTTATGTCCCTGACTATCTGCGGGCCCTCCGCGTAAAAGAGTTCCATTCCGATTTTTACGTATGGCTTCACTGTGTCGAATTTGTCCAGAAACGCAAAGGTATGCCCGCGGGACGGAAAATCGCATGCTATGATAACGTCTTTTCCCATCAGTGCGCCCCTCCTATGATATCTGAAAGCCTGCTGATGCCGTATTTGTCCATTTCGGCGGGGAGGCTGTTTATGATATCCCTGCATATGAACGGATCGACAAGGTTGGCTGAGCCGATTCCTACAGCGGTCGCTCCTGCGAGCATCATCTCGAGTACGTCTTCGGTGCCCGCGACCCCGCCCATGCCGATGATCGGGATCCTGACTGCTTCATATACCTGATAGACCATACGCAGAGCGACCGGGAAAATAGCCCGGCCTGAAAGACCGCCCGTTTTATTGGCAAGAAGGGGAGATCTTTTTTTAATATCTATCCGCATGCCGAGCAGTGTGTTGATGAGGCTTATTGCGTCAGCTCCGGCGCACTCACATGATTTCGCGATCCCGGCGATATCGGCAACGTTCGGAGAGAGCTTAACGATAAGGGGCTTTTTTGTGACTCTCCGTACCGCCCCTGTCACCCGGGCCGCCGAATCGGGAGTTGTCCCGAAAGCGGCGCCTCCGCCGTGGACGTTCGGACAGCTGACATTTAGTTCGATCCAGCCGACCTGAACTTCCTTGTCCAGCACAGCGGCTATTTGTACGTACTCGTCTATGGAAAAACCGCTGATATTCGCGATGACAGGCTTAAAGAACACTTCTTTGAGCCGGGGGAGTTCGTACGATATTACGGCGTCGACCCCGGGGTTTTGAAGGCCCACCGCGTTGAGCATTCCGGAGGGAGTCTCGGCTATGCGCGGCGTCGGATTTCCGAAACGGGGCAGCACTGTAGTGCCCTTAAAGGAGAACGTGCCCAGACAATTGATATCGTATAATTTCGCGAACTCATACCCGTAGCCAAAGGTGCCGCTCGCCGGGATTACGGGATTATCAAGCGTAATTCCGCAGAGAGTCACGCGGGTGTCGGCCATTTTATCTCCTCCTTATACAGTACCGGACCATCCGAGCAGATGCGCTTAGCGCCGCAGAGCGTTTCGCATGAACAGCCCATGCACGCTCCGAAACCGCAGCCCATTCGCTCTTCAAAACTGAATTGACCGGAAGTGTTTATCTTTGACCACACGGCTTTCAACATCTGCTCGGGGCCGCAGGTGTAGACATATGAGTAATCACCGGCTTCGGTGAGCGCGTCTGTCACGAGACCACGTATACCGCACGAACCGTCTGCAGTTGTGATGATCACGCGCGAGCAGATTCCTTCGAATTCACCTTTATAGAAGACATCCTCCGCCGTGTTAAAGCCAAGGACAGCCGTAACACTTTTCCCCTGCGAGACGAGCGCCTTTGCCAGCATGAAAAGCGGAGGGACGCCGGCGCCTCCGCCGATAAGCAGAGGAGAGGCGCCGCTAGTACTCGTTTCATACCCGTTTCCAAGCCCGATGAGGGCGTCAAGAACGCTGCCCGCCGTCAGGGATGACATATGTTCTGTCCCGCGGCCGACTACTTTATATATGATCGTCAGAACGTCATTTTCAAGATCACATACCGAGAACGGGCGCCGCAGAAAGAATCCGTCCAGTTTGAGGTCGATAAACTGCCCGGGGCGCGCTATGGATATTGTATTGCCGCCGAGCTTCATTTCATATACGGAGGTTGCGATCTCCCTGTTTGAGAGGATAGTTAGATCAGATTGAGTCATTTGTCACCTGCGATATCTTTCCGGTCGTTGTCACGGCTTAACCGCATACGCCGCCTTGTGTTTTAAATAGCTCATCGCTGCTGTCCAGCCAGACGGCACGACCCGAGCAGACAGTCATCACACATCCGGCATATACCGGCCATCCCTCGAAAGGCGTGCTCTTTCCCGACGACAGGAATTCTTCTGGTCTGACAGAGTGTTCCCTGCTGAGATTGAAAACAGTGAAATCGTTTTCTCTGAGCGGCAGACCGAAGCGTTCTCTGGGGGCGACCGCCATTAGTTTTATCAGTTTTTCAAGGCTGCATATGTTTGTTTTTACAAGATGGGTGAACAGGACGGGAAAAGCGCACTCGAGGCCCGTTACGCCGAAAGCGCTCCCGGATAGACCGAGATCCTTTTCGTCCCGCGCGTGGGGAGCATGGTCTGTAGCGATGATGTCGATCGTACCGTCCTGTATCCCCTCGATAAGGGCTTTGCGGTCATCGGATCCCCGGATAGGGGGATTCATTTTGTAGCGGCCGTCCTCCCGCATCATCCTGTCATCTATTAAGAGGTAGTGCGGAGCGGTCTCGCATGTGACGTCAAGCCCGGCGGCCTTTGCCCGCCTGATAAGACCGACAGATTCTTTGGTGGAGGCATGGCACATGTGATAAGCGCAGCCGGTCTCGGCTACAAGCTCAAGGTCCCGCTCAAGCTGCCGCCACTCGCATTCGGAGGGGATGCCTCTGTGGCCGTGCGCCGCAGCGTACGCACCGGAGTGGACGTATCCCGAGCCCCGTAGAGAGTTGTCCTCACAGTGGGCGGCGATGATCTTTCCCAGGCGCTTCGCTTCCAGCATCGCCTCGCGCATCAAGCCGGTCGACTGAACGCCGCTCCCGTCATCCGAAAAAGCGCACACAAGGGGGCCGAGCGCTTCAAGGTCTGAAAGTCTCTCCCCTTTTTCCCCCTTTGTGATCGCTCCGTAAGGGTATACGTTGATAACGGCGTCATTTTCGATAATGTGAATCTGGGTCATCAGGTTCTCAAGGCTGTCGGGGACCGGGTTCAGGTTGGGCATTGAGCATATTGCCGTGAATCCTCCGCGCGCAGCTGCAAGAGTCCCCGTTTTTACTGTCTCCTTAAAAGAAAAACCCGGTTCGCGCAGATGTACGTGAACATCCGCGAGACCGGGGAGCAGGCAGTATTCAGATTCTCCCGGAGACATAAAACAGATCGGAAGTGACCCGGTATTACCCGTGGAAACAGCTCCGGTGTATGCGGGTAATACGTCTGACCATTTTAGCGCGCCGCCGCTGTCTGACGCACGGCGTTTGCCGGTATATGTCATCACAACCTCCGTTTCATGCTCATAAAAAAGCCCTGCGTTAAAGGCAGGGCAGATACTGCATATGAACATACAGGAAGGCGCAAGCGCATGCCTTCAACGTGCCATCTTGTCAGTAACTCTGTACTGCCTTAAAGATTTGGCTAATTCTAGCATGCATCGGTTTGCGTGTCAAGCGGGAGTTGCACATTCATTTGCAGATAATAAACAGGATTCGTCTAAGTGGTTTATAATTTTGTTGAAAAGAAAGATTAAGTTTGCTAAAATGCGAAACATAACCAGATAGAATAGGTTTTGGAAAGGCTGGAGACTGTAATTGATTGTTGAGGCTCTGGCAACTTGCATTTTTGCTCGAATTAAAGGCTACAAACTCACACGCCTGTTTTATACATGGACTTTTTACCCGGTACTGATCGTCCAGTGTCTCCTCGTGGCTTTTCAGGCGAGCATATTTTTCAGAACCTACTATTTTGTAAGGTTTGTGCCCCTGCTTGAACCGGTTGTTATTTTTTCTTTTGCTTTTGCCATGTTTAAGTACAAGCTGTATAAACCGGCCGTTGCGGGGTCGGCATCGGTTGTTGTCGGGACACTTCTGAATAAGCTTGTTATTGCACGCAACGGCGGGCAGATGCCTGTATTTCCGAGCCTGTCATACGTGACAGGATATGTCACTCGCGATATGCTGAGTTCCGTTGACAGTCTGCATGTACTTGGCAGCGACGCTGCAAAGCTGAAGATCTTTACGGATTACATAGATTTCGGTTACAGTATACTGAGCATAGGAGATGTATTTATACATCTGTTTTTCTGCATAATGCTTTACCACTTGATCGCTGCTTCGAACAAAGATATCAAAGAATGAAATAAGCCGATTTGGAGGAGACAAAGTGAATCAAATCTCGATCAACCTGATGATGGTGCTGATTAAGGGGATTCCCGAAGGGTTACTGTCGGTTCTTGCAATATTCATGTTTACCGGAACAAAGGTATACCCCAGAAAGTATTTCCTGATCAGTGCCATCCTGATTGTAGCGACATACCTGATCAGATTCTTACCGATCGCGCTCGGGGTTAACACTGTGTTATCGCTCCTGATCCTTATAATATCATTTCAGATCGTCTGTAAAACTCAAATGTCGAAAATGATCCGGACGATAGCGGCTGCAGCCTGTACTTTTATTTTGATCGCTGTTTCCGAGGTGTTCAACATGCTGCTCCTCACCGCGATTTATGACAGGGCAACAGCTGAGTCTCTGTTGAATTCCGAGGACGGGATCACGCAGAGCGTCTATTCCATACCCTCTACCGTATTTTTCGGGATCTTTGTCCTGATCGGGTTTCTTGTGATCAAAATAATCAGAAACAGGAAGATGAAATATGGAGATACTGGCAAGAAGACTGGCCCGTAAAGTCTCTGTATCGCTTAATTACGATGAGGAAAAAGAAGCGGTTATCGCGTACGGATTAGTCGCGGCAATTCAGATTCTGACTACGATCCTTTTGGTTTTTCTTTTGGGACTGATACTCGGCGCAATGATCGAAGCGCTGATCGTTTGTTTTTCGGCAAGCATATTGAGGAAATACAGCGGCGGAGCACATGCCGGTACTGCGGAGATCTGTACCGTTTTCAGCTCGATATTTTGTGCGTGCGCAGGACTTGTCTCGAAAAAATTGTTAACGGGCATCTATAGCTCGCCTGTAATGGCCGTTGTATTGATCGTAATATTCTGTTTGTCTTTTATTGCTGTTTATAAGTTTGCGCCCGTTGATTCGCCCAACAAGCCCATAAGGACTGAAAAGAAAAAGAAAGCGATGAGAAAAGGCAGCTGCGTTATTCTTGTTGCTTATGCTGTCATTTCCGCCGTTATGTTTTTTTTCGGCGAAAGAAACGGCGCGCTCAAGTCCTATTTGATCAGCATGCTGTTTGGCATTGCGTGGCAGATATTTACACTCACTCGGCTTGGTGCGCTATTCATTGAAAAAATGAATAAATTATTAATGAGAAAGGAGGTGCGCGGATGAAAAAGGTATACGGCATCATTGCCGCGATTTCCACGGTAGTCGCGGCCCTGGTTGCGTCCTCGGCATGCGTATTCTTCATTTATCAGCCGGAGGAACCCAAATCCCTCAGAGACTAACCGTAGGCGCAGTTACATAGGAGGCTTATGCCTCCTATGTAATCAGCGCGCACAGGATGGGACTTATTATGTTTGAAAAAGAGAAGGAAACTCAGATCAGTCAGATTCTGAATATAGTAAAGATCGCATCGTTGTCATTTCCCGCGATCGCCTTTCTTCAGTATTTTTCAGTCACTTACAGCGACTCAAAGTTGTTTATACAGTCAGGTGTTCTAATAGTCGGCGTTCTTCTTGCAATACTGTTGATCTTTGTTTTATGGAACCTACTGCAATCAAGAGTCAAAGACAGTTTTCCGCTTAAGAAATGGTTCGACCCAATAATATCTCTGATCATCGCATTTGTGTCTGTTATTTTTACGGGAGCATATCATAGCAATTATAAGTTTCTGTTCTTGCTTGTCATTATATCATCGAGCATTGAATGCAGCAGAAAGGCCGCCATAGCCATATCGGGTTTTTCTGCTGCGATTATTCTGGGTGTTGATCTTATTACCGCGCCAAATACGGACGTAAATACTTTTTTTGAAAGCGATATCGTTCTTGCCTGCGTTTTCCTGATCATTTCCTGGACGATCGGATACTATGTCGACCTGAGAAAGAAACATATTGAAAGCCTAAGAGAACAAGCAAACGTAGACGGGCTCACAGGGCTGTATAACCATCGCCATTTTTACGACTATCTTGATAAGCAGCTCGAAGCCTGCAAAGACAGCCGCAGGGAGCTCGCGCTTCTGTTTGTGGATATAGATGACTTCAAGTATTACAATGACCTGTACGGACACCAAAAAGGCGATGAAGCTCTGCGCATCATCGCTGCGGTTATGAAGCAAACGATCAAGAGCGGATCGTTTATAGCAAGGTATGGCGGTGAAGAATTTGCCGTTTTGCTTCCGGACACTGGAGAAGCACAGGCCAGAGAAGAAGCCGATAAGCTGCGGAAAATGATCCAGGATTATGTTTTCCCCGGTCAGGAGAATATGCCCGGCGAGAATCTCACAATATCCGTCGGCTTGTCTATATTTCCCGATAAGGCGAAAACTGCCGCGGAGCTGGTCAGGTATGCCGACGAGGCTTGTTACAGGGCGAAGTTCCTGTACAAAAACCGTGTTGAAACATACAGTTCTATCCTTGAAGAGCTTCAACAGGATATGTTAGAGCTTGACAGCCAGCGAGTCGCCTCCATCAAAACGCTTATTGCCGTCATAAACGCAAAAGACAAGTACACGTACGGACATGTTGAGCGCGTCGTTTTTTACTGCGCGCTGATCGCCGAGAAAGTCGGCCTTACCGACAAACAGAAGAGAGACCTGGTCTACTCGGCATATCTTCACGATATCGGAAAGATCAACATACCGGAAGGTATGCTCATGAAGACCGATAAACTTACACCCGAGGAGTGGGAGGTGCTCAAGAGCCACCCGAGGATGACAGCCGAGATTGTTGAGAATATCGATTCTCTTAAGGACATGGTACCGGTCATACTTCACCACCACGAGCGGTTTGACGGCACCGGTTATCCCGACGGTCTGAAAGGCGAGGAGATCGAGTATCTTGCAAGAGTGCTTGCTGTTGCGGACAGCTTCGATGCCATGACATCGGTCAGACCGTATCAGCAAAAAAAGACTTATGACCAGGCAATAGAAGAGCTTATCAGGTGCAGCGGGACACAGTTTGACCCGGATATCGTCAAGGTATTTATACGTGCGATACGCGACCACGACTATTGATCTGCATAGCGGATACCTTACGGTCAGGTGTTCTGCTCATATTGCGATTAATTGAGAGCAACCCGGAAATGCGAGCGGCATTCCGGGTTGCTTAAATGTTCGAATGTACTGTGAGCGGCTTTGAATGCTCCCGTACCGCCGGAGACTCAGTGAACAGTTACGTTGAGCCCGAGCGCCTCAAGCTGCTCCTTCCTCGCCTGTATCAGCTCGTCGGAGGGAGGTACGGCCTCGATGATCGGGGCTTTGCGCTGCAGACGCTCCCATTTGACGGTGCCCAGTGTGTGGTACGGAAG
>JAAYAR010000006.1 GCA_012719235.1 Clostridiales bacterium
GCCCGGGCGGGAATTTTCTGTGCCCGGGGGGAGAACCCCCGCGCGGCAGCATATATTTGATCGAGGGGTGCGCGTCCCGCGGCGGGTCTGCGCTCATAACGCCCCGTTCTTTCCGCGCTCTTTTTTAAAGGAGGTGCGGAATAAGGAGAGATGGCAATATGGGATCGACAGGCGCGTCAGCGGGAGCGGGCCTTCCGAACTGCGGACTGCGCATTGAAAAAGAGACGGGGCTCGACAGAGTCGTAGCGCTGGCCGGGAACCCCAACGTCGGCAAAAGCACTGTTTTCAACAGCCTCACGGGGCTCCGGCAGCACACCGGAAACTGGCCCGGCAAAACCGTCGCGAACGCGCAGGGGAAATATCGCCACAAAGGCAGGAGCTTTATCCTTGTCGATATACCGGGCACGTATTCTCTGACGGCAAACTCGGCCGAGGAGGAGGTCGCCCGGGATTTTCTGTGCTTCGGAGGGGCTGACGCGGTTGTCGTCGTGGCGGATGCCACCTGCCTTGAGCGGAATCTGAATCTGGTCATGCAGGCGACGGAGATAACGGACAATATCGTGCTGTGTGTCAATCTGATGGACGAGGCCGAAAAGAAGAAGATCAGTATCGATCTTGAAGCCCTTCGCTCAAGGCTCGGTATCCCCGTGGTGGGCACGAGTGCCAGGTCCGGCAGGGGGCTTGCCGAACTGATGGACGCCGTGTGGGATCTGACGGAGGGCCTTACCAAAACGGAGCCGGTCCGCGTCGATTACGGCGCCCCGATAGAGAGCGCCGTTTCGGCTCTCGAGGGTGAAGCGGAAAGACTGCTGGGGGGCAGAGTGAGCGCGAGATGGGCCTCTCTGAAGCTGCTGGAGGGCGACGAGAACCTGCTCGCGGCCATCAGGGAGCACACCGGCTGCGACCTTACGGAAGACGAGGATCTTGCGGCCCTCGCCGTTCGGGCGCGCTCCGAGCTGGAGAGGGCGGGTATAGGCCCGAACGAGCTGACCGACGCCGTCGTCACGGGGATAATCGGCAAGTGTGAGCTCATCGCCAGGGAGGCAGTCACATTTAAAAAAGAGGGGTACTCGGATACAGACCGTAAAATAGACAGGGTACTCACCTCAAAGCTCACCGGGATACCCGTCATGGCCGCCCTGCTTTTTTTGATATTCTGGCTGACGATATCGGGGGCGAATATACCCTCCGGCCTTCTTTCAAAGGGATTGTTCGCGCTTGAGGGGCCGCTTGGGGATCTCTTTGTCCGGTTCCGCGCCCCGGGCTGGCTGCGGAGCGCCGCAGTGGACGGAGTTTACAGGACGCTTGCCTGGGTCGTATCCGTCATGCTGCCCCCGATGGCCATTTTCTTTCCGCTCTTTACGCTGCTCGAGGATCTGGGCTATCTGCCGCGGGTGGCATTCAATCTGGACAGTTTCTTCAGGAAGGCGGGAGCGCACGGCAAGCAGAGCCTCACGATGTGCATGGGTTTCGGGTGCAACGCCGCCGGTGTGACAGGCTGCCGCATTATCGACTCGCCGCGGGAGAGGCTGATCGCGACGGTGACGAACGTGTTCGTGCCCTGCAACGGGAGGTTTCCCACGCTGGCCGCAGTAATCGCGATGTTTTTCGCGGGGGCGGGCGGCATTTTCGGGTCAGCTGCGCCGACGCTGATACTGACCGCCGTCGTGATTCTCGGCGTCGTCATGACGCTTTTAACGTCGAAACTGCTTTCAAAAACCGTGCTGAAAGGGCTGCCCTCGTCGTTTAACCTTGAGCTCCCCCCCTACAGGAGGCCGCAGATCGGCAGGGTGATAGTGCGCTCCGTGCTCGACAGGACGCTTTTTGTTCTCGGGCGGGCAGCCGCCGTCGCGGCGCCCGCGGGGCTTGTCATATGGATCCTCGCGAACGTCGGGGCGGGGCAAACGAGCCTGCTTGAGCATATTGCGGCATTTCTTGACCCGCTCGCGAGATTTGCCGGCCTTGACGGATACGTCCTGCTTGCGTTTATACTCAGCTTTCCCGCAAACGAGACCGTGATCCCCATAATCATCATGAGCTATACGGCTTCGGGGAAACTCACGCAGTTTGAGGGTCTTTCACAGCTCCACGCGCTTCTTGATTCAAGAGGCTGGACTCATCTCACGGCTGTATGCGTGATGATCTTCTGCCTGATGCACTGGCCCTGCGCCGCGACCTGCGTAACAATAAAAAAAGAGACCCGCAGCCTGAAGTGGACGCTCGTATCCGCAGCGCTCCCGACCGCTGCGGGCTTCGCGCTGTGCTCTGTCACAGCCGCGGCGGCGCGCCTGCTCCGCCTCGCTTAGACCGCCGCGCCATGGACGGCGCCATACCCGGGAAGCCGCCGTAAGGCTGATCTCCAGGAAACCGAAACAGATGGGCAGGCATGTATCGGAGAAGTATTACCGATATCGAACAAACAAAAGGACGCGCCGCAAAACATTTCCGTTTTGCAGCGCGTCCTCTTATTTTCGGAGTGAACGCCGTATCGCTACTGCGCACTCTCTGTAATGGGGAGCCCGTTGTCGGGGGGTTTGACGCCGGGTACGCCCTGGTTGTAATATCGCTTCCAGAAATAGATAGCCGCCGCGACCGCGGCCTGGCCGATGCCGGAGCCGACCATCAGCCACTGTATCGGCACGGCGTCAGCGAGCGGGCCGAAAAGAGCCATGCCGAGGGGCATTATCAGCGTCATAGCCATGTTCATGATCGAGAACACGCGCCCCTGCATCCCTTGCTCGACCTTCTCCTGAACGAGCACCATCAGCGGGGACTCGGTGAAAGGCACCGCTATGCCCGTGATGAACATCACGGCAAGATATATCCAGAAAATATCCGTGATGACCATGGCCACCGTCATGACCGCTGCCGCGAGGCCGCCCACGACCATCGTCTTTATGCGGTTTTTGAAACCTCCCCAAGCGCTCAGCAGCAGACCGCCGGCCGTGGCCCCGATAAAGAACGCTATCTCGTTGAGCGTGAGGTAGAAGTAATTGTCGCCGAAGACGCGCGTTACGAACAGCACGTTCATCAGCGCCGGAGGGGATATCAGAAAGGCGAACACGGTGATGACTATCAGCGTGCTGCGAACGAAGGGGTCCTTGAAACCGTATCTGATGCCGAGCTTCAGATCGGTGAGATAGCCGCCCTTCTGTCTCTCGAGCGCCTTTTTGAGCTTCGGCACGGGTACGAAAGCGAAGACGCCGATGCCGGCGGCCGCTGTGGCGACGTCGATGAGCAGGATATGCTCTATCGCGCCCATGGACAGTATGGCGCCCGCGACGGCGGGGGCGGCGAGGTTGACGATTGACATTATGCTGCTGTTTATTCCGCCGACCCTCATCAGTTTTTCCTGCGGCACTATCTGAGGTATTATCGCCGTCACGGCCGGGGACTGAATGCCGGAGCCGACGGAGCGCACGGCGGAAATAACAAGGAGAGGTATGAAAAAGCTGTCCGAGCTCCTGATGATGAAAAACAGGACGAGAGTTACAAGAGCTATCCCCGCGTCCGCGAGAATTATTATGCTCTTGCGGCTGTATCTGTCGGCCCAGACGCCCGCGAATACCGAGATGAGCACGTTAGGCAGAAAACCGCTGAGGGTGATGAGAGAGAACATCAGGCCGGAATTTGTCTCCCTTGCGACGTACCAGACGATGGCGTACTGCACGAGCGACGAACCGAACATCGATACTGCCTGGCTTGACAGGGTGAGAGATATACTTTTTTTCCAGTTTTGCATAGATCGCTCCCTTAAGTCGGCGCTCCCCGGGGGTCACGCCCAGGCTGCGGCCGCAGGGCGGCCACTGAAAGCCTAACCGAATAAAAAATATATGTCAAGGAATTCTTACATAAATATGCAGCGCCCAAGCCGCGGAAAACGTGCCGTGTCGGGGGGAGCGTTTTTGAACGCCCTGTTGATTCGGCCCGCAGCTTGGGTTACAATTAACCTGCGGGGAAATAATTCACTTGCATGGTAAAAATTGAAGAAGACGCCGGGGGAGCCGCCTTGCACGGATCGGATATCGCGGCCGCGGCAGGCTTCGGAAAGACGGGATATATATGGAAAAGGAACGGATAAAGGAAGCGGTAGCGCAGGGAAAGACTTATCTCGGCATCGAGCTCGGCTCGACGCGCATCAAAGCTATGCTCATAGGGGAGGACCACTCCGTGATAGCGTCCGGCAGCCACGGCTGGGAGAACAGTTTTTCCTGCGGTGTGTGGACGTACGGCCTCGACGAGGTCTGGCAGGGGCTCAGGGCGTGTTACGCGGACCTCGCCCGGGATGTGAAACAAAAGTGCGGCGAGCCTCTCAGGCGCGTCGGGGCGATGTGTATTAGCGCGATGATGCACGGCTATCTGCCGTTTGATAAAGACGGCGGGCAGCTCGCGCCGTTTCGGACGTGGCGGAACACGACGACGGGCCGGGCCGCCGAAGAACTGACGGAACTGCTCTCGTTCAACATCCCGCAGAGGTGGAGCGCGGCTCACCTTTATCAGGCTGTCCTCGACGGGGAAGAGCACGTATCGGACGTGGCTCTCATAACCACGCTCGCGGGCTACGTCCACAAGATGCTGACCGGCAGATCCGTGCTCGGCGTCGGGGACGCGAGCGGTATGTTCCCCATCGACAGCCTGACCCGAGACTTCGACGAGGGCATGCTCGCAAAGTTTGACGGGCTCACAGGACCCGTTATAAAGCGGGAGGTAAGGAGCATTCTGCCCGGTGTGCTCTCCGCAGGTCAGGCGGCCGGGGAACTGACGAAGGAGGGCGCCCTGCTGCTTGACCCCACGGGGACGCTTGAGCCGGGCTGTCCGCTCTGCCCGCCGGAGGGCGACGCCGGCACCGGCATGGCCGCGACGAACAGCGTGGGGATAAGAACGGGGAACGTCTCCGCGGGGACTTCGATATTCGCGATGGTGGTGCTTGAGAGGCCGCTCGGGGCCGTCCACACTGAGCTGGACATGGTCACCACCCCGGACGGCAGCCCCGTGGCGATGGTCCACTGCAATAACTGCACGTCGGATATAGACGCATGGGTCAGGCTTTTCTGCGAATTCGCGGAGGCCGCGGGAATGAAGATGTCGTTCGGGCAGGCGCTTGACGTCCTGTTTTCGGCGGCACAGAGCGGCGAGCCCGACTGCGGCGGCCTTATGAACTACAATTACCTGTCGGGCGAGCCCATAACGGGGCTCGAGCGTGGCAGGCCGCTCTTTGTGAGGACGCCGGACAGCCGGTTCACGCTCTCGAACTTCATGAGAGCCCATCTGCAGTCTGCTCTCGCGACTCTGAGGCTGGGGTTTGACGTTCTTAGCGGCGAGAACGTGCGCATAGACAGGATGTACGGACACGGCGGGTATTTCAAAACGGCCGGAGTGGGGCAGAGGTTTATGGCAGCGGCGATAAAAGCCCCCGTTTACGTCATGGAGACGGCCGGAGAAGGGGGCGCGTGGGGAGCGGCCCTTCTCGCGGCGTACATGATGAACCGCTCCGCGGGACAGAGCCTCGAGAGCTATCTCGCCGGGAAGGTGTTCGCGGGTACTTCGGGGAAGAGAGTCGACCCCGACGAAAAGGATATTGCCGGGTTTGAGGAGTTTATGGCCCGTTACGTGCGCGGCCTGGAAGCGGAGCGCGCGGCCGCCGCGGCTCTTTAGAGCGGGGCCGGCCGAAGACCGGAAAGGGTTGAAAATATGCTTGAAAAACTTAAAGAGAACGTGTACAAAGCGAATATGATGCTGCCGGAGCACGACCTCGTGACATTCACGTGGGGAAACGTCTCGGGGATAGACAGGCGGAGCGGCCTTGTCGTGATCAAGCCCTCCGGAGTGGAATACGCGCAGATGAGGCCAGACGACATGGTCGTGATCGACCTCGGGAGCGCCCGGGTCGTAGAGGGGACGATGAGACCGTCCTCCGACACGCCGACGCACCTGGCCCTTTACAGGCAGTACCCCGGGATAGGCGGGATAGTTCACACGCACAGCCGCTGGGCGACCAGCTTCGCGCAGGCGGGGAGGGCGATACCGGCTCTCGGCACCACGCACGCCGATTATTTCAGAGGCGATATACCCTGCACACGCAGGATGAGGGCCGAAGAGATAGCCGGGGAGTACGAAAAAGAGACGGGCCGCGTCATAATCGAGACGCTCGGGGAAAAAGATCCCCTCGAGATCCCCGGAGCGCTCGTATTCAGCCACGGCCCCTTCGCCTGGGGAGAGGACGCTCTGGACGCGGTCCACAACGCCGTCGTTATGGAAGAGGCCGCTTTTATGGCTTTTCACGCTCTGATGCTGGAGCCGGGGCTCGGGCCAATAGGAGCGGAACTTCTTGACAGGCACTATCTGCGAAAACACGGCGGGAGCGCCTATTACGGGCAGGGCTGAAGCCCGCGCACCGCTCCGGGGGGTGGCAGCATGATCGATCTTCCGCAGGACGTGCTCTTAGTGACGGGCATGCTCCGCCGGGCGGGGTTTGAAGCCCGGGCCGTCGGGGGCTGCGTGCGCGACAGCCTGCTGGGGCTAGTTCCGCACGACTGGGACGTCTGCACCGACGCCCGGCCCGAGAGCGTTAAAGAGGTATTCCGGGACTTGAAGACATATTCGACGGGCAGCCGCCACGGCACCGTGGGCGTGCGCGCGGACGGCCGGATCATCGAAGTCACGACGTACCGCACTGACGGCCCCTACAGCGACAACAGGAGGCCGGACAGCGTGACGTTCGTCGCCTCGCTCGAGGAGGATCTCGCGCGCAGGGACTTCACGATAAACGCGATGGCCTACTGCCCCGAGGAGGGGCTGACGGACCCTTTCGGCGGGAGGGAGGACCTCGAAGCCGGGATAATAAGGTGCGTCGGAGAGCCCGAAAGGCGGTTTGAAGAGGATGCCCTGAGGATACTGCGGGCTCTGCGCTTTTCATCAAGATACGGTTTTCGCGTTGAAGAGCGCACGGCCCGAGCCGCGACCGCAGGTCGCCGGCGGCTCGGGGCCGTTTCGGTCGAGCGCGTTTTTGAGGAGCTGAAAGGAATAATAACGGGCCCCGGAGCGGGAGACATCCTGGAGGTGTTCCCGGAGATAATCTCCTGCGCTCTGCCCGGGGTCACGCCGGATGAGATCCGGTGCGCGGCCGCGGCCGTCGGCGCGTCGCCCGGGGACATATGCTCGCGCCTTGCGATGCTTCTGCGCGCCGCGGGGGCTGAGAGGGCAAAGGGCGTGCTCGAGCGGCTCCGCTGCGACAAAAAAACAGCCCGCGACACAATTGAACTGGTCGAAGGCCTGCGCGCGACTTTGAAACCGGAGCCCGTGATCATAAGAAAGCTGATATCAAAGCTCGGGAAGGAGCGCTTCGACAGGCTGATAAGCCTCAGGGAGGCGGCCGCCCGCGGGGATGAGGACGAGCTCTCCGTTCTTGAGGGGATAAAAAAGGCGGCGGACTCGCTCTATGCCCTCGAGGGGAGGATAACTATGAAGACGCTCGCCGTCGGGGGGGACGACGTTCTGTCCCTCGGCGCGGCGAGCGGGCCTTTTGTGGGGAGAATACTCCGAAGTCTGCTTGACGGTGTGCTAGGCGGCAGCATACCGAACGAAAAGGCCGCCCTTATGCGGGCGGCGGAGCGCTTTATGCTGGAGCACGGACGGAGCGGCGTCCTTCGGGACGGAAACTAAGGCCCGGGCAGTGGGGGCTGCTCCGCGGATATCCCGGCCCGCTTCTTTCGCGGCGGGAACTGCGCCAGAGTGACGGCGGCGAGCATGAGGGCGCAGCCTGTCAACTCGCGCGCGCTCAGCCGCTCCGAGAGGATGAGGGCCCCGAATATCACCGCGAATACGGACTCGAGGCTCAGCAGCAGCGAGACCACGGCGGGGTCAGAGTACCTCTGGGCGATTATCTGGAGCGTGTACGCGACGCCGCTAGAGAAAATGCCGACATACAGTATGCTCCACGCGGCGCCGCGCAGAGCGGCAGCGTCAGGGTCCTCGAAGATCAGCATGCATATAAACGACAGTATGCCGGCGACTGCAAACTGGGCGCAAGAGAGTTCTATGCCTCCGACGTCGGGCGCGAAGCGGTCGATTATCAGGATATGGGCGGCGAATACGAGGGCGCACAGCACGAGATACAGATCGCTCGCGGCTATCGAAAAGCCGCTGCCCACGCAGAGCAGATAGAGCCCCGCGACGGCGAGGGCGACGCCCGCCCAGACAAGACCCGACGTCCTGCGGCGCAAAAACAGGCCGAAGACAGGCACGATAACTATGTAGAGGGCGGTTATGAAACCTGCCTTCCCCGCACCCGTCTCACCGAGGCCGAGCTGCTGCAGGTTGGACGCGGCAAAGAGCGCAGTTCCGCATAGTATGCCGCCTATAAACAGTTTCCGGCGGCTGCCGCGGCGCTGCTTGCCGGAGCCCGGAGCTCTTCTTTTAAATATAAGGATGATCGCCAGAAAAACGGCGGCGATTATCGATCTTGAAGCGTTGAAAGTGAACGGATCCACGCTGTCGGCGGCCACGCTCTGAAAAACGAACGCCGAGCCCCAGATCATGGCGGCGAGGACAGGAAGTACTATCTGAAATAACCGTTTTTTCTGCATCGGGCCGAAGCCTCCTGAGCGCGACTCCGTCAGGGCGGGTCGATATTCCGGGATATATTAACACAGAGCGGGAAAAAAGCCAAGCCGGAAAGTTGTATTGAATGAAAAAGCGCCGTGTGCTACAATTATTTGGGATACAAAGACAGAAGAGGGATATATGTTTAAGGGTTTCAGTCCCCGGACACAGGATTTTCTGTGGGGCATCGCGCTGAACAACGAAAAACCGTGGTTTGAAGCGCACAAAGCGGAATATACGGAGTATGTAAAAGGGCCCCTTCGCGATCTGGGCTCCGACGTCCTGGAGAGGATGTCTGAGACGTACCCGGGCAGGGACTGGCA
>JAAYAR010000079.1 GCA_012719235.1 Clostridiales bacterium
ATGCCCGTCCTCGACATCCTTATCCCATTCCGGTTTGTGTATATGAAGCTCTATGCCGTATCCTTCGTAATAATAAGTTCCCTTGTAATCGAGAAATTCGAATCCGAGTTTTTCATACGGGGATGCCAGCACTATATTTTCATCAAACGGCATATTGTATAGAGTATCAATAGCAATTCCAAGCGCCTCATGAATTGTATTGTCAAAGAAGGCAACAGGGGTAAGCAATATGTCCTCACCATCCGAATCCCCAAACGCCTCCCGCACGATCGGCTCCATGACGGCGCGCTCACAACCAAAGCTGCTTTCCGCAACATCATAGACATAGGTGTAGTTTTCTTCCGTGTTTACATTAAATATCCACACGACATAGGCGCTGTGTACGGGATAGAAGCCGACTGCATTCTTATAGCCGGTCTCCGCTCCCGTAACAACGCGAATGCAATTTTGCCAATCCGGCTGCGGCGGATCGCCCCATTCGCCGTGATTCAGGCGTATGTCATATTCGCTCGTTTCGTACAACGCCAGCTTATCGCCATCGTTGAAGGTAAATCCGAGCTCTGCAAGCGTGGTCGGCGGGGGCAAAATTTCAAAATCCCTTCCTTCCAGATTTGCATATATGCCATCAAGCGGCGCATAGTCAGAGGCAGGGCAGCCCGCCAAGTACAAATGCCTTATCCTTGTCAGTCCGGACAGCGGCGAAAGGTTACTCACCCCCGTACCGGGAAGCGCAAGCACGGTCAGATTTGTCAGCCCCGCAAGAGGCGCGATATTCGCAATCGGGTTGCCGCCCAGCGCCAGTACGGTGAGTTTACTCAGCCCGGCCAGCGGCGATATGTCGGTTATCGCGTGGTCGGACAGGTCGAGGCTTTCAAGGCTCGTGAAGTATTCCAGACCGCCCAGCTCCTTGATGGGCGTCCAACCGGAAGAATACTGCTCCCACTCCGCGCCCAGATCAAGCCTCGTCACCGCAACGGCATCCGCAGTGGTAATTGAGCCCTCCGGCTTGCCTATTACCCCACGCACCATCGTCTCCAATACCGGGTCGGTGAATACTACTGTTTCCTGTAATTCCGGCGCAACAGGCAGGTCTGTGCTCGTCTCCGGCTCATTTACGGGTGCGCCATAGTCAGGCATATCGATATGCTCTAGGCTTTTAGTGCTCGTCTCCGGCTCATTTGCGGGTGCGCCACAGGCGGCGAGGGAGATAAGCAGCATTACGGCTAACAACAATGATACGATACGTTTCATAAGTCCATCCCCTTCGGCCTTATCACAGATGAGTATTTATCGTTTCGCATTGCGACAGATTACAAAAACCCAAAGTTATTATATTATGTTCATGCTTGAAAAGCTACAACAACACGGAGTCGCTGGCTCCGAATCTTTTATGAACACCCGCACTATGCCGCAGATTCCTGTCAGCGGCTTTTCTGCGACCCGAAGATCAAATCGCTGTTGTAAAACCACGGATATAGTGATGTAACAGTGTGTGTACACACGGCATCGCGCCTTTGCAAGAGTGACGGCGCTTCACCCGACGGAGAAAGAGCGTCAGCGTCTTTGCTGGAAGGAGCCAGAAACCTATGCCGGACAAGAAAAACCGGCAGCGCCCGACGCAGCTACACTTCTATGTGAACGATAAGGAGCTTGACCTTATCAAACAGAAAATGACGCTGTACGGAACGGAGAATATGAGCGCGTATCTCCGAAAGCCCGCTATCGACGGATACGTTCTCAAGCTGGAGCTGCCGGAGCTTCGGGAGCTTGTTTCCCTCATGCGGCGAATCTCGAATAGCGAGAACCAGATCGCCAAAAAGCTGAACGCCAGCGACAAAATTTACGATACCGAACTTGATGAAATCAATAAGAACCAAGAGGCAATATTGCAGGGCCTCAATCAAATCATCACGTCTCTTGCGAAGCTGGACTGATGAAAAGTTCCGTCAGGAGCGCAGCCGATTTTGAAAAAGTCGTCAAGGGGTTTAGGGGATTCCCCAACAAGCTTTTCGTAAAAATGACGGCAACCGGCATTGCTTGCGAAAAATGCAAGTGTGTACGCACTTGCCCTGCTTGCCAAGTTTGCGGTCTCCGTTATGAGCGTCTCTTGAATTTACTTGCTGTTCGCCCTCGCTCCCATGATGATTTTCGCTATTTCTCAAATAGAAATTGGCGGCAACCGCCGCCTTGACTACACAAAAGCGCGGGCTGAAAGGTTTGTCAAGGCCGCGAAGCGAGGCGAAGCCGATGCCTTGACGAGCTTTTCAGCCTGTGCTGCCCGTGATAATGATAGGATAGATAAGAGATAAGGAGCGTAATTGCATGAAAGACAAGGACAGCGACATTCTCGAACTCACGCCGGAGGAACCGGCGGAGACAGAGAACGGCGAGGATTACGAAGAAACCGACGATGACGGCGTTACGGAGATCTATTTCACTAACCCCGACCCGTATGCAAAAGCCGAGCCGCGCCCCGCCGATGCTCCCAAGCACGGCGTTTCTTTCGACGAAAAAGGTAATATCGTCGTGAAGAACCCATCCGCGTTCTGGCTGCCGGAGCTGACTATCCGTGAGCAGAACGCCGGTACGGAATACACCGTTACCGGCAGCTATGACGGGACGGAAACGCTGGACAAAAAGCTATCGCGTATCATGGAGCAGAACTTGTCAAAGGCAGAGGTGGACGCCGATGACAAATGATGATTCCGTTGATATAACCCCCAATCCTGTACTGACAGTTGCCTCGACACAGAAGGAGGAACAAAATATGTCACGGGCAACAGAAAAGATCACGGCGCTCTACTGCCGCCTCTCCCAAGAGGATTCATCGGACGGCGATAGTACGACCTTGTCGGCTTTATCCCACTGGATGAACTGATGAAACAGGAAACGGCATGACCAAATCGGCCATGCCGCCCCTGAAAACCATATTACTGTTTTACGAGTACCGCCCTTTTGCCGGGGCTGTTTTATTCTCCGCCGTATTGCTACGTGTATGGCCGGGTGCTATAATTCTTATCATATATTACGTGCAGGAGGCTTAATCAATGTTCTTTTATGAGTACAGTGCGCTCTCAAAAGAA
>JAAYAR010000080.1 GCA_012719235.1 Clostridiales bacterium
ACCTCTATCGGGTCGCCCAGCGGCGCTGTTCTCGTGAGGGTTATCTCTGTTTTGGGAATAACGCCCATGTCGAGCAGCCTCAGCCGGATGTCCCCCTCTCCCCCGACATGCTCTATAACAGCCGTCCTGCCTATTGGAACAGCGTCAAGCGTCATATAAAAACCTCCGGTCTGTAAGTGATCGCGTCGGCGGAATAAGTTAGTATTAACTAACTCTTGCTGTATTGTACCTCACCCCTCCCTTCTTGTCAACAGTTTCGACTAAACAATCACCGGTTTTTTGTCGAAAATATCGAACAGGCAGGATCGCTCAGCGGCCCGGACACGCTTTTTTGGCCGGCTGCCGCGTCCGGCGGGGTCCGCCCGACGCGGCGCACGGAGCTTTGCCCGGTTTATATACCGGAAATAATCTATAAACCCGCGTACCACTCAAGTAGAGGCTCCAGGTTTTCGGGTCTGACCCTGCTCCCGTTGTTTCTTATCAGATCGAGCTGGTCCGCTTCCTCGGGGGTCAGGTCCTGCTTCTTTTCAAGAGATCTGCCGAATGTATTGACAACGATCGAGAGCGCGAGCTTGTTGATCCCCTTCAGCTTATTCATATCGAGGCCGCCCTGAAGATAGAACACATTCAGGGATTCCGGCATGCCGTTCGTTTTTTTTATGTTCGCGACAGGCTGGCCGCCCGGGGTAGCCATCCCCACCGCGCATAGTGCGCGGATGTTAAAAAGCGACGCCGCTTTCCTGTATCCTTTGACGCGTCCCGCCGAGAGCCAGCCCAGATAGATGATCTCTCCGCCCTTTTTCACTCCCCCCGCGCTGTGAAGATCGTATACAGGCAGCCCGGTCTTCTCCCCCAGGATCCCGGCGTATTTTTTCGTGAACCCGGTTTTTGATGTGTAAACAATTGCTTCCATAATATCTCCTTTCTCATTTTTCGCCAGGTTCTGCGGCCCGCGGCTGTGTCGGGGCGCAGGCGCCTCCGCGTATGACTAAGGCGGGCCCTGTTTTCACAGATCCCGCCCGTAGATTTCAGTATACGTCAGCTTTCCGTTGATGCGCTCCGATTTCATCAGCGATATGCGCTTTACGGTCATCGTCGCGCGCTGCATGTTTACCCTGATATGCGAGCGCGGCTGAACCCGCCGCGCCAGCGTGATGTGGGGCCTGAACGGCTTTTCGTCTATATCAAAGCCTCCACTGCGCAGCTTCTCGCGCAGACTGCCCGCCAGCCCGGAAAGCTCAGGGCTGTTCTCCACGCCCGCCCAGTACAGATCGCCGAAATTGCCCGACCCCGCGACAGCCATATCAAAGGGCGGCACCCCGCACTCGTCAATGACGGCGCGAATAGTCTTCACGTCGTCGGATTCCCCTATGAAAACGAGTGTCAGGTGGAGATTTTCAGGCCTTGTGAAGCTGCCCGACACCGCCCGGCCGCGCAGGTCCTCTATGGCGCGTATCAGGGCGTCTTTTACCTCCCGGTTAAACCGTATAGCAATAAACAGGCGCATATACCCGGTCTCCGTCTTCAATTTTTTCTCAGTCAGCCCTTCCGGCGCTTCCCGGAGAGGCTGTTCACCCTGAGCCTGAGAACCGCCGTGGCTTCGAGCGGGCCGCTCCTGTAGCTGTAAGCCCCAGATCCCGACCTGTCGCACTGATGCATGATCCTGTCGAGTGCGGCGAGCTTCCCGCTCTCCGGGACGTAGTCAATATCGCCCGTCCCCGTCACGCTTTCATAGCATATCGAGCTTGAGCACGGGTCTCCGGGAGGGCCTAAAACGACGTCCCCCACGACCGCCATAGAGAAGGCCGCCCTGCCGCAGCTTTTGATGAGGTCGTGCTTTTTCCCCTCGGCGGCCCCGTGGAAATACAGCGTGACATCCCGCCCTTCAACGCTCATCCCGAAGTTCATGGGCACGACGTACGGGTATTCCCCTCCGCCGAAGGCGACGTGGCAGACGGTACACCTGCTCATAACCTCTATGACGGCGTCGAAGTCCGTTATCTCTCTGTCGCTCCTTCTCATATCCAGCCTCAGTCGCAGAGCTTGAACCCGTTGCTGCGCAGCACTTTCTTGATTCGCTCGAGGTGCTCGTGGTTTCTCGTCTCCATAGAGATGTTCAGATAACACCCGTTGATGTCCATATTCTCTCCCCCCGGCGTGTAGTGGACCCGGATGACGTTCGCGCCCTCGTCCGCGATCAGTGCGGATACGGCTTTCAGCTGCCCGGGTTTATCCACGAGCTCTATGGACAGGTTTGTCAGCCTGCCGGAGGTCAGCAGGCCGCGGTTTATCACGCGGGAGAGTATGTTCACATCGATATTGCCTCCGGAGACGATAGCGCAGGTCCTCACGCCCTCGAGCGGCAGCTTGTTGAACATCACGGCCGCGACGGATACCGCTCCCGCGCCCTCGGCCACGAGTTTCTGGCGCTCCATCAGTGCTAGGATAGCGGCGGCTATCTCGTCTTCCGAGACAGTGACGATGTCGTCTGCGTACGCGGAGCACATATCGTAGGTCAGATCTCCGGGAGCCTTCACGGCTATGCCGTCCGCGAACGTGCACGCAGCGTCGGTGACGCAGTGGTTCCTGCTGCGGAACGAGCGGTACATGCCGTCAGCTCCGGAGGCCTGAACGCCGTACACTTTGCACGCGGGCCTGAGCGTCTTGACCGCGAAACCGATGCCCGACAGGAGGCCGCCGCCGCCGACGGGCACCACTATCGCCTCGACCGAAGGGAGCTGCATCAGGGTCTCGAGCCCTACGGTGGCCTGGCCGGCGATCACGTCCTCGTCGTCGAACGGGTGCAAAAACACGGCCCCCGTCTCCTTGTTGAAGGCGATCGCCTCCGCGTACGCGTCGTCATAGGCGCCGTCGACCAGCCTGATCTGCGCGCCGTACTGCCTGGTCGCCTCGATCTTAGAGATCGGCGCGGAACTCGGCAGGAAAATGGTCGACTTCATACCGAACTGCTTTGCGGCGAAGGCCACGCCCTGCGCGTGGTTGCCCGCCGAGCACGCCACAACGCCCCGCTTTCTCTCCTCGGGTGAGCACTGCGACATCTTGAAGTAGGCTCCGCGGAGTTTGAATGACCCTGTCCTCTGCAGGTTTTCGGTCTTCAGCCACAATTCGCAGCCGGGCGCAAGGCCCGAGGTCTGGATCATGTCTGTCTTTCTGGCTACGCCCTGCAGCATCGACTCCGCAAGGCGGACCTTCTCCAATGTGAGCATGGCTCCTCCTTATCGTTGTATGACGGCGCCTTTGTCGGCTGACGAAACAGACTTCATATAGCGCTCAAGATAACCGGTTGCGTTTCTTTCGGGCCGCTTTACGGTTTCTTCTCTTCTGCGTGCAAGCTCACTTTCGTCCGCGAGCAGAGACAGGGTGTGCCCCGGGATGTCTATACGTATCCGGTCCCCGTTCCGGACGTATGCAATCGGACCGCCCGACGCCGCCTCCGGCGATACGTGTCCGATAGCCGCGCCGCGCGTGGCGCCGGAAAAACGCCCGTCGGTTATGAGCGCCACCGACTCGTCAAGGCCCATACCGACTATTGCGGACGTAGGCGAGAGCATCTCGCGCATACCCGGCCCGCCTGCGGGACCTTCATACCTGATGACCACGACATCGCCCGCGCCGATCTCACCGCCGTAGATAGCCTTGATCGCTTCCTCTTCACCGTCAAATACTTTTGCGGTACCTGTAAATTGAAGCATGGAGTCCTTGACGGCGCTCCGCTTTACGACTGCGCCGTCCGGGGCAAGGTTTCCGAAAAGCACGGCGAGGCCGCCCTCCTGTGAGTGGGGTTCGTCCAGCGGCCTTATGACCGTTCTGTCTTTCGGCTCGCGGCCCTTGAGGGCGTCGGCGAGGGTCATGCCCGAGACGGTCCGGGCGTCCGAGGCGAGGAGGCCTCCCTTCATGAGTTCGCTCATGACGGCGTACACTCCTCCCGCCCTGTCGAGATCCTGCATATGGTGCTCCCCTGCAGGCGCCAGCCTGCACAGGTTCGGTG
Source organism: Clostridiales bacterium (assembly GCA_012719235.1). Lineage (GTDB taxonomy): Bacteria > Bacillota > Clostridia > Oscillospirales > Oscillospiraceae > JAAYAR01. Next base: position 4,010 of record JAAYAR010000080.1, read on the forward strand.
TCCTGTCGCTCACCTTGTTGACGGTGTCGAGGTTCACGTCGAGCCCCAGCTCGTTTGCGAGGGCAAACAGGTGCAGCACGGAGTTTGTCGAGCATCCCAGCGCCATATCCACTGTGAGAGCGTTCCTGACGGCCTTTTCCGTGAGTATGTCGAGGGGCCTGAGATCGTTTGCGAGCGCCTCCATGACCGTCACGCCCGCCTGTTTTGCCAGGCGGAGGCGGCCCGAATAAACGGCGGGTATTGTGCCGTTTCCGGGAAGGGCTATCCCCAGCGCCTCGCAGAGGCAGTTCATCGAGTTCGCGGTGAACATTCCGGAGCAGGAACCGCAGCCCGGGCAGGCGCTCTCTTCAAGCTCGCGCAGCGCTCTCTCGTCGGTCTTGCCCGCGTGATAAGCGCCGACCGCTTCAAAAACGGTGTTGAGGTCGCTCCCGTCCGTCGAGAGCATCGGGCCGCCCGATACGAAGACGCTCGGGAGGTTCAGCCTGGCGGCCGCGAGCAGCATTCCGGGCACTATCTTGTCGCAGTTCGGTATAAAAACGAGAGCGTCAAAACAGTGGGCGTTGACCATGCACTCGATGCTGTCGGCGATAAGCTCGCGGGACGGCAGAGAGTACTTCATCCCCGAGTGTCCCATCGCTATGCCGTCGCACACGGCGATGGTGTTGAACTCCACCGGCGTCCCCCCGGCGGACAGCACGCCGTCTTTGACAGCCCGGGATATCGCCCCCAGGTGGATGTGGCCCGGGACGATCTCGTTGAAGGAGTTCACTATGCCCACGATAGGCCTTTTCATCTGCTCCTGCGTGTAGCCCATCGCGCTCATAAGCGCCCGTTTCGGGGAGTTAGATATCTCCTGAAGCTGCAGCCTGTTCACTTTTTGTCACCCTGCCAGCTCATCCTGGCGCGCAGCTCTGCGCCCACGGTCTCAACGAGCAGCTTCGATTCCTTTTCGCGCCTGGCCAGGAACTCGGGGCGGCCGGCTTTGTTCTCTTCAATCCATTTGCGCGCGAAAGTGCCGTCCTGGATCTCCGAGAGCACCTTGCGCATCTCTTTTTTCGTCTCCTCGGTGATGATCCGGTCGCCGACGCTGTAGTCGCCGTACTCGGCGGTGTCGCTTATGGAGTAGCGCATGAACGAAAGGCCGCCCTTTATGACGAGGTCGATTATCAGCTTCATCTCATGGACGCACTCGAAATACGCGCTCTCCGGCTGGTAGCCCGCGTTGACCAGGGTCTCAAAGCCTGCTTTCATCAGGGCGGACACGCCGCCGCAGAGCACGCACTGCTCTCCGAACAGGTCGGTCTCCGTCTCTTCCTTAAACGTCGTCTCGAGTATCCCCGCCCGGCCGCCGCCTATGCCGCAGGCGTAGGCGAGAGCGATGTCGTGCGCCTTCCCGTCGCAGTCCTGATACACGGCGATAAGGTCGGGCACGCCCTTTCCTTCGAGGTACTGGCTGCGCACCGTGTGTCCGGGCCCCTTGGGGGCTATCATTATCACGCTGATATCTTCCGGGGGAACGATCTGTTTGTAATGGATATTGAAGCCGTGCGCGAAGCACAGGACCATGCCGGCCCGCAGGTTCGGCGCGACTTTGCTTTCGTAGATCGCGGCCATCTTCTCGTCGTTGACGAGCATCATGACCACGTCCGCTCTTTTGACAGCCTCGCCCGTGTCGTAGACTTCGAACCCGTCCTGCGCGGCCTGCACAGCGCTCTTTGAGCCCTCATACAGCCCTATGACGACCCGCATACCGCTGTCGCGCAGGTTTTGCGCGTGGGCGTGGCCCTGGCTGCCGTAGCCCACGACCGCGATCGTCTTTCCTTCCAGCAAAGACAGGTCGCAGTCCTTCTCATAGTACATTTTTGCCATCTCAGTGTTCCTCCCGTATTGTTTGTTTATTGTTTAATATACGGCCGTCACCGGTCGAAAGAGCCAGCGCTCCGGATCTGCACAATTCAAGTATACCAAAGGGCACGCATTTTTCTATGAATTCCTGAATTTTTTCCGGGCTCCCCGTAAGGTCGGCCACGAGGAAGCCCGCACCCAGGTCAACTACCTTGCCACCGTACGTATTTATGAGAGCCGTGATGGGTCCGTTGCCCTCACCGTTCAGTTTCAGCTTGATGAGAAGATGCTCGACGCATATGGATTTGTCGTCCTCCAGAAGAACGGCCTCAATGACGTCATAGAGCTTATTGAGCTGCCTAACGACCTGGGTGCGCGTGTACATGTCGCCTGTCGAGACGATCGTCATCCTCGATATGCTGGGGTCCTCCGTCTCCCCGACCGCGAGGCTGTCGATGTTGTAGCCCCTCTTCCCGTACAGGCCCGCTATCCGGTTCAGAACGCCGAACCGGTTCCTGACGATAAGTCCGACTGTAAAACGTTCGCTCATGTTTTGTAGCCTCCTAGCTGAGCCTTATATCTCTGACAGAACCCCCGGGCGGGATCATCGGGAAAACCATCTCGTCCCGGGCTATCCGGCAGTCCAGAACGAAAGGCGAGTCCTCCGGGAATCCCCGCTCCATAGCGTCTTTCAGAGCCGCCATCGAGTCCACCCTGCAGCCGTCTGCGCCGAATGCCCTGGCGAGGGCCACAAAATCGGTCTTCCGCCCGAGCGTCGTCGAGGAGTACCTGCCCTCATAGAACATGTTCTGCCACTGCCTCACCATGCCGAGCACACCGTTATTCAGGATGACTATCAGTATCGGTGTTCTCTGCATAACGGCCGTGGCCATCTCGTTGAGATTCATGCCGAAGCTGCCGTCGCCGGTGAAGAGCACTGTCCGCTTTCTGCCGGAAGCGATGCAGCCGCCTATTGCGGCGCCGAGGCCGAACCCCATCGTCCCCAGCCCCCCCGATGTGAGCAGCGTTCTCGGTTTTTCGAAAGCGTAGTTCTGCATGACCCACATCTGGTGCTGTCCGACGTCGGTGGCGACCACGGTCTCGCCGCCGAAATATCCGTTGATGCATCTTATTATTGCGCGCGGCGAGAACCTGTCCCCGTCGCTGCAGGCCGCGTCTTTTTCCTTGCTCTCGAGGACCTCGCGCCTCCACTCCTCGTTGCGCTTCTCTTCGGTCGATTCGAGCAGCGCCGCGAGAACGCTCTTCGCGCTGCCGCAGACCTCGATTATATTCGGTACGTTCTTGCCGAGCTCGGCCTCGTCGATATCGATATGGATTATCTTGCTGTTGCTCGCGTACGCCGACACGTCGCCCGTCGCCCGGTCGCTGAACCTGACTCCGACCGCGATGATAAGGTCGGCCCGCGACTGCATCAGCGTCGAGGGGGCGCGCCCGTGCATGCCGCACATGCCGAGATTCAGCTCGTATGAATGCGGGACTGCCGAAAGGCCCATCATGCTGAGCGTGACCGGGGCCGAGATCTTTTTCGAGAGGGCGAGGACCTCCTCCTCGGCGCCCGCCGAGACAACTCCCCCGCCGCAGTAGATCAGCGGTCTTTTGCTCTTCGAGATCGCCTCGAGAGCCTCGGTTATGTCAAAGCTGCCGCAGCTGTCCCGCGCGGAGGGCCGCAGATTGCCCGAATATTCGCAAGAGCCCCTCTGTACGCTCTTCGGGATGTCGATGAGCACCGGCCCGGGCCGCCCGGAAGTCGCGATGGCGAAAGCCTCGGTGACCACGGACTCGAGTTCCCCGACGTCCCTGACGATGAAATTGTGCTTGACTACGGGCTGAGTGATGCCGACGATGTCGACCTCCTGAAAGCTGTCTTTACCGAGCAGGTTCACGGTAACGTTTCCCGTCACCGCTATCATCGGCACCGAGTCGAGATAGGCGTTCGCGATGCCCGTAACAAGGTTTGTGGCGCCGGGGCCGCTTGTCGCGAAGACCACGCCTGGCCTCCCCGTGACCCTCGCGTAACCGTCGGCCGCATGGGCCGCCCCCTGCTCGTGGGCGGTCAGTATGTGCCCGATCCTGTGCGCGTTCCTGTAAAGTTCGTCGTAAATATCTATTACCTGGCCCCCGGGATACCCGAAGACCGTATTTGTTCCGTGGCGTACGAGCTCTTCAATGAGGATCTGAGCGCCGCTGAGAACCATTCAAACCGCCTCCTTATAAAAAAACCAGGGCCTTCAGCGTTTTGCTGAAGGCCCTAAAGAGTTTACTTTAACTCCTTATCTGCTCCCGTCAGCGCAACGCTCCGCGGCATTACCGACTACTACGATAATGCCTACAAGAATTATTACGCCTAGGCTGAAAACGGGTGCAAACATGGCTGTACTCCCTGATGGATTTTTCCGTGTCACTTTTGCTATTACTGGAAGAATATCATACGCTTTTTTCGTAGTCAACAATTATTTCGACATTGCGCGAAATTTATGTCTCCGCCGTGGGTCTTCTCACCTGATATTATCCAGTATACGTTCTGTGATCTCATTTGTGCCGTTCCCGCCGCCCGTCATATGCCCCGCGGCGCCGACCTGCGCCGCCAGAACGGCTTTTTCGATGCATTCCGCCTCGCGCGGGAGCGAAAAAGAATACCGCAGCATCATCGCGGCCGACAGCACGGCCGCTGTCGGGTTTGCTATGCCCCTGCCCGCTATATCGGGGGCGGAGCCGTGTATCGGCTCATACAGTCCGAACGAGCCGTCACCCAGGGAAGCTGAGGGTATGAGACCTATGGAGCCCGTCAGAGCCGCCGCCTCGTCGGAGAGGATGTCCCCGAAGAGATTGCTCGTGACGATGACGTCGAACTGCCCCGGGTCGATGATAAGCTGCATGGAGGCGTTGTCGACGAGCATGTCCGCGTACTCTATATCCGGGTATTCATCACAGAGCCTGTGCATGACCTCTCTCCACAGGCGCGACGTCTCGAGGACATTGGCCTTGTCCACGCTCGTGACCTTCTTCCTGCGTCCCCGCGCGGCCTCGAATGCTCTGCGCCCTATCCTCTCGACCTCGGGCGCGGAGTACCTCTCGGTGTCGAACGCCGCCTCCACCGGCGTCGTGGTCCTGCCCCGCTCGCCGAAATAGACGCCGCCCGTCAGTTCCCTCATAAAGATGAGGTCTATGCCCTTTTGCGCTATATCCGCCCTGAGGGGAGAACCGGACGCCGTCTCGGGATTCAGCTTTACGGGCCTCAGGTTGGCGTAGAGCCCCAGCTCCTTTCTCAGGCCGAGTATGGCTCTTTCCGGGCGCAGTGCGGGCGGCAGCGTATCCCATTTCGGGCCTCCGACCGCGCCCAGGAGCACGGCGCCGCACCGTCTGCAGGCATCGACGCTGGCCTCCGGCAGGGGTTCCCCGGCTTCGTCGATCGCGGCTCCGCCTGCGAGGACCTCCTCGTATACGACCTCATGTCCGTATATGCCCGCAGTCCTGTCAAGGACGAGCGCGGCCGCCGAGACCACCTCCGGCCCGATGCCGTCCCCTTTTACAAGCGCTATCTTAAGTTTCATAAGCGAACCCCTCCCCGCCTGCTCTGCGGACCACGGCTATTTTCCCGCGACGAGCTTTTCCGCCGCTTTCATCAGGCCGCCCGACGCTATTATATCCTGCAGGAAACCGGGGAACGGCGAGGCCGAATACTTCGCCCCGGTCGTAAGGTTTTCTATTATCCCCCCGTCGAGGTCGACAGCGAGTTCGTCGCCGTCCGAGCACCCCTCGACAGCAGCGGGGCACTCCAGTATCGGCAGACCTATGTTTATCGCGTTCCTGTAAAAGATGCGCGCGAAATCCTTAGCTATGACGCATGATACGCCGCTCGCTTTTATCGCTGCCGGGGCGTGCTCCCTTGACGAGCCGCAGCCGAAATTGCTGCCCGCCGCCATGATGTCCCCCCCGCGGAGCTTTGAAGAGAAAGCGGGGTCGATGTCCTCCATGCAGTGCGACGCGAGTTCCTTTTCGTCCGTCGTGTTCAGGTAGCGGGCCGGGATTATCACGTCGGTATCGATATTGTCTCCGTACTTTATTACCTGTCCCCTGAGTTTCATTCTATCGCTCCTCCTGTCAGCTGCTCCGGTGAGACTATCCTGCCCTCTATCGCCGAGGCCGCCGCGACGGCGGGGCCCGCGAGATATACCTCGCTCCCGGGATGGCCCATCCTGCCGACGAAGTTCCTGTTCGTCGTGGAAACAGCCCGTTCGCCCTTTGCGAGAATGCCCATATAGCCCCCCAGACAGGGGCCGCAGGTCGGCGTCGATACGGCGCAGCCGGCCTCTATGAACGTTTCGATGTACCCCGCCTTGAGCGCCTCGAGATATATTCTCTGCGTCGCGGGGATTATTATAGTCCGCGCCCGGGGGTGGACCTTTCTGCCGCGAAGTATCCCCGCCGCGACGGCGAGGTCCCCGAGGCGGCCGTTCGTGCACGAGCCGATGACCACCTGGTCGATCGGGATATCCCCCGCCTCGTCCGCATAGCAGGTGTTGTCCGGCTGATGGGGCTTTGAGATGACCGGGCGCAGCTTCGAAAGGTCGATCTCGTACGTCTTCTCGTAAACCGCCCCGGGGTCGATCGAGCACGGCACAGTTTTTTCCCTGCGGCCTTTTTCGTACTGTACGGTCAGGGCGTCCGTTTCAAATATTCCGTTTTTCGCTCCGGCTTCTATCGCCATGTTGGCTATCGTGAAGCGGTCGTCCATAGAAAGGTGTTCAAGACCGTCGCCGTCAAATTCCATAGACATGTACCTCGCGCCGCTGACGCTTATCATGCCTATGATATGGAGTATGACGTCCTTTCCGCCGACCCATCTCGCGGGCTTGTTTCTGAGCGTGAACCTGCAGGCCGCCGGGACCTTCAGCCATGTCTTGCCTGTCGCCATGGCGAACGCTATATCTGTCGAGCCCATGCCTGTCGAGAAAGCTCCGAGCGCCCCGTACGTGCAGGTGTGGGAATCGGCGCCGACAACGAGATCACCGCTCCCCACGAGCCCCTTTTCGGGAAGGAGCGCGTGCTCTATGCCCATCTCGCCCACGTCGAAGAAGTGTTTTATCCCGTGCTTTTTCGCAAACCCGCGCACCTCCGTGCACAGCTGCGCGGCCTTGATGTCCTTGCACGGTACGAAGTGGTCGAGTACGAGCGCAATTTTTCCGCTGTCGAACACGGTCCCGATCCCGTGCCGCTCGAGCTCTTTGATCGAGACCGGTGCTGTGATGTCGTTCGCGAGGACGAGATCGACGTCCGCGAGCACCATCTGCCCCGCCCTGACCTCGCTCTCGCCGCAGTGGGCGGCTATTATCCGCTGGGTCATTGTCATCGCCATGTCACTTCTCCTCCCTGCTGCGCGCATACTCAAGAAGCCTGTTGAGCGCGTATATATAGGACAGTATACTCGCTTCTATGACGTCGGTCGAGAGGCCCTTGCCCGAGAACGTCTTTCCGTCGTGCCGCAGTGTGGTGATAACCTCTCCCAGGCTGTCCTTCCCTTCGGATACCGACTGGATAACATAGTTTTCAAACTGGAACCCGGGCGGGTTAACTATCTTGTCCACGGCCTTGTATGCCGCGTCCACGGGGCCGTTCCCGAGCGCCACGTCCTCTGTGACGACGCCGTCTTTTTCGAGCGTTATGACCGCCGTCGCGGCCTCGTTGCTGCCCGTATGGACGGAGAAACCTTTGAGCGAGTAGCCGCCGCTCGAGCCGGCCGGCGTGAGGTTCCATACGAGGAACTCAATGTCCCTGTCGGTTATATCTTTTTTCTTGTCGCACAGCTCCTTGAACTCCGTGAACGCGCGCTCCGTCTCCTCCTGCGAGAGCGCGAAACCCATTGAGGAGAGCTTCTCCTCGAAAGCGTGCCTTCCGGAGTGCTTTCCGAGTACTATCTGGTTTGAGGGAATGCCGATGGATTCCGGCGTCATGATCTCGTACGTGCTGCGGTTTGCCAGAACGCCGTGCTGGTGTATGCCCGCCTCGTGCGCGAAGGCGTTCGTCCCTACTATCGGTTTGTTCAGCGACACTGTCCTGCCGATGATCCCGTAGACCGCTTTGCTCGCCCTGTATATCTGCGTGGTGTCGATCCCCGTGTGGACGTTGTAGACTTCGGGGCGCGTTTTTATCGCCATCACGACCTCCTCCATCGGAGCGTTGCCCGCCCTCTCCCCGAGGCCGTTTATCGTGCACTCGACCTGCCTCGCGCCGCCGAGTATACCGGCGAGCGTGTTGGCTGTAGCCATCCCGAGGTCGTTGTGGCAGTGCACCGAGAGCTCTATCCCCTCGCACTCCGGCACTTCGGAGCGCAGCTGCTCTATCAGGGCGCGCATCTCCGGGGGCGTGGTGTAGCCGACCGTGTCGGGGATATTTATCACGTTCGCCCCGCTCGCTATGGCCGCCCTCACTATCTTTGCGAGGAAAGCGGGGTCGCTCCTTGTGGCGTCCTCGCATGAGAACTCCACGTCAGGGCAGAGGCTCTTCGCGTATCGCACCATCTCTGCGGCCTGCTCGAGCACCTTCTCTGGCGGCATCCTGAGCTTGTATTCCATGTGTACGGGCGACGTCGCTATGAACACGTGGATCCTGGGCGCGGCCGCGCCCTTTATCGCCGCGTACGCGGCATCGATGTCCCCCCTGCAGCACCGGGCGAGCGACGCCACGACGCAGCTCTTCACTGCGGCCGCCACTGCCGAGACCGAGGCGAAATCCCCGGGTGAAGACGCGGCAAACCCGGCTTCGATCACGTCCGCTCTGAGTAGCTCAAGTCGTCTTGCGACCTCTAATTTTTCCTGCATGTTCATGCTGCAGCCCGGTGACTGCTCGCCGTCCCTGAGTGTCGTGTCGAATATCTTTACCTGACCTGTCATGGCTTCTCCCTTCCGGCCTCCGGCCGTTTTGTTGTTTTTCGGGGCCTCGCCCCGCGTTTTAAATGATCGCTCACCCGACCGGGCGCAAAAAACAGGCCTGCGGCGATTTGCGCCGCAGGCCTTCGACAATAACCGATAATGCTATCCTATCGATCAATCCGTCCGCAGGCAACGCAAATCTCCGCTCTCGCGCACTAGCAGCGCAACAGCGGTTAGAAGAACGTTGACTGATATGAACGAAACGATCATAGAAGCGCCTCCTGTGAGTATGGGGGAAGTATGCCACAAAACGCTGCGTGTTGTCAACATATTTCCGAAATATTTTATTCGGCCGAGCGCAGCTTTGTTACGGCCCTCTGTGCCCAGGGATCAGTTCAAAAACTTCGCGTAACCGGAGATCAGTATCGGATCGAATCCCTTGCCCATCACGACGCCGACCGTCATCATGCGCTCGTAATCCTGGAGCATGATGACCCGCTCGGTGAAGAACGGTGCGCAGACGCCCCGGCGCACGCGGCCCTTCGTATCCACGATATAGTACGGTCCGCCGAGCTTCGTGGCTTTGCAGGTCTGCTCATAGGCCTTGTCCTCGAGCGGGGACCAGGCGACGCGGCACTTGCCCTGTTCGAAGAAATCCTGTGTCGTAAAGCGGCCGCAGCCGAGGACCCACGCCACTTTTGTCCCGACCATCTCGTCGCCCGCGCAGCCGTGAACGGCGGAGCAGCCGCACTTGCACTCTTTGTCCGGGCAGTCGATGCTGCCGTGGACGTACTCGTCGCCGATTATCAGCGTCGCGAGGCACTTGTCGAGGTCGATGACCGCCACGCTGAGGCCGAAGAGAACAAAGTACAGCTCCGGGCCGAATTTCAGGCACTCGTAGGCGTACTTGCTGCCGTCGAACTCGAGGTTTTTCCGGCATTTGAACGAGAGAGTGTATTTCTTGTCCGCTGCCGTTATACTTAAATCCTTGCCCGCCAGCTCAAAATTATGCGGGAAGCGGTACTGGCTGATCCCGTACTGCTCGGCGCAGTTGGACAGGTTCGGGATATATACGCCGCCATCGTCATACACGTGATTCATTTATGTATGCTCCTTTCTTTTCCTCGATATCGCCGCTCAGACCGTGAAGGGGTTGTCGGCGTTCAGGAAATCGTCGTCAAGCTTCACGGGATTGCCGAAAGCGCCGAACAGCGTGCGGCAGGGGACAAGCTCGTCGTTCCTCTTGACGGTGCCGAACGTGCGGCCGACGTGGTACATGCGGTCGTAGTTCTGCAGGAAGTTCATGTTGTTTGAGCGGAACTGGCACTTGTCGCCCACTATGCGCTCCATGATCTCCTCGGTCAGGCTGAACAGGTACATCTTGTCCTTGATCTTAATGTACTGGGCGATCTCGTCGGAGGCGGGGAGCAGCTCGAAAGGATCCCCGATCTTCTCGACGGCCGAGCTGGATTTCGGCCAGGTTATGCGGTAGAAGGCGGGCGAGTAATACGAGTGCTGGGTTATCATCTCTGTGTTCCAGTGCCACTCGACTCTCGTGCCGAGCATCTCCCCGGTGAAGCAGTGGCGCTTCAACGGCAGCTCGCAGCCCTCTGTCTCTATCGCTCCGAACTCGTATTCGCTCTTTACGAGGAAAGGGAACCTGGGGTTGTATCCCATGGTGCAGACCGCTTTTGTCACAAGGCGCTGCTCCAGGTCGATAATGAAGAAGTGGTTGACCCTCTTGTCGAGTTGGCCGAGGGTCTCGGTCAGGTCGTAGTCGAGAAGATACGTCGTGTCGTCGCCCTTGAGGCACTCGTACACGGCGGTCTTAGGCTCCTCTCCCTCGGCGTTCCATTCGACAGTCGTCTTCCCGGTGAACTTCAGGTAGAAATCCACACCGCCGTCCATGACAAAGTGGAAACTCCTGCCCATCAGCTCTGTGCAGTGGGGCTGCGTGAACTGATCGATTGAGTATCCTTTGCGCGGATATTCTTTCAGGTTCAATCTGCTCATCTCCCGTTCGTTATTTTTTGAAAATCGCAATCAGGTCAATGCCATGATACCACCGTATCAGGGCCGAGTCAACATACCCGGGCGCGCTCAGGCCTTGTCAAGCCCCCACATCTCGAACAGCTTCACGTAGAAGGGCGGGCGGTTGTGGTTGAGGCACACGTCAAACCCCTTGTCGTTGAAGCCCATATGGCGGTCGGCCTGCTCGACGGCGTCCATAAATTCCTTCATGCGCTGCCCGGGCACGGTGAGGATGACCTCGTCGTCCCTTGCGCGCGCTCTCTCGCGGTCGCCTGGGTCGGGGAACGTGATGCGGTACTCGTTCTTCTGAAACGACGGGACCGTCGCGTAGATGCAGGAATCGATGCCGTCAAAGACGCTGCTCACGTAGTTGCCCGTGGCACTTTTTATGCAGCGGACCATGTGGTTTATCTTGGCGACCTCGGCGTAGATCAATACAACGTCAGGCACAAAGCTCGCCGTGGCCAGAGGCGCCGTTACGACGGCCTCATACTTGTCCATAGGGAGCCTCGGGAAGTTTTTGAAAAACTCCGTCGCCTTGTCGTGGTCGGGTATGCTTATGTACTTGATGACCTCCTCAAACTGCGGCTGGCCGGGCAGGCACTCCACGCAGCCGTAGCCTATGAGTGGGTTCCAGCACCAGTGGTCCTCTTTTTTCATGGCGATGGTCAGGCCCTTCATCCTCGTATACGCCCAGGCCTGGCAGACCGACATGTGTCCTCCGAGGTCGCGCTTGGGATAGAGCGCCTCTCGGGGGACGTCCTCCGCCTTCTCGAAGAACTTCAGCGCTATCGGGAGGCTGCGCAGCTTGAACATGCGCTCAAGTTCTTTTCCGTACTCGTTATACTGCTCAATGTCCACTTTCCGTCACTCCTTATCCGGGGCTCGCGCCCTCTAATCTTCCAGCAGGTAGGCGGCGCACAGGCGCGTCGCCTTCTCGACGACGTCGGCGCACTTCACGTTGTGGTC
>JAAYAR010000081.1 GCA_012719235.1 Clostridiales bacterium
CGTGCGCGGTTCCGTTTTCGGGTATGCAGCTCCCGACGAGCAGTTCCACGGCGTTGATAGCTTTGCGCACGTCGCCACCGCAGGCGCGGGAGATATGGTCCGCCGCGGCGTCCGAATAGATGACCTCAAAGCCGGCCTTCCCGGCTGCCGCCCTGAACGCCCGCTCGACCGCCGGTCTCACTTCCTCCGGACTCACCGCTATGAACTCAAAGACGGTGGAGCGGCTCAGGATCGCGTTGTATACATAGAAATACGGGTTCTCGGTCGTTGACGCGATGAGCGTTATCTTTCCGTTTTCAATGAAATCAAGCAGTATCTGCTGCTGCTTTTTGCTGAAATATTGTATCTCGTCCAGATACAGCAATATGCCGTTCGGGGCGAGGAGCGTGTCGATATCCGCTATTATGTCCTTTATGTCGGCGACGGAAGCGGTCGTCGCGTTCAGGCGGCGCATGGCCCTCCCGGATGAGGCGGCTATGATGCCCGCCAGCGTCGTCTTCCCGGTCCCGGACGGGCCGTAGAAGATCATGTTGGGGGCCTGCCCGTTATCGATAAGGCGGCGCAGCAGACGCCCTTCGCCGAGCAGATGTTTCTGCCCGACGATCTGGTCGATCGAGGTCGGCCTGAGCTCGTCTGCGAGCGGCCTGTACATTTTAGCTCCCCCTCAAAAAATACTCGGAACCTGTCGCAGGACATATGAACGGCGCACGCCGGGCGGCAGATCCGTTATACCGGAGGTCACGGAAGTGACGGCAAAAGAAAAGATACCCCATATAATTAAGACTCTGAAGGATTCGTACCCGGACGCGCTGTGCCAGCTGCGATATGAAAAAGACTACGAACTGCTGTTTGCGGTGCGGCTGTCCGCGCAGTGTACGGACGAGCGGGTCAACATGGTCGCCCCCGTGCTGTTTGCGGCATACCCGTCGCTCGAAGCCCTCGCCGGGGCGGACACGGAGGATCTGGAGAGGATCGTGCATTCGTGCGGCTTTTACAGGGCAAAGGCGCGGGACATACAAGCCGCTTCGGCTATGCTGCTCGAGTCGTACGGCGGAAAGGTGCCGGATACGATGGAGGAGCTTCTGAAACTGCCCGGCGTCGGGCGCAAGACGGCGAACCTGATCCTCGGAGACCTGTACAACAAGCCGGGCGCGATAGTCGTAGACACCCACTGTATAAGGATAACGAATCTTCTCGGGCTGGTTCATACGAAGATACCCGAAAAGATCGAAGCGGAACTGAGGGAACTCCTCCCGCCCGAGGAATCAAACGATTTCTGCCACCGCATCGTGCTGCACGGCCGGGCGGTCTGCGTCGCGAACAGGCCGGCCTGCGGCAGCTGTTCTCTCGCGCCTTTCTGCGCACACCACACGGGAGCCTGAGCCGCCCTGAGGAGCTGACCGCTATTCGTTGATTCGGATATTGTAGCACAGGATCCCGCCCGATTCAAGCGACACGATCCCCGCCGAAGCCGTGCCCGACCTGTCGCAGGAGCCCGGATTCAGCACCCACAGATCTCCGACACGCCTGCATTCGGGCCGGTGCGTGTGCCCGTACAGCAGCACCTGAGCGCCCGTGCGCTCGGCGGCCGCCCTCGCTTCCGAGGTGCCGCTTTTGACGCCGTACGTGTGCCCGTGGCAGATAAAGAGTCTTGTGCCCTGCAGCTCGATAAGCCGCTCCGCAGGTTCCTGCGCGCCGAGATCGCAGTTTCCCCTGACAACGAAGGCGGGAAAATCCCCCCTGTGTTCAAGGACAGACCGGATATCCCTGAGCCCGTCGCCCAGAAAAATAAGGGCGTCGGGCGATGTTTTGTTTAGAGCCGTCAGGATGCTGCCGGACGACCCGTGAGAATCCGAAAGTACGAGCAGTTTCATGTAGAGTTTACCCCCCGACGGGAATAGTATATCGTACGGGACCGGGCTCAAGTCACAAACGCGGGATGCCCTGAATAAGATGTAAGGTGATCACGGCGAAAGCCGGTGAGCAGAGGCGGGCAAATGGCCGCCTGAGGCCTTAATGGGGTCTCACAAGGAACAGGAGGGCATATCATGGGAAAAATGAGCGAAGAAGAGGCCGCCCGTCTGGCGAAAACACTTCAGCAGAGCGACGGCAATAAGCTTGTCATGTCTGTTCTGTCCTCGCGGGAGGGGCAGGAGCTCCTTAAACTGCTTTCAAAAGACCGCAGCAAGCTTGAGGACCTGAAAAACGCGCTGCTGAAGAATGACACCGAGAGCGCCAAAGCCGGATTCAGGGACATTCTTTCGGGTACGGGCGGGGAGCAGGCCGTAATTTCGCTGATCGAAAAACTGAAAAATGAGCGAGCTTGACGACGCGCTCTCGGCACTGCTCGGTTCTCCCGAGAACATGCAGAAAATAGCCGCGCTTGCGTCCACTCTGTCCGGTACCCGTCCGTCCGGGGAACAAGCTTCCGCGCAGGGGGGCGCCCCGCCGCCCGCGGAAAGCGATATCCCGGGGGTCGATATAGCGCAGATGATGAAACTGTTCTCCGCCGCTATCGACGACAAGAGCGCTGCGCTGCTGAAGGCGCTGAAACCCTTTTTGAGCCCGGAGCGCGCCGAGAAGGTCGACAGGGCGATGAACGCCGCCAGGCTTGCCCGCATAGCTCAGGCGGCGCTGATGAAAGAAAAGGATTAGATCCGGCCCGTACGCGGTACAGCCCGTTTTCGCCGTCGGGAGCCAGGCGGGAAGTATAAGAAAAGGCGGGGGAGTGATCTTGATTGTATAGCCGCTACATACCGGATGCCAGGCAGGAGCTCTGCTCCGGCCCGGGCAGACAGCCGGGTGAAATAAAGTTCGCCCCCGCAGCTTTTTTTTCGAAACTGGACAGAGGCGACGTAATACTATTGTTGATCGCGGCGCTGCTGATCACGCAGGGTGAGAGCGACGACGCGCTCATCCTCGCCCTTATTCTGCTTTTCTCCCTCTTATAGCCGCCCGGTCCCGCTACGCGGCGGAGCGTCCGCCCGGGAGAGTGAACGCCGA
>JAAYAR010000082.1 GCA_012719235.1 Clostridiales bacterium
AAAAAATGACTAAAATAATCATTTTATATTACATGTGTGATATTATAGACGAGGAAACCTGTTTAACCCCGGATGTCCGGGTTCTCGTGTGCGATGGTACTTTGACACCGGAAAGAGAATGACAGGCAAAACTATCGGAAAGGCAAAACGTATTCCGCCCTCAGCCGTACGGAGGAACAAAAGTGTTCTTTAAGGAACTGGAAACCGACAGATTGTTTCTGAAAAACATCACTGCGGATGACAGAGAGTTCATTTTGAAACAATTCTCAGACAGAGAAGTCACCCGGTACTTATTCGATACCGGGCCGCTTTCCGATATTTCAGGCGCCGACGAAATTATAGAGCTGTTTATACAACCGGAGCCGAGAGCACAGCACAGGTGGATACTTGTAAAAAAGAATAACGGGGCTAAGATCGGTACATGCGGTTTTCATCGTTGGGATAGATCAAACGGCCGCTGCGAGCTCGGGTACGATCTTTACCCGGATCACCGGGGCAAGGGCTACATGCTTGAAGCATTGAAAGCAATATGCGCGTTCGCTCGTAGCAATATGAAAGTAAAAAGCATCGACGCCCGGATCTATATTGATAATGAGAAGTCTGTAAAGCTTGCGGAAAAGTTGGGGTTTACTTTTAACGGGCTTATGATAGACGAGATCTTTCACGGTAAAGCATACCCGCATAAGATCCTGACCCTTGACTGCACAATTCGGCGGCAGCATTAAATGCCAGCTTATCGTGTTCGAGGTGAACGTTATGACATTAAAAGAAATAAGTATACAATATGGTGTCGATGCAAAGCGGCTAAAGACTTATTTTCAGGCATTTTCCAACTTTTATGGAATTTGTTCGCTGAAAAAAGCCATGCAGATCATAAATCGCCAGAATCCGGAACAGAAAATCACAAAGGAGCAGATCCTCGGATTCGCGGATAACTACAACGGTGACTGGAAGATCGTCTCACCGTATGAAATCTATACGGACATACCCTATACCACACCTCTGCAACGTGAGATCGTCAATAAAATACTGGTGTTTTATAACGACTACGGCGGATATCATTACACCCGCGCTCTTCAATCGGACAAGGACTTCTATATCCCGTCAAGGGATGAACTCCTGAAATATGCCGATAAAAAATACTTTGAGGAAAATCAGTATACTCACGCGTTTGCACAGTTTCTGGAAAAGCAACTGCATGCAAACGACTGGCAGAGAAAACTGCTTGAGATCGTTCTTGATATCCGGGCGGATAATTTCGATACTCAGGATTTTATTGATACAATTGATCAGGAATATCCCGGCTTTGACATCACCCAGCAAGTAATCGACATCTACGTTAATCTCCACAACAACACCAGATTGATGGTTAATCGAGGCTATACCCCCAATGAATTATTTCGAAAGTATGATCCGGATGATGATCTGCCGAAAACCGTTTCTTTCGGTCCCGGCATTTATAGCCTCATTCAAAGCGATGAAATGATTGCGGATGAATTAATAGAGTGCTTTGAGGCAATGAACATTTCGCAGGACCTGAAAAGAACTCTCATATCTGAGATTCATAAGGTGAAACGACCGGACCCCGGCAGAAATGACCCTTGTCCCTGCGGCAGCGGAAAAAAATACAAGAAATGCTGCGGCGGGTGAGTTGTATGATATCAGGGGAGTGAGAGCATGCAATATCTATGGGGTTATCTCGGTATCATAAACCTTATTGCCGTCATTCTCGCCTTGCTTGATAAGCGCGCCGCGAACAGACGCCGACGACGCGTGAAAGAACGAACGCTGCTGCTGGTTTCTTTCCTCGGAGGTTCGATCGCCATGCTGCTGACCATGCTGTCAATCCGTCACAAGACAAAAAAAGCGAAATTCATGTTGGGAATACCGGTGATCATCGCGCTGCAGCTCATCGCCGCAGCGGCGATATTTT
>JAAYAR010000083.1 GCA_012719235.1 Clostridiales bacterium
ACTGCGGAAACATTTGGTGTTGACTATCCCGCGCCCAAAAAGGTATAATAAATACAGCATCTGAAAGCGGTCGGGTAGCTTTACCCGACCGCAATTGGACTCTGTCGATATGGGGGCGTACCGGTTTCGACGGGGACGTAGATGCGGTTATAGCGGGCAAAGGCGCCTGACCTTTTCAAAACGGGCACTTATAAATCAAAGAACAACAACAGAACTGTTCTTGCCGCGGCCTAATTAGGCCTGGCCGTTCTGCCGGAGAGGACCACGGCTCCGGACAGAGCGTCGTTTAGTGGTGAACGTGAGTGCGTCAAGCTTTGCGCGCACCACGCATTGATGAAGCTACCGAAGCACGGTGAATGACGGCTGACGCCGTGCCGAGGGAAACGGGGCGACCCGAAACAACCGTCTGCGCCCGGAGAAGTAGCCGAGGAAGCGTTTTCGGACAGGGGTTCAACTCCCCTCGCCTCCACCAAATATTTCCTGCATGAAAAGCCGCTTAACAGGCGGTTTTTCTTTATTTGCAAGGGATTCGGCCTCATATGAAGTATTGAGAAACAGAAAATACTCTAGCAAAAATTAGCATTATTCTTGCGATATAGAATCATTTTGCTAACGCTGCTTGCTAACGCCACTATTCATATAACACCTCTTACAATCATATTTGCTGAATGTGCTCTCTGCGTAACACAGGGCGAGCCACATCGAGTATTTTTCAGCGTCCCGGGCTGTGCGGTCGAAAAAGTAATCGGATTGCCGCAATAATCACCGTTTGAGAAGAATACGTTGCTTTTAACTCCTTGACCCGATATACTTATTGAATAAAAACATTATCGCGGAGAGTATCGTGTTCGTCTAAAATACCTGAAGAAAGGCGGAGTCCGGGAATGAAAATACTGGGGATATCCTTCGGGAGCAAAAACGGGGCCAACGACTCCATGTGCAAGGAAGCGCTCATGGGAGCGCAGGAGCTTGGAGCCGAGGTCAAATTCGTTCACATCCTCGACTGGGATATCAAAAATTGCACCGGCTGTGTTGCCTGCTCGAGAAGCCTTGTCACCGGCAAGGGCAACCTGTGTTCGCTCAAAGATGACCTTGAGGAACTGCTTGAACTCATACTGGATGCCGACGGCATTATTATGAGCACACCGGTCTTCGAGAAGGGTGCGACCGGCCTGTTCCATACGCTCAATGACCGGCTGGGCCCTCGCGCCGACAAGGGAATGAATATCATCGGCATGAAGATCGCAGAGGAACACGGCGGCAAGCCGATCGATCCGCGCTGGATCAAAGATAAGGTCATTTCCTTTATGTCCATCGGCGGCTCCGACTGGGGCACCGGCGCCCAGGTGGATTGCGCCATGCTGGCTCTGCCCTGGGCCTGGAAAGTGGTTGAAAACAAGGTGTTTCAATGGTCTAAAAAGATCCTTATGGATGATTCGAAAATCGCCGAAGCGCATGAGCTCGGGAAAAATCTGGCCGCGGCGGCGGCTGATATAGAAAAGGCGCGCTGGATCGGCCCGGAGGGTATGTGCCCGCATTGCCACTGCAATAATTTCAATATAGAACCCGGATCGAAAAAAGTCGTATGCTGCCTCTGCGGGATCGAGGGCACGCTGGTCGATGATGGCGACAGGTTTTCTTTTGTGTACCCCGAGGCCCGGCTTCAGCTTGCTCACGATACTCTGCCCGGAAAGTTCAAGCACGCCGAAGATATCAAAGAACTCGAGGGCAGTTTTATGGAATTTGTGAAGACAGACAAATATAAGACCCTTATGAACAAATACAAGACGTATATCGAACCGCTCACTCCTCAAAACCGTCATTAAGCAGAACAATCGATACATCTGCCCGGCGAGACGCCGCGGTTGCGGCTGAGCCTGTCCGCCGCGGCATAATTTACATGACAGGAGATCCCGATATGAAAAAAATCGAAACGGATGTTGTCGTTGTTGCCGCCGGATTGTCCGGTCTGGCAGCGGCCGCTGCGGCGGCGGAGAACGGCGCGCGCGTCGTGGCCTTTGAAAAGGCAAACACTGTCGGCGGCGCGGCCAACATGGGCATGGGGCCGCTGGGGATCGGAACAAAACAACAGAAGGCCATGATGGTCGACATCGATGTCGAACGGGCCTTCAAAATGTTTATGGACTACACCCACTGGCGCGTGGACGCAAATCTCGTCAAGCGTTATTTTGAGAACTCCGCAGACACCATCGAGTGGCTGGAGGACATGGGCGTCGAGTTTGCGGGGGCATATAAATATTTTCCCAAGTCCGAGCAGACCTGGCACATCGTGGCCGTCAACGGAGGCATCGGGAGAAACGGCGGCGCGATCATGACGAAGGCGCTGATGGATTATGCAAAATCCAACGGCGCTGAATTTTATCTCGAAGCACCCGTGAAAAAGATCCTCAAGGGCTCCGACGGCAGGATCTGCGGAGTTATCGCTGCGGGACCGGACGGTGAAGAGATCGAGGCCGTCTGCAAAGCCGTCATCATCTGCACCGGAGGGGCGGGAGACAATCCCGAGATGATCAAAGAACGCATCGGTTATACCTATCGGGAGGATATGTTCAACTTTGCAATCCCGGGGCTTAAGGGGGACGGCATCCTGATGGCCGAGGAGGTCGGAGCCGTCCGGTCCGAAATGAATATCGAGATGATCTATATCCTGCCCAACAGCGATTTTGGGCCCGATTGCGTCCCGGCCGTCTTCATGCAGCCGAACCTTCTGGTCAACCAGTTCGGCGAGCGTTTCATCGACGAAGAGCAGATGCAGAATACCACCTTTACCGGCAACGCGATCGCCATTCAGAAGGGGCGGGTGGGCTATTCCATCCTGGATTCCTCAATCCTTCGCGGATATATTAAGAACGGCCCCGACGTCACAAATTTTGTGCACCATCCGGAGTCTGTCGCGGATTTTGACGACGTCGTCACGGAATATATAAAAAACGGCAACCCAGACGTATATAAGGCGGACTCTGTCCGGGAACTTGCCGGGATGCTCGGTATCGACCCGGATGCCCTTGAAGCTGCCGTCGACGAGTACAACGAGATGTGCGGATCGGCGGACACAAAATTCTATAAGAGCCGAAAATTCATGAAACCGATCGTCAAGGCGCCTTTCTATGCCGGCAAATTCAGGCCGGGCGCCTACGGGACACTGGGCGGCATCAAGATCAATACCAGGGCCGAAGTCCTTGATAAAGACTGGAACGCGATACCCGGCCTTTACGCGGCCGGGACGGACACCTGCGCAATATACGGTGACAGCTACATGTTCCTGCTGCCGGGAAACACCATGGGCTACTGCCTGAATACCGGGCGGTTTGCCGGTGAAAGCGCGGCGGACTACGCCGCTAGGGATTAAATAAAGCATAAGGATAACGGTCAATGGGCAAAGTCACGCTGAAGATCGACGGAGTAACGATAAAAGCCGATCCGGGACAAACGATTCTCGAAGCAGCACTTGAAAACGGCATTTACATCCCGCATTTGTGCAGTCATGAGAACCTGCTGCCTGCGGGGGCCTGCAGGATGTGCTCCGTCAGGGTGGAGGGCACCGACGGGATCGTCACGGCCTGCTCTGTAAGAGTGCGGGAGGGAATGGTCGTCGATACCCGTGACGAACTTGCCGAAAAGATCCGAAAGCTCAGCTGCGACCTGATCGTCAGGACGCATCCCTCAGATTGCACCGGCTGCCCGAAATATGGCAAATGCCAGCTGCAGACGATAATCCAGGTCGTCGGAGACACGGGGCGAAGGCTGCGGAACAACAAGATCCTGACTCCGGCCAACGGGACAAATCCCGTTATCCTGCATGAGATGTATCGGTGCATACTCTGCGGACGGTGCGTCCGGGCCTGTCACGATATGCGCGGAGTCGGGGCCATTAAGCTTGAGACTGTAAACGGGCGCATGCAGGTAGTCATTGACGGCGATAGCCTCAACGACGCCGCCTGCCGTTTCTGCTCGGCATGTGTTGATGTCTGCCCGACGGGTGCCATCCGCGAGCATGAAGAGATCGCCGCCAGGCAGGCAGGCAAAACAAGAGAGGCCGGCCTTGTCCCCTGCCGTGAGGGCTGCCCTGCAGGGATCGACATCCCGCGCTATATACGTTTTATCAGGGAAGGCAATTATTCCGCCGCAACAGCCGTTATCCGAGAAAAAGCGCCTTTTCCGCACGTGCTCGGTTATGTCTGCACCCATCCGTGCGAGACCGAATGCAAACGAAAATACCTCAACGAACCTATCGCAATTCGTAACCTCAAAAGATACGCCGCCGCAAAAGACGACGGTTCATGGAGGCAAAGACGAGTCCTTCGCTCTGCATCGGGCAAGTGCGTTGCTGTCATCGGTTCAGGTCCGGCCGGCCTGACAGCAGCCTGCTACCTCGGCGGTATCGGGCACCGGGTCACGATTTTCGAAGCCTGCGATAAAGCGGGCGGGCAGCTGCGCTTTGGAATACCGAAACATCGGCTCCCGCGGGAGGTCGTCGACAGCGAGATCGAGAATATTCTGACAGACAATATTACGATACAGACAAACAGCCGTATTGAAAACGCGCCGGTACTTCTGGAACAGGGCTTCGACGCCGTATTGGCCGCAATGGGGACACACCGCGGCGTGAAGCTGCCTGTCCCCGGCTCCGACTTAACGGGTGTCCACGTGAGTACGGAGTTTCTGAAAGCCTCGGGACAAGGAGGGCGCCCTTACGTCGGCAAGCGCGTCATGATCCTGGGCGGCGGCAACGTGGCGCTCGACTGCGCCTCTGTTGCTAAACGCCTCGGGGCCAAGGAGGTCCACGTCTCCTGTCCCGAAAGCTACGGCGCCATGACTGCCTCGGAGGAGGAGCGTACCCTCGCCGAAGAGGAGGGCGTCATCATACATAACAGTGTGACATTTCCGGAGATCATAGGTAACTGCGGCCGTGTGTGCGGAGTCAGAATACAAAAAATCAGCAGCTTCTCCTTTGACGGGAACGGAAGCATGATCCCGAAAATCGTTCCGGACAGTGACGAGATCATAATGGTTGACTCAGTTGTTTTTGCTGTCGGGCAGCGGCCCGATATACCAGACGGATTCGGGTTGGAACTGAGCGGCGGCGGACGCATCGCCGTTAAAAACGACTGTGAAACATCGGTCAAAGGCGTTTTCGCCGCAGGTGACGTCGTCACCGGCACAGCCTCGGTGATCAAGGCGATAGCCGGCGCGCGGGAGGCTGCCGCCCGGATCGACAGATATCTGGGTGGTGTTGGCAATATCGAGGAAAAGCTTTCGCCAGAGCAATACCGTGATCCGAGTATCGGCAGGCAGGAAAATTTCGGCTGCCTGCTCAGGCGGAGCGGCAGTGTGCTAAGTCCCGAAGTACGGTGCGGCAGCTTTGAGGTCATGGATCTTGGAATGAACGATGAGGATGCGGCCCGGGAATCAAACAGATGCCTGCAATGCGACCTGCGGCTCGATATCGCGCCCCAGCGTTTTTGGGCGAACTTCCGGGGAGCCGGTTCCGGCAAGGAGGTCGATGAGCAATGAGCAGCCCAACGGAGCGGCTAAATGCGCTGACCGATAAAAACGGTCGAAGGCTGCAGCCGTTGCTTGAAGATATGCGGCTTCGAGAAAATGCCGTTATTATCTGCTCCTTCGGCGGGGATGACCCGTTTGCCCCGATCTCGCGTCATCTGGCCGAAGATCACGAGACTCAGATCGCCGCAGGTCTTGATCTCCTGGCGGAAGTCTGCGGCTGTACGGACATTATCATATACGCCGCGCAGCTCGATCTTAATGTGCTTGCCGATAGACTCTCCGGCAGATATAATATAACGGTCAAGACAGGTGTATCTTCTCCGGTCCTGCGGGAGCCGACAGCACTTTACTCTGTTATCGATACGGGCGTAATTCGCGCAGGTAATGCCGAAGAGGAATACAAAAAGACATTTCCGTCATACGGTTACCGGGGCAGACCCACGCTCTCAGTTGACGCCGAAACCGTATACCAGGCATACCGGCTCGCGCGATCACTCGGCATGACAAAACACGCGGCTGTTATCGGCAAAGAAACTGTTATCAGTGAGGCCGGGATCGGCGCTCCGCTCGAAACGCTCCTTGAAAAGACAGCCGATATAACATGCGCCCTTCTCGGCGGCGTTTGGGGAAGATTTCTTAATGCCGCAGAACTCAGCCTGACGGCGCTCGGCTGCGAGTATCTGTTTGACTGCATAAAACCGCTGGGAGAAGCAGACTGCATCGTGAACGAGGCAGCTGCGCTGTACAGAAGTGCTGCGGAGCTCTCATGCAAGAAGTGTGTCCTGTGCCGGGAGGGGAGCTGGCAGATAAAAGCCATTTTCACTGACATCACGGAGGGCAAAGCTGCCAGGGAAGACATCGCGCTTATCGAGGATGTTTGTCCGCTGATCGCGGCCGGCTCGCTGTGTGCTTTCGGAAAAAACATGGTATTGCCCGCCTTGTCGGCGGCATCGGATTTCCGTGATGATATAAACGGGCATATTGTCGGAAAAAGATGCCGCGCCGGAAAATGCCGTGGTCTTGTAAGCTTTCAGATCGATCCGGCTCTGTGCACAGGCTGCGGGGAGTGCATAGATTCGTGTGCGGAGGAAGCCATCGAGGGAGCGGACGGGTATATCCACATGATCGATGACAAGCTGTGCGTCAAATGCGGTAAATGCGTTCCCGCCTGTCCAGAAGAAGCGATAAAATTCGGCGGGAATAAAATAAAGGTCCCGAAAAAGCTCACAAAAGTCGGCAGATTTCATTGAATCGAAAAGAGCGGATAATTCGGGATCATTTGGACGATATTCATATGCAGCGGCTTCGCCATGGCGGCAAATTCGGCCAAAGTTTGAATTATTGCTGTAGGCCGAGTTAAAATAAACCGTGAAATCTGTTGAAAGTACTGAAAGGGGTTGAGTTGGGACGGGAATATATACTGACAGCGGCCTTGTCCTTGGAGAGGGACCTTAAAAACTACTACTTAAAATAACGGGAGTATCTTTATGCAGCAAAAGAAAACCATAAGCTTCGGGTTCAGAGGCTGGATGCTGATCATTTATCAGGCTATCGCATTCCTGTCCTTCATGGTGTTTACGAACTATCCGATGAACATCCTCGCAGACATGTACGGCGGCGCGCAGAAAATTTCGACGGTTTATACAGTCAGCATTTTGATAGGAATCATTGCGCAGATCTTTATTGCTCGTTTCATAGGAAAGATCAAGAATGTAAAAAGATTCAGCATTACTCTCGGTATCATATCCTTTGTGCTGGCACTCGGCGTTATATTTATCCCACCCGCCTCACAGGGTTTGTGGCTTGTCTGCTACGGACTCGAAACTTTCTTCGTTGTTCTTTACTGCACATTTGCGATCGGCGTCCTGGTCGGTCAATGGTTCCCGCGCAGGAAGGGCACCGTAATGGGCATCGCCACCTTTGCATTTCCGATTGCAAATGGCCTTATCGGCCTCTTCGCCAAATCTGTATTCAACGGTCCGGTACCCAATGTTTTCGGCGCGTTTCTGCCTTATCTGATCCTCAGCATAGTCGGTCTGCTGATAGGTGCTATCTTCGTCACCGACTATCCGGAGCAGTGCGGCGCATTTCGCGACAATGACAGGAACATAACGCCGGAAGTCGCTAAAGCGATGATGGAGGCGGAGATCAAAGCAAAGGCAAATTCGGTCTGGACTGTCGGACGCACTCTGAAGACCCGCGATTTCTGGTTCATCACCATCCCGATGGGCCTATTGCTGTTTTGCGCTGTCGGACTTATGACGCAGACAATGATGATACTCGGCAACTTTGCGGCGGAGCTCGAACCGATCGGCGGTTTCGGCATTGTCATGCTCGGCGTGGCTGTTGTCGCCTGCCTGGGGAGCTGGCTGCTCGGTGTTCTTGACACGAAATTCGGCACAAAAGCCGCGATCACGATCTCTGTGGCCGTTATGGTCGTCGGCGGCTTCATCGGCTCTATCCGCAGTTTACCCGCCCTGCTGATCGGAATGGCCTGCGTCGCGGTCTTCATGGGTGCATCGAGCAATTTCACGGTCTCCGCTGCCGCTCAGTATTGGAGACGCGAGGACTTCCCGAACGTGTTCGCCTGCGTCAACCCTATCGCTAACGCTATTCAGGCTGTCGGCCCGATGATCATTGCAATCCTTGCGACCACGCGCGGCTATCAGGCGGCTTTTATCGCCGTCGGTATTTTCGGGATTATCAGCTTAATCCTTATCCTTCTTTTCAACTCCAAGCATGTCAAGCTTGTGGACGACAAGTACAGAACGGCGGCCGGTCTGCCTTTGGACGACGCGCTTGTCGGCCGTAAATGATCTTTACCGTTGACTCATACTCAAAGGCATATCCCCTGATCCTCAGCCGATAGATCGCAGCGTTAAATTTTACAAGTCCCGTGATAAAGTGTACCCTGTGTCAGGCACATAAAGGGTACACTTTATTTTATCCCCCTTGATGATTCGGCTCACTCAATCTCCGCAGCGGAAAAAGCCTATTAAGTCAAGAGATTCGGGCTATGCTGGAAACCCCTGAGTTCAAAGCGTAATCGGCGCCCGGGCATAAAACGGCCGACCCGATGTCATTTCCTGGATAGATTTCTGATTTTTCAGCCGCAGCAGAAAGCATCTGAAGTAAAGGTTCGCTTTGTGGGTATTCGTTTGATTTGTCCTTGAGAGAATAAACGCAATATCTCCTCTTGAACAAATTCGATATTTTTAATAAATATAATTAAGATAATAATGATAGCGTTTCCGAATCCTAAGTAACCTGGAGGTTCACAAGCTGTGATGCGCTGGTCTTTTATGATACAATAGCAGATAATTGCATATTACAGAGCACTATGATACACTCAATTCAAAAATCAAATACCTTTTAACAAATTACGACGATACGAGGGGTAACTGATATGCTTCATTCTTTTACTCGCAACTACAACGATCTTTCCACCGATGCGGGTTTTCAGTTTGAGTTTTTCTGCGATTGCTGCGAAAACGGATTTAAGAGCACTTTCAAGCAGTCCTCTACATATGGCAAGCGCCAGAAAACCGAGCGTTTCGGCCGGGTGGCCTCTTCTTTAGGCAGTCTTCTGGGCGGCAAGGCGCATGATTTAGGCTGGGCACTTGAGCGCGGCAGCAATGCCATAAGAGACCGTTTCGCCGGTCAGTCACCGGAGTGGCGAAAGGAACACGAAGCTGCGTTTGACGCGGCACAGGAGGAAGTTAAGCCTCACTTCATCAAATGCACTTCCTGCAACAAATGGGTGTGTCCCGATTGCTGGAACGAGGATGAAGGGCTTTGCATTGTTTGTGCGCCCAGAGAAGCCAGCTATGTTGCACAGGCCCGCAACCGCGCTATGCGCCGCAATATCGATGAAGTGTCAGAAACCGCCACGGTATGGCAGGGAAAGCTCGAGACCCGGACCACTCAGTGCCCCAAATGTGGAAAACCTGCCGGGAGCGGCAAGTTCTGCAATAATTGCGGTGCTCCGTTAGGCACTAACCGCTGCCCGAACTGCGGCGCGCAGGTGGCTCTCGGCTTGAAGTTCTGCGGCGAATGCGGTTCTCCAATGGCAAAAAGCGGGAAATGCCCCGGCTGCGGATTTGAAAATGAGCCCGGAACCAAGTTTTGCGGCGAATGTGGTGCAAAGCTCTGATGAAATATAACGGGCGGGTTTTCGAACAGGATTCAGTGCTGTTTATCGAGAACGAGGGCTTGCGGTTAGGAGATCGATTCCTTGACTATGCGGATGTGAAAGCTTTGCGGCCGATCAACCACCGGATATTTATAGATACTCTGTCCGGTGAAGAGATCGAGATATCCATGTTGGGTTTTTTCTATGACGGTTTCTGGGGTGAACTGACGGATCGTTTCGGAAGACGCAGCATGGAAGCTCTTTTTGCGGAAGAGCCGCCTGTCATGCGATGCGAGGACGGGGAATATCAGATCCCCGGCGAGCGCGGCAGAGGAACTGTCGTTCTGCTGCCGGATGCGATATGCATTCTTCCACCGACATGGCATGCGATCCGTATCCCCCTTTGCTTCACACAGCAGATTCGTCTCGACGGATATTTGCTGAATATTGTCATGCTCTCAGGCGCGTGTTACGTTGTCGGGCGCATGGGTTACGACACCGTTCCATTTGCCGAAAGAGCGCAGCAAGCTGCGATAGACACAAAAAACAAGCGGGCACAGGCGCTGGCAAAGCTTGAGCTCAAGCCGCCTTTTACCCACAGCGGCCTTTTCAGAACGGAGCGACCGGACCAATACTGGATGGCGGCCTTTGGAGAAGGGCGCTGTGCAGTAGAGCTGTTTACGGAAGAAAACACCGCCACATATCTTTACCGTTTTACGGAGTCAAAGGAACAGTTTCTTCATAATTTAGAAGAAGCGATGGAGGCCGTGGGCATACACCGGGAAATAATCTATTTATCGCAGGATCAGCTGAACGAAAAACCTCTTTACCGAATGGCGGTTGACCGCAGTGCCGCCGTGAGATTTCTGCGAAGCAAAGCCGCCGGAAGGCTGATACACAATGCACTTCACGAACGGCGTTTGTCAGAATTTCTCGGATAACATCCCTTCAAAAAGTATTTGCATTTAACGGACCGCAATGATTCCATAAGAGCTTTATTTTTACCTATGCCTGTTAAACTGCACCTGTGGGACATTATTTTATTTTATTGCTTATCCAAATAAATACGCTGATATTGATACGGCAAGTGTCAACATCAGCGTTTTAATTTTTACCAGGAAGCATGTGAACAGGGCATTTTCCGCCGGATACCGCAGACAGGTCAGGAATCGACCGGATCCTTGTTTTTGTTTTCGTATGTTCCGCAATTTGCGCAATACATAAATCGATCCTCCTGCTAAATGCCGTTTCTCAGCAATATTTCTGCGGCTCTTACTTTTGCGCGCTCCTGAAGTAAAAAGCGAAGAGATACCTGTTTATGTCTCTCCCGTTAGGATATCAATGCAAACGTATACCTGTTTCAAAGCGGGAGCTCTCGGAGATATGCGCTATCGACGGCGGTTCGATCACCGGCGCAGAAAGCCGCGACGGCAGGATCGATTTAATTCTATTATTATCGGCTTATCGGAAATTTGAGTAAAGCATGCTCGGATTATATTTTATATTATAGTTTGCGCCGCATTTCAATTAATTAAAGTATTCAGCGGCGCCTGTTTATACGCTCTGTCCGTGTTTTTCACTTATGGAGCAGATGGCGGAAAGAATCATGATATTATTCAGCTGATCGCAAAAACTGTAATAATTAAAGCTTCACCCCGATCTCGGCCGATCGCTCGGTTGAGATCGGGGTGTATTAGTCGTTATATCGGGGCGCCGCTTATGCCGCAAGACGGGCCACAACGGCGGCACCCATAGCGCGGCTCGAAGGGCCGAGAGGATCAAACGTATCCTCGGCCACGCCTGTCATAATGCCGGCCTCCGTGCAGTAAGTAACTCCGGGCAGGGCCCAGCCGGCTATGTCTTCCGCGTCGGAATATTCAAGGCTTTGCCCGGCAGGTTCGGGCGCGCTCAAATAAACGGCGTACCTGTAAAGGATCACGGCCATCTCCTGACGTGTGAGCACGGCCGCGGGAGCAAAGGTTTTCGGTCCCCTGCCCTCGACGATATCGTTCTGACTCGCCCAGAGCACGGCTTTCGCATACCACGCGTCTTCCGGACAATCGGAGAAAGTATCGGAAACTCTGCCTGCGGCGTCCGGCGAACCCGCCATCCGGTACAGCATCGTCACCAGCATGGCGCGGGTCATCGGTCCTCCCGGACTGAAGGAGGAGGCGCTGACTCCCGTCATTATCTTCCTGTCATAACAGGACTGGACGTACTCTTCATACCATGATCCCGGCATGATATCGGCAAAGACATCTGACACCTTATACCTGATAGTGATCCGCCCCTGCGCGGCGGCATAATCGGAGGGGACGACCCCGCCCAGGTTCACCGTTATGTAATCGATAAGCATCTGATTGTCAAGCATGACGCTGTCTTTGAGTATCTTTTTATCCATGAACATGCTCAATCCGTCGCCGCCGGATTTGAGCATAAAGTCGTGCGAGGCCAGAGTGTACGTCTTCGTCAGGTCTATGGGCTCGTAAACTCCGGAGGCGCTCAGCACCAGGACATCGCCTACCCGGCGGCTGCCGTCGACGCGCACAAACGCCTTATTCTCATCGGTGACTACAGAGGAGGGAACGGTGGTATCGATCGAATATGTAAGGCCCGACACGTGTAAAAACCCGCCGCTCTCTTCCGGACAGTAGCGCGCTGCCATCTCAAGCGCATCGATGATCTCACGGCCTGTGGCCTCTATCACGCACATGGAGTTGTTGAACGGGAAGACGTCGATGATGTCTCCGTATGTGATCGCGCCGGCAGGAATATCTGCCCGGATCCCGCCGCCGTTGACGAATCCGATATCGGCGCCTCCGACCAAGCGGTACGCGTCGGCAGCCAGGTCGCCGAGATTTGTTTCCTTATTTCTGACAGCGCGGGTCCCGTCCGTGTTATTTGTCGTGAGCGTCACGTTCGACCATGCTACCACGGTGTCCAGCATCTCCCGGTTTGCAGCCATGATACCGTCGATAAAGTCCGCAGCTGTTTTGTCCTTCTTCGTATAGTCCGAAACCAGCTCGCTGTCGACAGCGCCGTCGTCCCTGATGACAAGCTTGCCGATCGCGGCCAGCTTTGTTCCGGTTGATGTCAGCAGGACCGTTTTTCCGTCCTTGTCCCTGACGTCCCGGCGGGGGATGACGCTGTGGGAGTGGCCGTCGATAAAAGCTGTCAGACCTGAAACGTTTTCGATGATGTCGGTGGAACGCCATGGGGCGCTCTGCTCCGCGACACCGCAGTGCCCTACAGCGACGACATATTCTGCGCCTTCTGCCCTGGCCGCGTCCACAGCCTTCTGGACGGCGGCATAGAGCTCCCGCCCGCCGTTACCAGCGCAAAAACCGTAGATATATTTCCCTTCTTCATCCCGGAAAAATACAGGCGTCGATTTTGAGATGGACTCAGGTGTGCTGATACCCACGTATGCGACCTTAGTAGACCCGTATGTAACGATCCTGTAACTGTCGAACACGGGCTCTCCCGTTCGAAGATCCATAAAGTTGCAGCTTATATATCCGCACCGCAGCTCATTGGCGCGGTCTAAAAAAGCCTCCATACCGTAGTCAAACTCATGGTTGCCGGGAACGGCGATATCGTATCCGACAGCATTCATAATATCGGTGATATACGCGCCCTTGGAAAGCGTGCCCAGTACGCCGCCCTGTATGGCATCACCGGCGTCGACCATCGTTACATAGCTGCCCGCACTCAGCATGTCCGCTTTGTAGGCCGCAAGACCGGCGTAGCCGATACTGTCGTCCGCGGCGCAATGGACGTCGTTTGTGTACAGCACAACTATATCTCCGCTCTCATCTGCTATAGCAGCGGTGCCGAAAGCAAGGATCATTGCGGCAGCCAGAATAAGAGCAATAAGTTTCCTTCCGATTTTCATAGAGATCCGATCCTCCTCAGC
>JAAYAR010000084.1 GCA_012719235.1 Clostridiales bacterium
CGGTGCGTCCCCTTCGTCCGATATATCGGGTCCCGTCGAAAAAACGAAATTGTCCGAAGGGATCACCGGAACGTACCTCGCACTCACGTCGGCAAACAGCGGTACGTTCGATGAACGGAATATCAGGGCGTTATCCACCTGCGTAACGTAACAGGCAGTGTCGCCCCGGATCAGCATCATATCTTTCAGAAACGAAGCCGGATTTTCTTCATAGATTATTTTCATGCTTACCGGCCGCGCAATAACGGTCTTGTATAAAACGAACATGCGATAATCACAGCCGCCGGCGCAGCCGCAGCGACAACGACGGCACCCGACGATCTTTTAAAATCCATCATCATTTCCCTCTTCTAAAAACGCGGGCCGGCAGAGGCCGTGCTGCCTTCCCGGTCAGAGCTCCCATGACGATCGCGAAGCCTGCGCAGTATCTCCTCGTCTGCGGGGCAGAAAGCGTATTCCGGTATTTCGTCGACAGTTATCCAGCGTATATCCTCATGTTCCAGCTTTTGCGGTACGCCCTCCGCGATAGAGGCGCTCAGCAGTGTGAGGCGGGCGGTCAGATCCGGGTATTCGTGTACTACCTCCATGAATACTCCGCCCACGGATACCGTTACGCCGAGTTCCTCCCGGCACTCTCTTATCAGCGCCTGCGTTTTCGTTTCACCCGGCTCCAGCTTGCCTCCCGGAAACTCCCATAACAACCCCCGGGCCTTGTGTGCGGGCCGCCGGCAGATCATGAACCTGTCATTATCCCATATAAGAGCCGCTACAACTTCTGTCATCAGCACACCACCGGCTTTTTTCGATATTTCGAGGGAACAGGGCGCAGCATATGCGGCGCCCCAAACGGATAGAGCGGAGCTTCGGGGATCCGTGCCGCCGCGCCTGCGCCAGACAGAGCCGGCAGCTTGAAAGGGAGCGCGGCGGACAGGGAGCAGTCCCCGCAGCCCGCCGCGGATATACGATATTGTATCACCCGCAATAATGTTAATCAACGCCATACGACAAAAACCATGTAATTATATACTCCTTCCCCGGGCGACGAGGCGGCGCAGCTGAACTGCCCGTTCAGAGATGCTTTCGGGCACGTACTTTCCGGACATAAGACAAAAAATCGTACGAGGTGGACTGTTCTGTCCAAACGTGGTATAATTCATCGGAAATATCAGGCGGCAAAGCGCCAAAAACTCACAGGATCTGATCCCGGGCGGAAATACGGTCCCGGGCGGAAAAGAGGAAACGTGAATATTTCTATAGGGCATTTTCTGTCGATGCTCTCAGCGAATCCCTCGCTTATCGTCACTTCTGTTTTGACTATCGGAGTAATTCTCGTTAACGGCTGGACCGACGCGCCGAATGCGATCGCTACCTGCGTTTCAACCCGGTCTATAAGGCCGGGCAGGGCTATAATCATGGCGGCGGTATTCAATCTGCTGGGGACAGTCGTTATGTCACTGTTTAATCAGAGCGTCGCCAAAACGATCTTTCATATGGTCGATTTCGGGGGAAACGCGCAGGAAGCACTTATAGCGCTTTGCGCGGCAATGGTCGCAATAGTTTTGTGGGCCATCCTCGCATGGCGATTCGGGATCCCGACAAGCGAGAGCCACGCCCTGATAGCCGGCCTCTCCGGAGCGGCGGTAGCGCTCCACGGCAGTTTCGGCGGCATCAACGGGAGCGAATGGCTCAAGGTCATATACGGGCTTATTCTTTCAACGTTTATGGGTTTCGGCCTCGGCTTTATCACGACCAAGGGTGTCGAACTTCTGTTCAGGCATTCAAACAGGCGAAAGGCGGACTCTTTTTTCAGGAAAGCTCAGGTCGCGGGCGGCGCGGCCATGGCTTTTATGCACGGCGCTCAGGACGGACAGAAATTCATCAGCGTATTCCTGATAGGCATGTTCCTGGCCCAGGGGCAGAGCGATGCCGGAGCGGTAGGTATCCCCGTATGGCTTATGATACTCTGCGCGGTCGTGATGGGTCTGGGTACGTCGATAGGCGGGTACCGGATAATAAAGGCCGTCGGGATGGATATGGTGAGACTCAGCTGCTATCAGGGCTTTTCGTCCGATCTGTCGGCGGCTGTATGTTTGCTGATATCCTCCGTAACAGGGATCCCCGTATCGACAACGCACACAAAAACCACCGCGATCATGGGCGTCGGGGCGTCGGGGGGCCTTAAAAAGGTAAACTGGAGCATTGTCAGGGAGATGGTCCTGACGTGGGTCCTCACGTTCCCCGGATGCGGCGCACTGGGATTCGTGATGGCCAAACTGTTCATACTGGTTTTCAGTTTTTAGATTGGACGTGGTTAAATGAAAATGAAAAGAGGAAATTCTTTCGACTACTTCGGCTTTTTCAACGATATGATCGACGTCGGCTGCAGAAGCTCCGAGACCCTTCTCGAGATACTCAAAGACTTCGATAACGCAAAACTTGAAGAGTACAAAGAGCGGATGCATGAAGTCGAGAACGGGGCGGACAAGCTGAAGCACAAGATGACCGAACATCTGATGAGCGAGTTCCTGCCGCCTATCGACAGAGCGGATATATCCACAATCTCCAACAAGCTTGACGACATTTGCGACTTCACGGAAGACGTAGTGCTCTATTTGTATATAAATGACGTCAAGACCTGCCGTGCTGAAGCCGTACAGCTGTGCGAGGTCATTATAAAGATGTGCGGGATCCTGAAAGAGTGTTTGTCGGATTTCAGGAACTTCAGAAAGAACGCAAAGCTCAAAAGATACATCGTGTCGCTCAACGACATGGAGGAGGAAGGCGACAGGATATATATCCGGGCCATGCGAAAGCTCATGACCGACGGATCGGACCTCACGGAAGTCATCGCCTGGCGTGAGATTTTCTTGCGGCTTGAAGACTGCTGCGACGCAATAGAAGACGTCGCGGACTCCCTTGAGGAGGTAATCCTGAAAAACTCCTGAACACCTGTGCCGACACACCGCGCCGGGCAGCTGCGCCGCAGCCGCCCGGCTTTTGTTTTGCTTTTCGGTTAAAGTCGAATATCCTGACAAATACTACTGAAAACTGTTCCGGGACGGGAGATGCGATGTTTAACAAATTCGAACAGAAAACAATACCGGGGTGCGCCGGGTACGAAGAACAGGCCGTGACTTGCGAAGGTTTGAAAAAAGAGCTGGGCGGCAGCGATGATATCGTTTTCAACAGGATAGCCGTGAATAACGCCGGCAAGCTCCGTATTACGGTCGTCTTCGTTGACGGAACGGTCGACACCGACCTCGCGGATAACGTCGTATTGAAGCCGCTGGCGATTTCGGACGTTTTTCATGAAGCGCGCTCGGAACAGGACGTCATCGACCTCATAATGAGCGGCCGCATCTATCATTACAAACACCGGAAAAGAAAAAAACTCTGCGACTGTATTGACGATATCCTGAGCGGCTGCATAGCGCTTATATTTGATGAGACGCAACAGGCCGTCACCTTCGAAATGAAGGGTTACGAGAAGAGGGCCGTTACGGAACCGACAAACGAGAACGTCCTGAAAGGCTCGAAGGAATCGTTTGTCGAGTCTTTCAGCGTAAACACGGCGCTCGTGCGCAGGAGACTGCAGACAAAGGACCTCAGGGTCGTCCGGATGGACATCGGAGAGCGGGCAAAAACAGCGATCGGCATAATATACCTCGACGGCGTTGCAAACCGGAACACTCTGTCCGAGATCAGGCAAAGGCTCGGCGGGATCAAAATGGACGGCATCATATCTTCCGGTCAGATCGAAGCTTTCCTGATCGACAAGCCGAAATCGTTCTTTCCGCAGATCCTGTTTACCGAGCGGGCGGATAAATTCTGCGCAAGCATCCTTGAAGGCCGCATCGGAATCATAATCGAAGGCATCCCGCAGGCCTATATAACGCCGGTGGATATCAACTCGTTTCTTCAGGCTCCGGAAGACTATGCTCTCACATTCACCGCAAGCTCCGTCTTTCGCCTCCTTCGCTACATCTGCGCGTTTGTCGCGCTGGTCACTCCCGCGGTCTACGTCTCGATACTGACGTTTCATCAGGAGATGCTGCCCTCAAAACTCGTAAACTCCATAGTCGCTAGCAAGCAGGGCGTCCCTTTCCCTTCTTTTATTGAGGTCATGCTGATGCTTCTGGCTTTTGAGGTCCTGCTGGAGGCGGGGCTTCGATTGCCGCGCGCCATTGGCCAGACAGTGTCGATTGTCGGCGCGGTAGTAGTCGGTCAGGCGGCTATTTCGGCGAAAATACTCTCGCCCTCCGTCGTGATCACTATCGCGGCCGCCGGTATCTCAGGCTTCGTCGTACCTTCTCAGGACCTCTCGAATGCCATACGGTTCTGCAGGGTCTTTCTGGTCCTGTGCTCGATCGTGGCAGGACTGTACGGCGTCGTCGCGGGGCTTATCGCTATCTTGTACCATTTGTGCTCGATCGAGTTGTTCGGTACCCCGTATATGTCTCCGTTCGTCGCAAGCGAAGGCAAAGAGATGTTCAACGACACCATGATCAGACGCTACTGGAGAAAGCTGAAAAAGCGGCCGGGAAACATCGACCCGGCCGACAACGTAAGGCAGGGCAGCTGAATGCGCAGGGTATCGTTGCTGGCCTGTATCCTGGTATCCGCACTTCTGTGCGGCTGCAAAAAGGATTTTTTTCCCGAGCGCCACGAGATACAGGAAATCGAAATTATCAACGTCATCGGTGTCGACGTGTGCCGGGACGATCCTTCGATGGTAGAAGTCACGTTTCTGAGCTCCAGGCAGCGGGAGAGCTCGGTAGAGTCCGGCGGAGGTACCAGGATCGCGCAGGTATCCACCATGAAAGGTCTGACGGTCTATGACGCCAAACTCAAGCTCAGAAAGCACTCCGACCACGTCCCGGAGTTCAGCCACGTGCAGTACACTATTTTTGGCGAGGACGCCTTAAAAGAGGGTCTGGTAAAATTTATAGACTGCTTCGTACGTGACGCCGAATTCCGCTTTACGACTGAAGTTTACGTGGCCAGAGGCTGCACGGCCAAAGAAATGCTGCAAAAAACGAGCACAGGCGACAGATTCCTGGCCGATCGTCTTGAAAACCTGGATTACGACTCGCATCTGCTCAGCAGGATCACGCCGGTTTCCCTGACAGAAATCGTGGGCATGCTCGACAGCGATACATCCGCGGCCATAGTCCCCGCTCTTCGGCTGCGGAACATGGAGCATGAGCTCGTCTATACTGGCGAGCTTCCCGAAAGCGAGGTCGCCACATACGGGTACGCCGTTCTGAAGGATACGCGCCTGGTAGGTTTTTTTGACGAGAACATTTCCCGCGGATACAGTCTTCTCACGAATGAATTCGGGCATTCGCTGATTGTGGTCGAAGACGACAAAGGAATGAAAGTCACCCTTAGTATAAATGATGCAAAGACCGACACGGAAGCATCATTTGACGGCGACACTCTCAATCATATCACCTATCGGGCAGATCTGAGCTGTGTGATCCTCGAACAGCAGTCAAGAGAGAACATCCTGAAACCCGAATCGTTGAAACACATTGAACAAAGTTTGACGGAAACCATAAAAAACGAGATGATCGCGGTCATCAACAGATCAAAGGCTCTCGGCGTGGACGCCATCGGTCTCGGCCGGAAAATGCGTCTGACGCACCCCTTAAGGTGGAACAAGCTGAAAAACGACTGGAGCGAGACATTTACCGATCTTGACATCAGCGTAGAGGTTTGTTCCAGGGTCCTGAATTCAATGATCATCGATGAACCCCAGGGTCACCGGGAAGGGAACTGAGCATGATCGAACTGGTCTTTATCCTCGTACCGTTTTTCGGGCTGGCTGTATATGATATGAAAAAGATGGCGAAAGCGAAACTGAAAAGAGAGTTCATCCCATATATCGTTTTGTCATTTCTTGCCTTGGGTGTGACGCTCGTTTATATTCTGGATCCTTACGGGCCCAGCCTTGTTAAGATGATCATGACGCTCTTTGGGATTAAGGAGTGATCTAATGCTTGCCAATAAGGGGAAAATCACCGTCCGCCAGGCGCTCATCCTTTTCGTGCTCGCGACTTTCTCACCTTCGATCAGACTGTTCACCGCGGGGACCGCCAGAGGTGCGGAGAGCGCCGCCTGGCTTACGCCGATACTCAGCGCCCTCGTCATGATCGTGGTATTCAAAATCCTGAGCTCGATATTTCGCAACAGAAACATCACGAATCTCGGCGTTTTTTTTGATCGTGCGCTCGGGAAGGCTCTCGGGCGCACAGTGCTCGTTCTGTTTCTTTTATGGCTGGTCGTGCTTTATTTCGTCTATATCCGCTACTACACAGAGCGGCTCATCATGACGATATTCACGGGATCCGAAACGAAGCTGTTTATCATCGTGCTGATGCTGCTCGTTTTTATGGCCACACGGGGCAAGATAGAGTCTTTTGCGAGGTTCGGTGAGTTCTCATTCATCGTGTTCACGGTCGTTTTCATTACGTTCTTTTTGTTTCTTATACCGGGAGTCAGGATCGATAATATCTGGCCGGTCACTCACTTTGACGCGATCCCGGTCGTAAAGAGCTCGTACAACATACTGAGCATCTGGGGCTACGTCACGTTTAGCTTTTTCCTCGGCGACAGGATCGCTGATAAAGAAAAACTGGGGAAGTACACCGCAAAAACGATAATATACCTCGCTTCTATCGCGACTTTGACCATCGTTACGGTTATCGGGACGCTGGGGCCTTCGCTTGTGGCCCGCATGCCTATACCTTTTTTCAGCGCTCTTACGACCATATCCATCATGGAGACGCTCGACAGGCTTGAGCCCTTCCTGCTTTCAACCTACGTAATGTCCGATTTCATCGTGGTGGTTTTTTTCGCTCAAATAATCATCGCCGTACTGAAAGAGCTCTTCAAGGTCTCTGAGACGCGCTACCTCTCGACCCCGATCGCTTTCGCGGGGTATGCGGGCAGCCAGTTCCTCGCCTCATCCAGGTTTGAGCTGGGAAAGTTTTCTACCGTCCTCGGCCTGTGGGTCAACGTTGTTCTGTGCATTGCGGCGCCCGCAGTCATTTTCATCGTGGGAAAAATAAGAAAGAAAATATGACTCCGCGCGGGAATATTCCGGATCGCCCCGCGGAGACCCGCAGTTCATTCCGCGCGATCACCGCGCCGCGGTCAGGGGCTGACCTTGTCCCGGGAGCCGGGTTTTCGGGCCCCACAGCGGCGGCTCCGGCGGCTTGACTTCTTAGCGCGGATGTGTTATTTTAACTGTTGAAGAGAACCGTCATAATATGAGATATGAAGGGCTTTTGTTTCTTACGACAGATTGTAGTAAAAAATGAAAGGACCTTTTTTTTGTACTGAAATACGATAAGAAACCGCGTCAGTCAAAAATCGTCCGAATAATTCACAGGAGAGCAGCTATGTCGACAAACATCTACATATCCAACCTAGATAAAAACAGGATCCGGAAGATCATAGAGGATATGTACCTTGACGGACGGATCCCCGACAAAACAGTTAAAAAACTTGAAGATGAGCTCGAAAGGGCCATAACGGTGAATCCGCAGAAGATGCCCCACGACATCGTTACGATGAACTCGAGAGTACTGCTGCACCTTGATGACGAGGACATTGAGGTCTCTTTGACATACCCTGACGAGGCGGATCTGAGTTCAATGAAACTCTCTGTGTTTTCCCCGATCGGGACGGCGATCCTGGGCTACAGGGAAGGATGCACTGTTGAGTGGGATGTCCCGTCAGGCAAAGCCACGATAGACATCAAGAAGATCCTGTATCAGCCCGAGGCGTCCGGAGATTACCACCTCTAGAGCCGATACCGGTATCAACCGGAGCTTTCGCTTACACTCCGCGCGGAGTATAAGCGAAAGCTCTTTTTTCATTTGCGGCGCGCTGTTAGCCGCCGCTGAACGCGAACGGAAGGCCTGGGATAATATTTTTTTGAAAATCCAACATAATAATATTTATTCGCCTTCAGAGCGCCAGAGGCGGGAAGCGAAATACAGAGGCGACCGTTTACGAAGTGAGAACGAATATGAAAAAAATCGTGATCATCGGAGCCGGATTCTCCGGCGTACTCACCGCTAAGAAGCTTTCGAAAAAACTTACAAAGAACCGGGAAGCCGAAATTACGATCATCGACAAGAACCCTTTTCACACGATGCTGACTGAGCTCCACGAGGTGGCGGCCGGCAGAGTAAAAGAAGACAGCATCAGGATCGACCTCCGAAAAGTATTCGAGGGGCGAAAAGTAAACGTTGTCCATGACGTTGTCGAGTCGGTGGATTTTCAGGCCAGGAAGATACGCTGCAAAAACAGCGTCCACGAATACGACTATATCGTTATCGCGGCGGGATCGCGGCCGACTTTTTTCGGAATACCGGGAGCGGAGGAAAACTCCTTTCCTCTCTGGTCATATGAGGATGCCGTCAGGCTGAAAGAGCGGATAGAAAACTGTTTCCGCATGGCCGCGATAGAGACGGACGAGAACGAAAAGCGAAAGCTTTTATCTTTTTTCGTAATCGGTGCCGGTCTGACGGGCGTAGAGATGGCGGGAGAACTGGCCGAGTACGTGCCTATCCTGTGCCGATTGCACGGAATAGATCCCGGCTATGTGTCAATGTCGACAGCGGATGCTCTGGAGCGTGTCGTGCCGACACTGCCCGGGAAGCTCTCGGCAAAAATACAGAAACGCCTTGAGAAGATGGGTGTGAACGTGTATCTGGGCAGGACCGTCGTCGAGGTGAAAAAAGACGGCGTCAGATGTGAATACGGCGGCAGTGTTACGCTGTACAGCGCCGGGACGATCATCTGGGTGGCGGGTATCGAGAGCTCACGCCTGACGCAGAATGCCGCCGGGGCTCTTGCCGGTGCGGGCAGAGGCCGCCTGACAACGGACAAATACCTTCGCTCGACAAAGGACGAGAGCGTGTATGTGACAGGCGACAACATATTCTATATCCCGGAGGGTGAAAAGGCCCCTGTGCCCCAGATGGTTGAAAATTGCGAGCAGAGCGCCCACACGGCGGCGCACAATATCTGCTGCTCGATAACGGGAGAGGGCGAACTCGAGCAATACAGGCCGAAATTCCACGGCGTCATGGTCAGCGTGGGCGGACGATTCGGCGCCGCCCGTGTGGGTACAGCCGGGCATATGGTAAATCTCCCGTCCTTTTTCGCTATGCTGGCAAAACATTTCATAAATATCGTCTATTTCGCGCAGGTACTGGGCTGGAACAAGATCTTCAGCTACCTGAAGCATGAGTTTTTCACGATCAGAAACAGGCGGAGCTTCCTCGGCGGCCACTTCTCCAACAGAACGCCGAGCTTTCTGCTGGTACCGCTGCGGGTCTGGCTGGGAGCCGTGTGGGTCTTCGAAGGCGTGATGAAAATCGTCGGGGGCTGGCTGAGATCGGCGCAGCTCAGCGGTTTTTTCGGTTCGGCAGAGAGCTGGTTTTCCTCAATACTGAGCGGCGCCGATGTATCGGGCGGCGCGACCGCCGCAGCGCCGAACGCCGCCGCCGGTGCCACCGCTCAGGCTGCTTCGGCTGCGGGCAGGGCTTTGATCAACCGGAACGTCCTCGATATATTCAGGATCATTTTCGTGAGCGCAAAACCGGTCTCGCAGGCAACGCTGTCCGATTACGCGTTTAAAATCGATATTCCGCTCCTCAACTCTTTCATTGACAAGGTCGTATTGGCCGGCACCGGAGTTCAGACGGCAATGCAGACCATCATTGTCGCCGCTGAAATACTGATCGGCCTTTCTTTGATAGGCGGCCTGTTTTCGACGCTCTCAAGCGCCGTCTCGATCGTTCTTATGGCCATGTTCGTTACAACGACAGGCCTCTACCTTACGACTTTCTGGATGTTTTTCGGTGCTATCGCCGTCCTGTTCGGAGCCGGGACCGTCTTTGGCCTCGACTACTACGCGGCTCCGCTCCTGAAAAGGCTGTGGACGCGGCTGGGTTGGGTCAGGCGTTTGTATATCTACCATGACTGAATCACAGGGGCCGTCGTCGAACGGACGCGACTACGAGAGCGCTTTTCATTCCGCGCGGGAAGAGGTCAGGCGGTTCCTCATCGATGCCCCCGGGATCATAAGGGCTCAGACAAGGTATCTCGCCGGGGCCGAAGGCAAAAACATTCGCGCATGTTCCGTGCTCGCCTGTGCGGAACGCGAGGACGGATCGATAGACGCCGGCTCGATCACGGCCGCCGCCGCAGTCGAACTGCTTCATCTGGCCACACTTGTCCATGACGACATCATTGACGGCGCCGAAAAGCGCAGGGGTATCCGGACCCTGCACAGGAAATTCGGAGAAAAAACCGCCGTGCTGTGCGGGGATTATCTGTTCAGCGCGGCATTCACGCTCGCCGCGGGCATCAAACCGCCCGTGCCCCGCGGCGGGGTCTATGACAGGTTCCCGGCTTACCTGAGCAGGATCTGTCTCGGCGAACTGCTGCAAGATCAGAATTGCCGCAACTACAAGCTGTCCGAGAGTAAATACTTCAGAATAATCCAAGGCAAGACAGCGGCCTTATTTGAAGCTTCATTCCATATCGGTTTTCTTTTTTCCGACGAACCCGAATCTGAGGAGAGCTCATACGTGAAGCTTGGAGAAAAAATCGGGCTGATCTTTCAGCTCTGCGACGATTGTGCCGATTACGAATCGACGCAGCGGGAGGAGAAAAAGCCCGTGCTTTCAGACTACAAACACGGCGTTGTCACTTTGCCGCTTATTTTCTCCCTGAAAAACGACAGCCGCCTTCGGGAGAAAATAAAAGGCGGAATGAAGCCGGGCGAGCTGAGGGCCGCGGTGAAAAAAGCCGGCGGTATCGAGTATACGCGCAAAAAGATCTCCGCGCTGTTTTCGGAGTCAGAGCAGCTTATAGGATCGATCGATACGACGCAAAAAAAGAAGGATCGCCTGATGATGATACTGCAAATGTCGGCGGGGGCCACAGGAGCCGACAGCGGGCAGCAGGGGAAGCGGCATGGATCAGGTTAAAAAGTTCCTCAGTTACGTTGAGATAAAAACAAAGATCACCAGCGTTTTCCCCTTTCTGATGATGATGGCGTACCTCCCCGCCTCAGGATACGGGATCGACGCGCTTCGCTCAGCCGTCTTTTTTTGCGGCATGATCATGTTTGATCTCACAGCGACAACGATAAACAACTATTTTGACACAATGAAAAACAGCCGGACGCTGCAATTTGAGCGAAGAACAGCCGGAGCGATCACTATTGTTCTGCTTGCAGCAAGCGCAGCTTTCGGCGTATGGCTCGTCATTCTGACCGATATCGTGGTTTTGCTCCTGGGCGGTCTGTGTTTCCTTTTCGGGATCGGCTACTCCTTCGGCCCCGCACCCGTTTCACACGGGCCTTACGGCGAGTTTATCTCAGGATTTTTTTACGGCATCGTCATACCGGCCATAATCATGTATATAAACGTCCCGGGTGAACTGCTGCGCTTTAGCGTTTCGCCGCAATATCTCTCCGGAACCGTGTATATCGCCCCCGCCATACGGCTGCTGCTTGTTTCGGCAGTCCCTTTTTGTCTCACCGCCAACATCATGCTCGCGAACAATATATGTGATAAAAAGAGCGACGTCGAAGTCGGCCGATATACCTTGCCGTATTATCTCGGAGAGTTCTCGCTGTATCTGTTCGCCATTCTCTACTATACCGCTTATATCTCGGTCCTTGTCATGGTCGCTCTGAATCTTTTGTCACCCGTCAGCATCTTCCTCACTTTGACGATAGTGCCTGTTCAGAAGAACATATCGTTATTTTTTAAAAAGCAGGACAAAGAGGAGACGTTTCCTCTGGCGATAAAAAACTTCATAATAATTTATGCGGCCCACTGTTT
This sequence comes from Clostridiales bacterium, assembly GCA_012719235.1. Lineage (GTDB taxonomy): Bacteria > Bacillota > Clostridia > Oscillospirales > Oscillospiraceae > JAAYAR01. The sequence goes on from JAAYAR010000084.1 coordinate 11,877, forward strand.
TCTGATTTTTTCGGGCCGGTATTTATCGGACCGGATGTGGTAAACAACTGAAAGCGGGGCATAATAGCCGGTGACAGCCCCCCCGAACGCCCGTGTGCCGTCCCCGACGGCAATCCCGACGGGCGATTTCAGACGGTTCCGTCAGACCGCTTAAACATGCATTACGAAAAGTAAGAAACCGGCTTCTATTATTCAAGGGAGATCAGCATATGAAAAAGCTTTTGACCGTACTGCTCACCGCAATGACGGCGCTCTGCCTTCTGGCAGGCTGCGCCGAAAAAGCAGAGCCCTCCGCATCGCCTTCGCCTTCACCCACTGCACCGGCCGTGAGCCCGACTCCGACTGTTTCTGCGGCAACGGAGCCCGACACCGCAAAGACAGGTCTGGGAGTCGTAAACTCCATAGCCAAATCAAAAGATGCCGGCGACAGCGACGGCATTGCTCAGGTGGATTCCTCTGCGGCTGCCGTTTTAATCGGCCCCGACGGCAAGATCATAAGCTGCGTGATCGATCAGGTTCAGACAAAGATAACTTTCGATAAAACAGGCAGCATAACGACACCGCTCGATACCGGGTTCAAAACGAAAAACGAACTCGCAGACGAATACGGCATGAAGAAAGCGTCCGATATAGGCAAAGAATGGTATGAACAGGCGGCCGCTTTTGCAGGTTACGTTGAAGGCAAAACTATAGATGAGATCAAAGGGATCGCAGTCGACGAATCGGGCCACCCGGAGGCCGCGGACCTGACGTCGTCGGTGACGATAGCGATAGGAGATCTCGTATCGGTCATTGAGAAGGCGGTAAACAACGCATCCGACAAGGGCGCGGGTGCGGCCGATAAACTCAGCCTCGCGATCGTAACAAACATCAACAAATCTTCCGGCGCTTCTGAGAAAGAGGGGCTGGCGCAGGCCTACTCGACGTACGTCGCCGTGACGACGGACGACTCGGGCAAGATCACCTCCTGCGCGATCGACGCCTCACAGAGCAACGTGAACTTCGACGCATCCGGAAAGATCACTTCGGACCTCAGCTTCACCCCGCCGACAAAAAATGAGCTGGGCGACGAATACGGTATGAAGAAAGCATCCGATATAGGCAAAGAGTGGTATGAACAGGCCGAGGCCTTCGCGGATTATGTTGTCGGGAAAACGGCGGATGACGTCCGGAATATTGCCGTCGACGAGGCCGGCCACCCGACGGGGCCTGATATCACCTCGTCTGTGACCGTTTCGATCGGCGATTTTAAGGCGGCTATAAGCAAGAAAATGCAGTGACCGCCGCTTTCTGCAGGCGCGTGCCGCAAATGCTTCTGCGAGCATTATGCGGCACGCACCATTGTGAGATCCTGAGCTATTGTTGTATGAACACGTTAAAAAGAGCGGCAGCAACTCTGCTGATCATGTCGGCGCTCGTATTGCACGGATGCAGCCGCGCCGCGGATACGAGGTATGAAGCTTCATTCCTTGACGTATTCGATACAGTGACTACGATCACAGGTTACAGCCCCACGCGCGGGGAGTTCACGGCGCTGGCCAGGCATACGCACGATCTGCTCGCCCGATACCACAAACTATACGACATTTATTGCGACTATGATGGCATTAATAACATAAAGACGATCAACGACAACGCGGGCGTCCGACCTGTGCGGGTCGACTCCGAGATCATATCGCTGCTGTTATTTGCAAAACGGGAGTACGAGGCGACCTCAGGCGCGGTCAATGCCGCAATGGGGTCCGTATTGAGCATAGCGCGCGAATACCGCGAAGCCGGGATCATCGATCCCGAACACGCGGAGCTCCCGCCAATGGATATGCTGATCAAAGCGTCACAACACTGCGATATCGACGACGTCGTCATCGACGAGGGCTCCTCCACGGTCTTCCTGGCTGACCCCCTGATGAAACTGGACGTAGGAGCAATAGGCAAAGGATACGCCGTCGAACGTGTGGCGGCTGCGCTTGAGAGCGAAGGCGTCACCTCCCTGCTCCTGTGTGTAGGGGGGAACATCCGGGCTATAGGAGGCAAGCCTTCAGGCACAGGCGGCACAGCGTGCTGGAACATAGGGATCAGAGATCCGGATCCCGAATCGGAAAATCAGCAGCTTTTATGCGTGGAAATAAAAGACGGCTCGGTGGTCTCCAGCGGCATATACGAGAGGTACTATACGGTAGACGGGGTGCAGTACCACCACATTATTGATCCCGATACGCTCATGCCGTCCCGGTATTTCACACAGGTGACAATAATCTGCCGTGATTCCGGGGTCGCGGACGCCCTGTCAACAGCGGTTTTCAACATGCCCCTCGAAGAGGGTATGGAGCTTATCGAAAACCTCAAAGGCACCGAGTCTCTGTGGGTTCTCCGGGGAGGAGGCCTTGTGTATTCAAGCGGTTTCGGCGGCTATATCACCGGCACTTGATATTGCGTTTTTGCCCGCCGGATCAGGTTTCGTAGAGCGCCGCCACTTTGCTCAGAATATCGGAGATCTCAATATGCTGAGGACAATGCCCCTCACAGACACGGCACACGATGCATGACGAGGGTTTTCCCCCGTCTTTTGTGGCATGCATAAACCGGAAACCGCTGTTGGCCGTTGTCTGCCAAACGAGGTAGCTGCTGTACAGATCCATCATTGCTGGGATGTTTATCTTTTGCGGGCAGTCCTCCACGCAGTATTTGCAGCCGGTACACGGCACCCCGGGGGTGCTCCTCAATGCCCTGACAGCCTCGTCGACCGCGGCCTTTTCAGATTCCGAAAACGGCTTCAGATCCTTCACCGACGCGATATTGTCTTTGAGCTGATCCACGCTGCTCATTCCGCTCAGAACGGTGATCAGCCCTTCGAGCGAGGCGGCGAATCGGATAGCCCAGGAGGCGACCGAGGCCCCCGGATTTGCCGCCGCCAAAACCTTGCCGGCCGGAGAATCCGCGCTCGCAAGCAGCCCGCCCTTGACGGGTTCCATGATTATGACCGGCTTTTTGTGGCTCCGGGCAACTTCATAGCACCTCCGCGACTGTACGTCCTCGCTGTCCCAGTCGAGATAGTTTATCTGCAGCTGGACAAACTCGGCGTCAGGATGGCGAGAAAGTATCGTATCAAGAGTCTCGGGGCTGTCGTGGAAAGAGAAGCCGTAATGCCTGATCCTGCCCTCCTCCTTCAATGACCTCACGAACTCCCAGGCTCCGAGCTCCTCCGCTTTTTTGGCGGTTGCCTCCCCGAGTCCGTGCAAAAGGTAGAAATCAACGTAATCCGTACCGAGACGCCGGAGAGTAGTCTCGAACATCTCACGCATATCTTCAGGCTTCTTGGCACCCATCAGATTCAGCTTTGAAGCGATCTGGTAGTTTTTGCGCTCATGGCGTTTCACAAGAGTCTCGCGCATCGCCTCTTCCGAACCTGTATAGACGTATGCCGTGTCAAAATACGTGAAACCCGCCTCGAGGAACATATCGACCATCAGATTGATGGTTTCATAGTCAAACTCATTGGCGGTTTTTGGCAGTCTCATAAAGCCAAACCCCAGCTTACCGATAGATTCACCCAGATAATTCTCAGCCATATTACACTCTCCCATATTCAGATTTCGCTCTATTATAACTTATTATCCGGCTTGTTAAAAGAATAATCATCGGAAAGACAGCTTCTCTGCGGAGATCTCAGGTATTTTGCGCTTTTCTGACAGATGCGTTGTAATGCGCTATTTTGTAATACCGCGGACAGTCTCTGAAAAACCGCCCGCAGCCGCGCCCTTGAGCGGGCAGCTGGCAAAGCGGGCGGTTTGTTACCTCAAATAATTTCTTTTTTATATTTATACAATCAGTCCGGCATTTTTCATCTGTGCTTTGAGCGCCGTATTATGGGCCTTTGGCTTTACAACAGGGGCAGCCTGAGGCGCCGCCGTCGGAGCGGGCTGAGCGGCTGGCGCAGGTACCGCCGCCGGTGCGGCCGCTGCAGGCACCGACTGTTCAGCTGCGGCAGGTGAGGCCGCAGCCGGTGCCGAGGATGCGGTCTGCGTGCTGTTTTGCGCAGGTTCCGCGGCATCAGTCGGAGTGTAAAACAGCTGAGAGCAATGGATCTTTCCTGCCGTATCTTCATAGTAGCCGATCCCTATGTACGAAAATTCAGGATCAAGTATATTGGCCTTGTGTGTACTGGAATTCATCCATGCGCTCACAACTTTTTCCGGTTTCTTGTACCCGGATGCAAGATTCTCACCCGCGGCCTTGTAAGTAAGACCATATTCACCGAATATTGTAAAGCAGCGTGTCCCGTTCGGTCTTGTATGTCCGAAAGATACTGCCGATTCCCCGGCACGCACGTCAGCCATAGTAAAAAGAACGTCCATCTGTTGAAGCGGCGCAACATTTGCCTTCTCACGCTCGACATTGACAAGGCGAATGACCTCGGCCTTGAAATCGCTTACGGAGTCTGTTTCGGCAAACGCATCAGGCATCAGTGAAAACACGACGGCAAAAATAAACACGAACGCCGCCAGTTTCTTATACGCTGCTTTTTTCATGGAAATACCCCCCTATTCTTTCGACCGACAATGAAAGCATAAGCGGGGCATATTCCCTGCAAATACTTTCGGCAACCGGCTGTCATGGCCGCGATGCGGCTTTAGACCCCTGGCTTTGCGTCCCTGCCTTTCGACAGGTTTGCCTTTTCGAGTTTTATTCAGTATTAAGTTTTTATGTAATAAATTAAAAACAAAAGCTGCCGCTCAGTTGCCTGAACAGCAGCCACTAACCTCAGAAAGGTCTGTGAAAAGTTCGGCAACCGGCTGTCATAACCGCAAAGCGGCCTTAGACCCTTGGTTTTGCGCCCCTGCCTTTCGACAGGTTTGCCTTTTCGCACGTTATTTATATAATACTTTTCATATTCTGTCAAGAAAAGATTAAAAATACCTCGAAAAATATCGATATTCATTCATAATGTACAAGGATCGCTCTGTTAATTATGTCTAAAGCACTCATTAAAAGGCCTGAAATATATATTTATCATTTTTCAGGACACGAGATCCGCGCCGCCGAAAAACTCGTCAGGTGCAACCCCGTTTATTTCGGTAAGTTCCGCCCTGACGATGAGCCTTTGGTTATATATCAGATACGGCGTGCATGTGATCAGTGTAAGAGTATATGCGTGATCGCCGACGTCCTCAAGGACCCGGACTTCATTCGGGGAAACGGTAAAGCTTTCGTAGACGGAGTAAGTGTACGTATTGTCGTTGTATTTGATTATCACTTTATCTCCGGTGCCGAGCAGATCCACGTATCGGAACGGACCGGACCGGTGGCCGGCGACCGCGCAATTGCCTGTTTCTCCAGGCAGCGCAGTTGAAACAACATGCCCGACACCGTATTTCAGCTGTTTTTCCGTACCCTGCAATAAGTTCTGTGAGACTTTAAGAGCAGGTATCTTGAGATAACCCATAACGTTATAGTTGACCGGACTTTGAGCCTTATCAGCATCAGCCTTGTCGCCCGGCAGCTCAGTCACGGCCGAGGGTTCCGTTTCCTGCGCTGCAGCGCCCTCTTCCGACAAATCCGCACTGCTGCCCGGTGCCTGTTCCGAACCCGGATATATTACCCCGAGGTCCCTGTCCTTTTTATCCAGGATTATCGGGGACGGGTCAGGAATGTCTTCGGCTCCCCGGACATTGCCAAAAAGTATCCCCCACGGAAAACCGGCCGCCGTTATCAAAACGGCTGCGAGAATCATGGCCAGTCCGAGACCGGCAAATACCGCCGGAATAAGCATGACCCTTTTCTTATTCCCGTTTTCCATCTTCCGCACTTTTCCCATCCCGTCCTTTCATTAGAACCCCAACTTGCGTGCGCCCGGCTTGAGGGCCGACCGGGCTCACTGAAACTGTGTTTCCGCAAAACGCACTTTTGCCTTCAATGACAAAAGTGCGTTTTGAATCATCCGGGGCTTTTTCCCGACAACAGCCTTCGCTCAATACCGTACACATACCTGTTGTTCTGTACGGTATATGCAGGGACCAGCTGTCAGAAAATGCGGCTATTCCATCTCCCCCAAATGCCATTGCGCGCATTATCTTTGCAGGGATCTCGCAGCTTTATAACGCACCGTCAGCGTTCAGCCCCGCCCTGCCCTCTTTTTTTCGAGATCACAAACGCAATTGCTCCGGCCGCGATGAGTGCCGAACCCGCAACAAGCATAAAGAAGACAGGGCCGTATCCGCCGACATACGGCAAATCATCGGGTTTATCAACATCGCCCGCGACTTCTCCGGATTCGGTATATGTATTCTGAATCGTGACACCGACGAGCGCAGTACCTGATATCGTTCCTGTAAAGGCCCCCGCAGGCCCGCTCCAGCCGTCGTCCTCCTGGTCGGCTGTCAGGATTTCAGTCACTGCGTATGCAGTTCCCAGGGGGATGTTGGTGAAGTGAGCGCTCTCCCCGCCGGCAAGCGACACAACATATGTGCCGTAACCGGTTGCGGTCCCGCCGCTGAACCCGATGTCATTCAGGCTGCCGTACCGGCCGGGCGTGAACTGTACCGTAACGGTAAACCTTTCAGTCGTTGACGGGTCGTCTCCCGATACGATTTTTTCAACGTACAGCGAACCGTAGCGCGGAGCAAACACGTTCTCTACTGTTTCGAACCTGGGCGCCGTACCCGTGATCGTTCCGCTGATGTTCTCGGGTGCTATCCAGCCGGCGTTTTCCTGAGCAGGCGTCAGTGATTCCGTTATTACGTAACTCGTACCGAAGGGAATATTCGTGAACGTTACATACTCACCGTCGGAAAGCGACAGTACATATCTCCCCGAGCCTCTGGCCGGGCCGCCGCTGTACACGATGTCGTTCAGGCTGCCGTACTGGCCGGGCGTGAACTGTACCGTAACGGTAAACTTCTCAGACGCTGAAGCTCCTGTACCTGACACGTTTTTAGAAACGGACAGTGAGCCGTAATCAGGTGCGTATA
>JAAYAR010000085.1 GCA_012719235.1 Clostridiales bacterium
CTCGAGGCCATCGCGAATTTCGCCCTCAGGGACAGCGTCGGCCGCGCATCCGAAGATCAGCTCGACACGCGACTGCTTGAAACTCCCTCGGTCGCGATCTCTGCGTGTGACGACCAGACCTCAAAAATGGCGGAACTTTCAAAAAAGGCCGTCCTGGATTCGATCGCTCTCATGGGCGAATACAACGAAAAGTCTGCCGAGCAGATACTTGAGGACGAGGACACCATAGACCGCTATGAAGACCGGCTGGGGACTTTCCTTGTAAAGCTTTCCTCGAAATCCCTCTCTGAAAGCGATACCCGGACAGTATCGAAAATGCTGCACGCCATAGGAGACTTTGAGCGGCTCGGTGACCACGCCGTCAACATTTCGCAGGTCGCAAAAGAACTCCATACAAAGAAACTTTGGTTCTCCGAGCACGGTGACAGGGAGATAAATGTCCTGTTTCGGGCAGTTAAAGAGATATTGGACCTGACGATAAAGGCGTACGTCGAAAAAGACCTTAAACTTGCGGAACTGGTTGAGCCGCTGGAGCAGGTCATTGACGAGATGATCCACGATATAAAGCAAAACCACATCGAGCGCCTTCAGCACGGAGTCTGCAGCATCGAGATGGGCTTTATCCTTTCGGACCTTCTGACAAACTGCGAGCGGGTGTCCGACCATTGCTCAAACATCGCCGTCAATCTGCTTGAAACGTCCCGCAGCTCGTTCAGAGCACATAACTACTTAAGCGAGATAAGACACGGCAACATCGCTTTTGACTCGGCATTTGACAGGTACAAGGCAAAATACACCCTGTCGTAAACGCCCTTCGCGCCCTCGCGGGATAGCCGTTATGAGCGCTCAAGCAGCGGTATCACCTCAAAAATCAAGGGCACAACAGCGTAGAGCATCCCGTCAAGATGCTGTCCGCTTCGGGATACACGAAGCGGGGCTGACGCGATAAGGAGGATTCTCATGGATAACGAGGTTATGCGCGCCGAGGATATGACAAGGCCGCAGCTGACCGAACTCATGCTGGACATGTTCCACCGCATGATGGTACACCACACCCTCTGGTTCAGGGAGGTAGAGCATCAGCTTGGATTTGAGAGGGCCCTCGAGGCGATGGAATACGCCTGGTCAAGAAGCCGGAACGTCACGCTCAAGCGCATGGCGGAAGAGTTCGGTTTCGATCTCAGGGACGGCGTCCCTTCGGCGCTTCTTGATATGCCGGAATCAAAGCAGCTTTCGATCATAGACGCGATCGCAAAAAGCTGGCTCGCGCAGGACGGTGTCTGGTTTCAGTCCGTCGAGTTTACGCGCGGCATGAACGACGCCAAGCGCTGCAACGACTCCACGTGGGGCAGATTTTCCCCGTTTGAGGCTTGGTCGATAAAACGCCTTCTGGGCATGGGGGAACACCCGGGCCTGAAAGGGCTCGAAAGGGCGCTGAATTTCCGTATGTACGGGCGGCTCAACGTGCAGTCCACCAGTTGGGAGGGTGAAAACTGCCTGATATTCCACATGAACGACTGCCGCGTGCAGAGCGCCCGCGTCAGAAAGGGTCTTGACGACTACCCCTGCAAGAGCGCGGGGCTTGTCGAGTACACCGCTTTCGCCGAGGGCATCGATCCCAGGATCAAAACGGAGTGTATCGGCTGCCCTCCAGACAGCCATCCGGCCGAATGGTTCTGCGCCTGGAGATTCACAATTCCGGACGGCGGCAAATAACCGCAGAGAAAACCGAATGCCCGGAGCAACGCGGCTTCCGGGCATTTTCACGC
>JAAYAR010000086.1 GCA_012719235.1 Clostridiales bacterium
TGAGGTGGCGCTTCGTTGGAAAGAACGGAATCCACCTCATCCGACCGGCTTCGCCGCCCACACGAGCCTTCTCCTAGAGGAGAAGGTGCCGAACGCAGCGAGGCGGATGAGGTGGCGTAATCGGGATGGACGGAATCCACCTCATCCGGCCGGCTCCGCCGTCCACCTTCCCCTCGGAGGGGAAGGCAACACCTCATCCGGTCGGCTTCGCAACACAAACGGTGCATTATGTAAACTTAGACCTCAGGCAAATACATGCAGGGAAAAAGCAATGAAACGTATAATGATAATCGGTTGTCCCGGCGCGGGCAAAAGCACGTTCGCGAGGGCGCTCGGAGGGAAGCTCGGGCTGCCCGTCATCCATATGGACCGCCTGTACTGGAACGCGGACGGCACGTCCGTCGACGAGGAGACGCTTGAGCGGCGCGTCGCCGGGGCGATAAAACAGACGGAGTGGATAATCGACGGGAACTACCGGCGGACGCTCGAGCTCAGGATGAGAGCCTGCGACACGATCTTCTTTCTTGACCTGCCGGTCGGGCAATGCATCGAGAGCATAATCGCCCGGGTAGGTACAAAAAGGGACGACCTCCCATGGGTCGAGAGCGGGCCGGACGAGGAGTTTCTCGGGTATGTCCGCGCGTTTCCCCATGAGCAGCTTGGGGAGATATATTGCCTTCTTGAAAAATACGGCGACAAGAACATCACCGTTTTCAAAAGCAGAGCAGAGGTCGATCAATATCTCGCGTCCTTGGAATAAGATGCGGTGTCTATCGGCCTGCCGCCGAAAAAGAGTAAAAAAAAAGCACCCCCGGGATCAGGATTCTTGTTGAAACAGGCAGAGGTTTGCGTATAATCGGAACATAAAAGAAAAGTCCCCACGGAAAGGAAGTGCATCATGAAAAAGGTCATCATCATTAACGGCAGCCCCCGTGAAGGCGGCAACAGCGACGCGATCGCCGAACTCGCGGCAAAAGAGCTTAAGGCGCGGGGCGTTCAGGCCGAAGTGTTCCGTATCAGGGAGCACGAGATCAAAAACTGCATCGGCTGCGACACCTGCAAGACCACGGACAAGTGCGTACATGAGGACGACGTGCCGGAGCTCGTGAAAAAGGCCACGGAGTATGACGGAGTGCTGTTCGTGTCGCCCATATATTTCGGCGCCGCCCCCGGCCCCTTTAAAACGCTGGTCGACCGGTTCTACGTGCTCTTCAACCCGAACAAGGCCCCGACAAAACCCTGCGAGAAGCGGAAATGCGGCGTCGTGCTTACATACGGGAATATGCCCGACGCTGAAGCGGAGAAGGCGGCGCGCCTGTTCGGCCTGTGCGGCAGCGTGGCCGGGCTCGGCTCTTCGATGACCGTCCTCTGCGGCAGGGCGAGAGAAAAAGAAGCCTTTGCGAACAACCCGGCGAATCAGGAAAAAGTAAAGGAACTGACCGACTGGATAGTCGAATAATAACCCGGCAGCGCCCGGGCAGGCGTTCCAGACCCAAAACAGACAGAGTTCGGAGGGGCTTTGCATGAAAAAGTCACTGGTCCAATGGTGCGGGCTGCTTGGTATCGTAAGTCTGCTGTCCTATACCGCGGCAGTAGTCTTTTCGCCGCTGGCTTATCCCGGGTATAACTGGATGGCGCAGGCGGTCAGCGACCTGAGCGCGAGCAACGCCCCCTCCAGGATGCTGTGGTCGCAGCTCGCCGCGCTGCACGGCGTGTGCGGCCTGGTCTCGATCATGATGGTGTGCGTGTTCGTACAGGGGAAGCTGAATAAGTCCATGCGCCTGGGCATCTACCTCTTTGCGGGCATGAACTGGGTGTCGAGCGTGGGCTACGCCATGTTCCCCATATCCGACAGCGGCAACGTGAGCTCATTTCAGAACGTTATGCACATTATAGTGACGGTCCTTGTCGTGCTGCTCTCCATATCGTCGCTGGTCCTCATTATGGTCGGCGGGTACAGGCAAAAAAGCTGGCGCAGCATAGCGATATGGGCGACCGTCGCGCTGGCGCTTATGCTCATAGGAGCGGTCGGGGCAGGCGCCGTGCCCGCGCGGTTCTTCGGTATCCCCGAGCGGTTCAGCGTGTTTTCGGCGACCGGATTCACGGCGGTTCTGGGCGCCTACCTGTTCCTCGGCTTTAAGGCGAGAAAGGTATAGGGCCAGCCGCGATCAGAGCTTTTTTGTGTTCATAACGCGCATGGCGTTCAGCACCGCCAGCAGCGCGACGCCGACGTCCGCAAAGACCGCCTCCCACATGGTCGCGACGCCGCCCGCGCCCAGAGCCAGCACGATACCCTTGACGACCAGTGAGAATATGATGTTCTGCCACACGATGCCCCGGGTCCTCCCGGCTATCTTTATGGCGCTGACTATCTTGGAAGGCTCGTCGGTCATCAGCACGACGTCGGCGGCCTCTATCGCCGCGTCGGAGCCGACGCCCCCCATGGCGATCCCCACGTCGGCGCGGGCGAGGACGGGGGCGTCGTTTATGCCGTCGCCCACGAATATGAGCGTTCCCTTGGGCGATTTCTGCCTGTGCAGCGACTCGAGTATCTCCACCTTCCGGTCGGGCAGCAGCTCGGCGTGAATCTCGTCGAGCCCCAGCTCCGTGCCGATCCTTTCGCCCGCCGCTCTGCTGTCGCCCGTGAGCATTACGAGCTTCCGAACACCCATGTCCCTTAGCGCTTGAATCGCGCTTTTGCTGTCGTCTTTGACTTCGTCCGAAATAACGATATGCCCGGCATACCTGCCGTCAACGGCGATATGAACGATAGTGCCGGCATCCGGGGCGTCTTCAAAGAAGACGTTTTCTTTTTTCATGAGCCTTGCGTTCCCCGCGAGGACCTTTCTGCCCTTCACCGTGGCCGCTATGCCGTACCCCGCGATCTCGTCATACTCGGTTATCTCGTTTTTGTCGATATCCCGGCCGTAGGCGTCAATAATCGACCGGGCGATGGGGTGGCCCGAGTAGCTCTCGGCATAGGCTGCATACTCAATTATGTCAACCTCCGGGATACCGCCCGCGGCGCGCACGCCCGTCACCTTGAAAACGCCCTTTGTAAGCGTGCCCGTCTTGTCGAAGACGACGATGTCCGTGCTGCTCAGCGCCTCAAGATAGTTGCTCCCCTTTATGAGAATGCCGTTTTTCGAGGCCCCGCCGATGCCGCCGAAGAAGCCGAGCGGGATGGATATGACCAGCGCGCAGGGGCAGGAGACGACCAGGAACAACAGCGCCCTGTATATCCACTCCGAAAAGCCCGCGCCCCGTATCACGAGGGGGGGAACGACAGCGAGCGCCGCCGCGACGAATACGACTATCGGGGTGTAGTACCTCGCAAATTTCGTGATGAAATTTTCTGTCCTGGCCTTCCTGCTGCCCGCGTTCTGCACAAGGTCGAGGATCCTGGAGACGGTGGATTCGCCGAACTCCTTTGTGACCTCTATTGTGAGCAGCCCGTTTATATTGACGGAGCCCGACAGCACCTCGCTCCCTGCCAGGGCCTCCCTCGGCACGGACTCGCCGGTGAGCGCCGAGGTGTCGAGCATGGAATTGCCCTCTGTCACCCTGCCGTCCAGGGGGACCCTCTCGCCAGGCTTTACTATGATGATATCACCCACGCGCACCTCCCCGGGCGCGGTCTTTTTGACCTCATTTCCGACCTTGAGATTCGCATAGTCCGGGCGTATATCCATAAGCGCGGCGATGGACCTTCTGGAGCGGTTGACTGCGATGTCCTGAAAGAACTCGCCCGCCTGGTAGAAGAGCATAACGGCCACGCCCTCGGGGAACTCCCCGATGGCGAAGGCTCCGATGGTGGCGGCGCTCATCAGGAAGTATTCGTCGAATACCCGGCCTTTCAATATGTTCTTCAGGGCCTTCAGGATCACCTCTCCGCCGACAGCAATATAGCTCGCCAGGAATACCCCGAACCCGACCCAGAAGGGGAGTTTGAAGATGAGCGCGATAACAAACAGTACAGCGCCGGCGGCTAAGCGGATGATCCTGCCTTTACTTATGCCGCCCGTTTCCTCGCTCTTACCCCGCCCCTCTTCGACGACGTCGATGCCGGTCTCGATCCGCCGGGCGATATCCGACGCCTTTTCGATTATGGCGTCCTTTTCATATCCGCCGCCCACTTCGATAGTGAGCCTCTGGGAAGCGAAGTCCACAACGGCGGACACTACCCCGGGCAGGCAGCCGACTTCCTTTTCGATCCTCGCCGCGCAGTCTGCGCACCCCAGGCCCACAAGCAGCAGCACCTTTTTGACGGTCTTTGCGATCAACTTTTCGTTGACCGTCACGTGGGGTTCGAGCTTTTTGATGATATCGTCCGCTTCCGATACGATGATGTCTATATCCCCGCCGTTGCCGGCCTCGATCGTGAGTGTCTTCGCGTCATAATCCATCGCGGCGTGGGCGACCCCGTCGATCCCGCGCACGGAAGTCTCCAGTTTGTCCGCGCACTCGCTGCAGTGCAGGTCTTCAATTATTATTACTCTTCTGTTCTCCACGGCTTTTTCAGTCTTCTTTCTGTCTGAATTCTTCCTGTACAGGAGTCCCGAGTTCGCTTATATGGTTCAGGCCCTGGTCGAATATCTGTTTAACGTGGGCGTCGTCCAGCGAATAGTAGACGACCTTGCCATCCCTGCGGTATTTTACGAGCCGCGCCTGCTTTAGGACCCGCAGCTGATGGGATATCGCCGACTGCGTCATGTTCAGCAGCACCGAAATATCGCACACGCACATCTCCGACTCCGCAAGTGCGCAGAGTATCTTTATCCTGGTGGAGTCGCCGAAGACTTTAAAGAGCTCCGCGAGAACATAAAGGCTCTCCTCGCCGGGCATTTTCCCCCGCACGGCGTTTACAACGTCCTCATGTATGACGCTGCAGTCGCACCTGTCCGTGAACCTCCCTCTGTCAGCCATGTCGCACCTCACTTCCTGCCTAACCAATGAATACTTGAGCAATCGTTCATATGTACCGCGAACATAATACGACGGGGCAATAAATATGTCAAGAGATGCTGCCGTTTTTTTTCGCTGCACCCATGAGCATTCCCCTTTGAGGGGAAGGTGGACTGCGAAGCCGCTCGGGTGAGGTTTGGCCTTCCCCTTTGAGGGGAAGGTGGACGGCAAAGCCGTCCGGATGAGGTGTCAACCTTCTGCTTCAAACTGCGGTCGAATGGCGTAGCGCCACCTCATCCGCCTCACTGCGCTCGGCACCTTCTCCTCCGGGAGAAGGCTCGTGTGGACGGCAAAGACGCTCGGATGGGGTGTCAACCTTCTGCTTCAAACTGCGGCTGAAAGACGGAGCACCACCTCATCCGCCTCACTGCGCTCGGCACCTTCTCCTCCAGGAGAAGGCCAGTGTGGGCGGCGAAGCCGGCCGGATGAGGTGTCAACCTTCTGCTTCAAACTGCGGTCGAATGGCGTAGCGCCACCTCATCCGCCTCACTGCGCTCGGCACCTTCTCCTCCGGGAGAAGGCCCGTGTGGGCGGCAAAGCCGGCCGGATGAGGTGTCGCCCTTCCCGTCATGCACGCTTGTCGCACCCCGTTATCATCTCAGTTTCGGCACACACCCATAATACACAGATAGTGGTTCGCTTCGCGCAGCACGTGATCCCCGAGCAGCGGGATTATTATCGACTGTATGGCGCATTCGAGCAGACCTTCCGTGCCGGCCGCCTTGAAGTCGCGCAGCCTTATCGTACCTTCGATGCTGTCCTCCGTAATGCCCGCAATATCGAGAGCCTGCCTTGATGTGCGCTCCGCCTCGGCGGTCAGTTCGTCGAACTCCCTGCCGAACATCCTCGCCGTGTCGATCAGCGCCTCTTCCGTCGGGTCGAGCAACCCCGCGATGAACTTGGCGTGTTCCGCCATCTGCCGGTTCCAGAATATCTCCTGGTTCAGAAGCTCTTCGGTGCCGCCTATGCTTTCCCGCCGCACGAGCATTGAGAGCATGTTCATGAAGTGCCTGGCTTCTCTGAGAATGTGCTCTATCAGCAGGGGATAGTTCAGCGTAAACGTCCTGCATGTCCTGACGCTCTCCAGCAGCCGCTCTTTAAACGCGGCCAGTTCGCCTGTCAGTTGATATGCTCTCCGGTCAAGGTCCTCGACCGCTTCTTCCAATCGTGTGCCGGGCATTCCGAAACCTGCGGGCTGCAGCGCCTGCTCGCGCCTCGTCAGTTCCAGGTTGAACGGTGTTCCGGTGTAGAAGTTTGTAAGCTTTTCGGCGTCCAGCGTGTACCGCGTGGTTATCTGCCGGGAGTTCAGCGCGTCAGCGCTCACGTTTCCGCTTGCGAGAGCCGTCGCTCTTGAGAGCAGCTGCTCGAATCTCTGCCTGAAAGCCCCCGCTCTGTCAGCAAGGTTTTTGTCCCTCGGCGTGAACCCCATTTCAAGGAAAAATGAGTGCTCTTTCATTATCCTCAGGAAAAAAAGGTTCAGATCGAGCGACATCGTAATGAATTCTTTCCGGGATATCAATTGTTTCACCACCTATGACCCATTGTATGCGCCAATACCTGCCGCCGCCAATTGGCCCGCTGCGGTTAACGCCTGGGCTGGCCGCCCGTCGATCCCGTACCCATAGAATTGCCGCGCATTTGCGGTTATCATATTGACGAAATTCGATTTGGTACATATAATTGCCGTATCGATACTGAGTTGAGGTGCGGATATGAAGGAATATTTGGAATACACCAGAGTATTCAAGGCCCTTGGAGACCCGAAAAGGGCCATGATCGTGGACATGCTCTCCTGCGGGGAGCTCTGCGCCTGCATGATCCTGGAGAAATTCGAGATGTCCCAATCCACGCTGTCCCACCATATGAAGCTCCTGTGTGAATGCGGGCTGGTCAGGGGCAGGGAGCAGGGCAAGTGGACATATTACTCGTTGGACAAGGATACTATCGACAGGACAGTGCAGTTTCTCCGCAGGATCACCACCGATAAAGAAGACTGCATCTGCAAAGAGGGCGCGGTCTTCTGCGGGGGATGTGACGAAGATGAGTGAAGGGAAGACCTGCTGCTGCCGGCCGGGGAGTAATTTATGAGTAAAGAGAAAAAAGCGGGCATAGGTTTTTTTGAAAAATACCTGACCCTGTGGGTCGTACTTTGTATGGCTGCGGGAGTGCTCATCGGAAAACTCCTGCCGGCTGTCCCGGATTTTCTTAGCCGCTTTGAATACGCGCAGGTCTCGATCCCCATAGCAGTTTTGATATGGCTGATGATCTACCCGATGATGATAAAGGTGGATTTCGCCAGCATCAAAAACGTGGGCAAAAATCCCGCGGGCCTTTTTGTCACATGGATATCAAACTGGCTGATAAAGCCCTTCACCATGTTCGGCATCTCGTGGCTGTTTTTCTTCGTGATATTCAGGTCCCTGATCCCGGCTGAGCTGGCGCAGGACTACCTTGCGGGCGCGATCCTTCTGGGAGCTGCGCCATGCACTGCGATGGTGTTTGTGTGGAGTTTTCTGACGAAAGGCAACGCGGCATATACCGTCGTGCAGGTGGCGACAAACGACCTGATAATCCTCGTGGCTTTCACGCCGATAGTCGCGTTTCTGCTGGGCATTGGAGGCGTATCGATACCGTGGGATACTCTGATCCTGTCCGTTGTCCTGTTCGTTGTCGTTCCGCTTGCCGGCGGGGCCGTTACCCGGAGATCAGTCGTAAAAAAGCGCGGCCTTGAACACTTTGAGAAGAGGTTCGTTCCGAAATTCGGCAGCGTCACTACCATAGGCCTGCTCTTAACGCTGGTACTGATCTTTTCGTTCCAGGGGGACGTGATTCTGAACAACCCGCTGCACATCGTTCTGATCGCCGTTCCGCTGATCATTCAGACTTTCCTTATATTTTTTATTGCGTATATGGCTGCCCGGGTGCTGAAGCTCCCTCATGATATAGCGGCTCCCGCCGGGATGATCGGCGCGTCGAACTTTTTTGAGCTGGCGGTCGCAGTCGCGATATCGCTCTTCGGTACGGACAGCCCGGCCGCGCTCGCCACCATCGTGGGGGTCCTCACGGAAGTGCCCGTCATGCTGATACTTGTAAGGATCGCGAATAGAACGAGGATGTGGTTTCCGCCTAGAAAGCCGGAGCCCGGGGAGCTGACCTGAAGACGGGTATTGATTTTTCATCCGGATTTGATAACATATCATGATAACGATCCGAACGGTGCGGTGAAGATCCGCGATGAAATAATAGGGTGAGATTTCGATAAAAGGGGGCAGGATGATGAAACAGTACGTTGTGGACGCTTTCACGGACAAAGTATTCGGCGGTAATCCCGCGGCTGTATGCATATTGGACGGGTGGATCGACGAGCCGCTGATGATGTCGATCACAGTTGAGAACAACCTTTCGGAGACCGCGTTCGCTGTCAAAGAGGGCGACAAGTATCATCTGCGCTGGTTTACGCCGGGTGGAGAAATCGACCTGTGCGGCCATGCCACGCTGGCCTGCGCCTGCGTGCTGATGAACCACTACGAAAAGGACGCGCGCGAGGTCACTTTTACAACGCGGAGCGGCGATCTCAAAGTTGTGAAAAAAGGCCGCCTTTACGAGATGGAGTTCCCCGCCTATGAACTGGCGGCGGTCCCGGTGACGGACGCCATGGAAAAAGCTCTCGGGGCGAGGCCTCTGGAGGCGTACTCTGCGCGGGATCTGCTGTGCGTTTTCGACGACGAGGAGCATATAAAGAACATGAGCCCCGATATTGAACAGATCAAGGGGCTTGACGGGCTGCTGCTGCACGTTACGGCGCCCGGCTCCGGCGCAGACTGCGTGTCAAGAAGCTTCGGGCCGAAGCTTAACATCCCGGAAGACCCGGTCTGCGGTTCGGGGCACTGCCACATTGTCCCCTATTGGAGCAACAGGCTCGGGAAGCGCGAGCTGAAAGCTTATCAGGCGTCAAAGCGCGGCGGGACCCTGTACTGCCGCTATGAGGGCGGAAAAGTGTTCATGGCGGGGGAGGCGGCGCTGTATTCGGTCGCGGAGTTATACGTCTGAACCTTCGGTTTATCCCGGATAAGTGCGGAAAACAAGTGAAAAGGGGTGCTCAGATGGCCGAACTAAAGACCAGACAGCACGACGGAGACGTTTTTGAGTTCATCAATTCTTACGCGAACAGCGAGCGGAAGCGCGAGGACAGTTATGAACTCGTTAAGTTCATGCAGAGGGTCACGGGGCACCCGCCCAAAATGTGGGGCCCGTCGATGATCGGGTTCGGCAGCTATCACTACAAGTCGGACCGCTGCACACAGGAGGGCGACTGGCCGCTCGTGGCGTTCTCCCCGCGCAAAGCGGCTATCTCGTTGTACGTTTATACAGGAGAACCGGAGCATGAGCATCTGCTCGAGGACCTGGGCAAATATACGATGGGGAAGGCCTGTATCTACGTAAAGAAGCTGTCGGACATCAATATGGACGCGCTTGAGAGGTTGATACGCGCCACTGTTGAATTTCTAGAGGACAAATACGGGAAAATACAGTAGCGGGGCGCGTTATATTCCGGCCTCATACGGGCGCTGCCCCTGAGGCAAATAGAATTATGTAAACCAATATTCGATATGGCCTCGGATACGCAGAATGATCAAAAAGAGCGAGGTGAACGCGCCGTGTGGCAGTGCCCCAAATGCGGACGGGAGTTCGAAAAAACGAATCAGCAGCATTTCTGCAGCGAGCAGCCGGAGACGATCGACGCCTATATCGCAGCGCAGCTATGGCAGAGATATATCAGGGTATGGCAGATACTGATCTGTTGTACCCTGATTATATATAGCGTGTTATTGTACGGCAGCCTAAAGTGCAGCACAAAATGTCGAAATATTTTTACTGGTATACCGTAAAGCAATTCCGGATTCTCTTGACGCGATATTATTAGATTGTTATACTTGCCTTGAAAGAGGTGGGCGATATGTTGAAACTTTTTGAGGTCACCGGGTTTAAAAATTTCGAAAACACGATACGTCTCGATTTTTCCGATGTCCGTGACTATAGATTCAGCACTTCCTGCGTAAACGGGGGGTTCCTGAGCAAGATCATTGTTTATGGAAAGAACAGCGTTGGCAAATCTAACCTTGGCCTTGCTATGTTCGATATAGTATCACATCTGACAACAAACAATGTGACACCCGGGTTGTACGATTATTATCTGAACGTCAACAATAAAGCGGGGTACGCGGAGTTTCACTACGTGTTCGCCTTCAGTACCGGGGTGGTTAACTACCGATATCGAAAGAACGATAAGCAGTCGCTCGTTTATGAAGCGGTCTCCGTAGATGGCAAGAAGCTTTTTTGGTTCGATTATGAAGACAGGCGCGGTGACCTGTCGGGACTTGAGGCGCTGACCCCGACATTGAACTTTTTATTCCGGGGTAATGATTCGATTCTTAAGTATACCATCGCAAATTCATCGCTGACGGACGACCATCCGCTGTATCAGATGCTGCGCTATGTTTCCCGGATGCTCTGGTTCCGCAGTTTGGACGAGAACCGATATATCGGCTATAAGTCAAAGAGCAACGACTACTTTGACTTTATCTTTGAGGGGAATATGATAAAGGAGCTGGAGGCGTTTCTCCAAAAAGCCGGAATAAAGGAGAACCTGATTGCCAAAAAGGACGTCGACGGTACGAAACGTCTCTATTTTGACACCCGTGTTCCGCTGCCCTTCTTCAAGGTGGCATCCAGCGGGACCAAGGCACTGTACACGTTCTTCTATTGGTATAAAACGGCGTCAGATGTTTCTCTCATGTTTATTGATGAGTTCGACGCTTTTTATCACTATGAGCTTGCAGAGACTATTGTTGAGCTCCTCGAGAGGATGTCCGGTTCACAGACTATACTGACCTCACACAACACGAATCTTCTCACCAACAAGATCATGCGCCCGGATTGTTATTTTATTCTCACCGGCGAAAAACTGACCTCCTTCGCCAACGCCACAAACCGCGAGCTCCGTGAAGGCCATAATCTTGAGAAGCTGTATATGAGCGGTGAGTTTAATGGCTGAGGAGAAGAGAAAGATACTCGTGCTTGTCGAAGGTGAGCGGAGGGATGTCGACCTGATGGAACGGCTGCTCCGCATCTTCGAAATCGACATAAAATACAAAATCGTCCCTTACCGCACAAACATCTACACTCTCTTCAATGAGATGTTTGCGGATAACGACCCATCGGCGTTTGATTTGCTGCAGGTATTGAAGGCGCGAGAGCACAATGAGTCGAGGAAGGCTATATTTGATGATGTGTATTCGGATATGCTCCTGATCTTCGACTATGAACCGCATGCTCCGGACTTCGCGCCTGAGAAGATCCGCAGAATGGCTGAATACTTTACCGAATCTTCCGATATGGGTAAGCTGTACTTAAACTACCCCATGGTGGAGGCTTTCTACCATATGAGATCTATCCCTGATCCCAGTTTTGACACATATCTTTCAACATTAGAGGAGTTAGCGGCAGGAGGCTACAAAGCACGTGTCGGCCGGGAGAACCGCAACCACGACTATAGAAAGTTTGCTGTGAACAAAGAAGAGTGCAGTATAGTTATCAGGCAGAATATTGATAAAGCCCGGGACCTGATAACTAATGAGATGGGCGACGGCATAATACCAGAACAAAACCGCATCCTTAATGTACAGCTTGATTTACTCGAAACAAAAAAGATAGTTTCTGTTTTAAGTACCTGCGCTTTTTTTATTCCCGAATACAATCCCAAACTGATAGGATTATCCTGTTCCGGTGATATGTGATATCGGCGAAAACTGCAGTGCCTCATACGGGCGCCTTTCCTGAGCCGGATTTGATTATGTAAACCAACATTCGATATATTCTCAGACGCAGAATGATCAAAAAGAGCGAGGTGAGCGCGCCGTGTGGCAGTGCCCCAAATGCGGACGGGAGTTCGAGAAAACGAATCAGCAGCATTTCTGCAGCGAGCAGCCGGAGACGATCGACGCCTATATCGCAGCGCAGCCGGAGAGCGTCAGGCCGCTGCTCCGTCAGGTGCGGGACACGCTCCGCGCCGCGCTCCCGGACGCGGAGGAGCGCATATCCTGGAGGATGCCGACTTATAGGCAAAAAGTGAATATCATCCACTTCGCGGCGTTCAAAAAGCACATCGGTCTGTACCCCGGCGATAAGGCTGTCGGGCATTTCCGCGACAGGCTCACGGAATACAAAACCAGCAAAGGCACGGTACAATTCCCGTACGACAAGCCGCTGCCGCTTTCGCTCATAACCGAGATAGCGATATGGTGCCGGGACAACAGAGACCGCCGCTGACGCGCTGTCAGAAAAAAGCATACAGACCGGCGCGCGTATTATGTAAACTCGCGCCGCGAGTTTCTTCGCTCAAACATACGCTGCGCCCCGCCGTTTCTTCGGCGGGGGGTTTTATTTTTCGGCCGGACAGCGGGCCATCAGACCATCACGATCCTGCGGCGTATACACAAAGCGCCGGAAATGCCCTTTACTGACGGTAATATTTCCCGTATAATAACAAAAACCGCAAATGCCCCGGCGGCGCTCACCGGGGATCCCGATACGTGCAAAAATGACAGGCCCCGAGAACCCCTTCAAACGACATTTCCCGTATAACGGCGGAGATTGTTGACAAGAATACTGTTTGAACTATCTGCGCCGAATACGAACGGACCGCGGTAACGGGAGGGGCCCGAATGAAAAGGTTATTGACCGCAGCGCTGGCAGCAGCGCTGGCGCTCACATACGCTGCCTGCGGCGGCATCGCCGTCACACCGCCGGGAAACGCGGAGAGCGGCAAGCCGGCTGTGCCAGATCTCACAGACGGCCGGAAGCAGAGCAGCGGGGCGCCTGACACGGACTATCGGCTTGAGCTGGTCGAAAGCGGCTACGCCCTCACAGAGGGGCCCGACAGGTTCTATGTCCGGTACGCCCTCGTCGTGAAAAACCCCGGCGCCGACAGGGCGGTCCTGTACCCGACGGTAAGGATAACGGCCCGGGACGCGGACGGCGCGGTGTTGGGCACGGAGGATATAGTGGGCTCGTCGATCCTGCCGGGCGAGACCTGGTACAGCGCGTTCCAGGGGCCGGGCGTCGACAGCACACCGGCGACTGTGGAGTTCGAAATCGTTCAGCCTGAAGGATTCCACTGGATCTCGCCGGAGCTTATCGACTATGCGGGCGAGCCGCTCACGGTCATAAACCCTGTACGGCGCTCGGATAAGATAGTGGGCGAGATCGCCAATCCGAACAGCTTCAACATCGATTCGGCCGCAGTGGTCGTGCTGTTCCGCGACGACGGCGGCAAACTGCTCGCGGGCGAGACCGCATACACGGATAAAGTCGCGGCAAGCGGCAGTATACCCTTTGAAGTGTGGCTGCCCGGAGAGGAGAGCTGCGTCACAGACAATTTCGAGGTACACGCCTACCCCTGGTACTGAGAACTTCCGCCGGGCAATATAAAACGCGCATCGCTTCTCAGCCGCGCAGCCTTGACAATTTCAGAGGCTCCGGCTGAATACATAAAACGGAGAACATTCGGGCCGGAAAAAGACGCGGTTTCAAGGTTTCACCCGGCGAAAGCCGACGCGGGCTTTTCAGGGCTGCATCAAATAAACGGTATAGGGAGAGTGGCAAAATGATCGATCTGCACGTGCATACGAACCATTCGCATGATTCCAAAGCGACGATCCGGGAACAATGCGAAAAGGCCGTCCGGATCGGGCTGCAGTATCTGTGCTTCACAGACCACATAAATATGAACAAAGCTGACCCGGGGTACGGCCTGTATGACGCGGAGAAATTTTTCGGCGAGTTCAATGAGGCTAAGGAGAAGTATTCCGGCAGAGTAAAACTTCTTTGCGGGATAGAGTTTTCCGAGCCGCATATATACACGGAAGAGTTTGAGAAGTACCGAAAGCTGCCCTATGATTTCATACTCGGCAGCGTACACTACTGGATCAACGACATGCGCACGGGCGAGCTGGTCAGTATCGGGTACCCCGCGGAAGATGCATACGAGAAGTATTGGGAAGAAATTTATAAAGCCGTCGCGCACGGGGGCTTTGATTCTCTTGCGCATATAGATTTCCCCAAGAGGTTCTATAAAGAATGCGTCTGGCAGAGGGAGCGGATATACAGCATTTTCGAAGAGATGGCAAAAAACGATATAGCGCTCGAGATCAACACCTCGTCGCTGCGCAGGGGCCTTACCGAGGCGATGCCGGACAGAGAGTTTCTGAAGATGTACGAACAGGCCGGCGGAACCAGGGTCACGATAGGCTCCGACGCGCACTCGCCGGACGATCTTGCGGCCGGGTACGACTACGCGTGCTCGCTTATAACCGGCCGCCTGACGAGCGTCGTGTACATAAACAGGGAACCGGTGCCTGAGAGGTAAACCGGTGGCCGGATCAAACAAGACTTAAGCCGGTACTTGCAATAAGAATAATGAACCCTGCAATATACAATTCTCCCCCCGGAACACGATCAAGGCAGCGTGTCCGGGGGATCATTTTGCGCGCGCAGACACGATCCGGCAAAACAGATTTCAATTATGGTTTTCAGTTGGGGGAGGGCAGTGATGATTATACTTACAATAATGTCACCGGAATTGTCGCAATTTAATGACAATAGAATAAAACGAACTAATAACACTTTACTGGTGGTACAATTTCCCGTATAATAGTAGAAATTGTTGATATGTTGAAAATTCTAAGGGGGTACAAGCGTTTCATATACAAACGAAGAAAGACAAAAAAAGATAATACTTTCAGGATAAAAATGTTGAGCGAGTGGAAAATGAAATGAAACATAATCAAAAACCAGGACCCTCTTCATTCAAAAAGGTGCTTTCCCCTTTGGAAAAACTCAAACGCCGTATAGACCGGGAGTTCTCAAGAAAGAGGCTTGTAGGGGATATCGGCATCGATGATTCTGAGTTTGAATTATTGATACAATATGTGCGCAACGTTTTCTATCGTTTAAAGTAATCAAATTCGAAAGTCATAAATGACAAGATGTTTTGTACGGCATTAGTGCATATCGGTATCCGATATTATGACGGTGCATAATGGGAACACGTCAAGAATCTACTAGAGTTGGATACGTTCAATGCAACTAATCAGTACATACTCTCACTGCTTTCAATCAGGGAACTGGTGATAAAGACGTTCTCCTCCGGCGCTGCGCGCCCGGGCGGTACACATTATAATTATAATATGAACGGTGCTGAAAATATGGACGGGTACGGCAGGATAAAGATATTCGGCGTCGGCGGGGCGGGGTGCCGGGCGGTCGGTCTCATGGCTAAGGCGAGCCCGGCGGACTGCGAGCTCATCGCCGTCGATACCGACTGGGTGTCCGCGCGGACCTCGACCGCGCACCACAGGATCGAACTTCAGGGCGCGACGATATTCGGTCTGGGATCGGGCGGCAGCCGGCTCAGGGCCGAAAAGTGCGCCGAAGCGTGCGCCGACAGGCTGCGAAAAGCGGTGAGCGGAGCCGAATTGATATGGATCGTCGCCGGCATGGGCGGCGGCACGGGAACCGGAGCCGCCACGGTGATCGCCCGTCTGGCCGCGGAGGCGGGCGTTCCCGTAATTGCGGCCGTGACGCTGCCCCTCGCCATGGAGGGAACCCGGCGGAATCGGACAGCGGGTGAGGGGATAGATATGCTGGGGCAGACAGCCGGTATCATGCTCGTTCTCCCGCTGGATAAGCTGCGCGGGGCTATAGGCGGCAGGGTCACGCTCGCCGAGTTTTATGCCGCCGCCGACCGAGTGCTATCAGGCTGCGTATCGTTCGTCATGGGGTGGAGGGACAGAGCAGGTCAGGCGGGATCTCACCTGAGCGCTTTCAGAGTGCAAAAAGGCCGCCAAAATTCGCCGAACGATCTGCCGATGGGCGTTATCAAGCGACTGAGCGGGCTTGGCGCGGCTGGAAATGCGGGCGCCCTGTCCCGTGCATGAATCCCGACCCTTTAGATCAAAGAAAGGGAGATGAACGATGAA